>VXMU01000050.1 GCA_009840945.1 Chloroflexota bacterium | reverse complement strand
GGCCGAGGGCGTCGCGGGCGGGGGCGCGACGGCGGCTGGCGGGTCGGGGTCGCGCTCCACGATTGCATCGAGGGCCACGAGCGCGACCGCCACCACCACGACCCCGGCCAGCACCGCCGCGCCGACGCCGACCCACGCCAGCGGCCGCCCCACCGACCACACGGCGGCGGGGAGCGCGAGCAATGCGCCGAGGCGGCGTCGATGCCCCTCGGGGCGCCAGGCGGCGAGCGCGCGGCGGTCGCGCAGCTCCAGCTTCGCGAGCATGTTCGAGACGTGGTACCGGACCGTGTTCGTGCTGACGCCGAGGCGCGCGGCGATCTCGGCGTTCGTGCCGCCCTCGCGCAGCGCCTCCAGGACGCGCCACTCGGCGGGCGTCAGCACGTCGGGATGGCGCGGGCGGCCGCCACGGTTGTGCTCCATGGTGCCATCGTAGGGTGCGGGGGTTTCCCCATCCGGCCGCCGTCCGGGCGCCGGGTGGCGCGCGGCGTGGAGTGCGTGCGGGCGCCTGCTACCGGGCGGGCGCGGCGGCCGGGTCGAGCGGGCAGGCGGTCAGGCCGGCGGTCAGGGTCGCCAGCGCGGCGATGTTCCCCGCGACCAGGGCGTCGAGGAAGGACTCGATGTCTGCGTCTCCGGCCCACTCCCGCATGCAGGCGAGCCCGTCCTCGGTCAGCGCATCGAGGTCCAGCCCCATCTGCTCCGCCATGAGCATCACCAGCAACTCCGGGACGCACCCGAACACGCCGGCCATGACATCCACCGCGGTGGTGGCGTCGCCGGCCCCGACGAGGACGGCCCAGTCGGTGCGCTCCGCGAACGCCCGGATGCACGCGGTCTCCTCCGTGCCCAGCTCATCGGGGTCCAGGCCGAAATCGGCCACCATGAGTTCGATGAGCAGGTATCCCAGGCAGTCGGCGATGGCGACATAGACCTCCTCGGCCCCCGGGGAGCCGTCGAGGTCCGCGGCGATGAGCGCGGGGACGTCGACGGCGGCGACCTGCTCGCGGGCGCAGGCCAGCTCGGTGTCGCTCAGCTCCAGGCCGTCCTCGCCGATGGCGAGCACCAGGCCGTCGAGCAGGACGGCGCGGGCCGCCGGGGGCTCGAGGCACGAGAACATCGAGACTTCCCACTCCTGGGTGGGCTCATCCCTGAATATGGCACGGGCGAGGAGGTCGGTCGCCTCGCCGCCGAGCTCCCCGTGGATGCACGCCCGCTCGGCGTCCGTCCGGGTGTCGTAGAGGTCCTGCCAGGTGGTGCGTCGGTCGAGCGCCAGATCGAGCTCCGCAACGCCCGACGCAGCCACGGGCGTCGCCTGTGCCGACGGGGCGAGGGTGGCCGTCGAGGGCGCGGGCGTTGCGGTCGCCTCCGGGGCGGGCGCGCGTGCCGGCGTGGCCGTGGCCACGGGGGCGTCGCGTGTCGGGGTAGCGGTTGCCTCGAGGGCGGCGCGCGTGGGAGTGGCAGTCGCGGCGGGCGCGGGCTCCTCGCCGTCGCAGGCGGCGAGGGCGAGGCTCACGGCGAGGGCCGCGACGACTCCGAGTCTGCGTACGTTCGCAGCCAGTGCAAGCAACATCCCGTCGATCTTAGCTCGGAATGCCGACAAGCGACCGCGTCCACGCGCAGCCACGCCCGACGAGGATGGCCGTTCCGGGCGCCGCACCTACAATGAGTCGATGAGCAAGCAGCGCATCCTCGTGGCCATGTCGGGCGGCGTCGACTCCGCCGTCGCGGCCGCCCTCCTGCACCGCGAGGGCCACGACATCGTGGGCGTCACGCTGCGGCTCTACACCGAGGCCGACGACACCGTGCTGCGCTCGCGGCGCGCCTGCTGCGGCGTCGAGGACGTCGCCGACGCGCGCGCCGCCGCCCGGCGCATCGGCATCCCCCACTACGTGCTCAACATGGAGCGCGAGTTCGAGCGCGACGTGATCGACGTCTTCACGAGCGCCTACGCCGAGGGCCGCACCCCCAACCCCTGCCTGGCCTGCAACGACCGCATCAAGTTCAGCACGCTCCTCGACCGCGCCAACGCGATGGGCATCGAGCAGCTCGCGACCGGCCACTACGCCCGCATCCGCGAGCACGAGGGGCGTCGGACGTTGCACGCCGCGGCCGACGAGGCGAAGGACCAGTCGTACGTGCTCTACACGCTCGGGCAGGAGCAGCTCACGCGGCTGCGCTTCCCGCTCGGCGACCTGCCGAAGGCGGAGACGCGTCGAGTGGCCGCCGAGCTCGGGCTCGGCGTCGCCGACAAGCCCGACAGCGCCGACATCTGCTTCGTCCCCGGCGGCGACTACCGCGAACTGCTGCGCGCGCGCGGCGTCACCTCGCAGGCCGGCGCGATCGTCGGCGGGGACGGCGAGGAGCTCGGCCGCCACGACGGCGTGGCGAGCTTCACCGTCGGCCAGCGCCGCGGCCTGGGCATCGCGACGGCCGAGCGCCGCTACGTCACCTCGATCGACGCCACAGCCGGCGTGGTCACCGTCGGCAGCGCCGACGACCTGCTGGCGACGAGCCTCGAAGCCTCGGCGCCGAGCTGGGTCGGCGAGCCGCCGGAGCCGGGAGATGCGCTGCTCGCGCGCGTGCGCTACCACGCCGAGTCGGTGCCGGCGCGCCTCGTCGCGCGGTCCGGGGACGGCTTCCGGCTCGCCCTCGACCGCCCCGTGCGGGCGGCCGCGCCGGGCCAGGCGGTCGTGCTCTACCGCCCGACGCCGGGCGACGGCGACGAGGTGGTGGGCGGCGGGGTCATCGAGCGAGGGGCGCGCGCGGCGTTCTAGTTCACGGGTTAAGCACCCGGTCGGGGTCGGACTCCGCTTCCCATTCCACATCCACGGGCTCGATGAGGTCGTCGCGGATCTCAATGATGTCGCGATCGTGTCCGAACCACGGACCGCGCTCCGTGCGGTAGGGCGTGAGGCGCGCCACCGGGCGGCCGCGCTTCGTGATCACAATGGCCTCGCCGCTCTCGGCGACCTCGTCCATGAGCGCCAGGCACCTGGCCCTGAATTCCGTCGCCGTCATGGTCCGGGTAGGCAGATCCGGGGTGGTTTCGCTGTCCATGTGCTGCTCCCGCGCCGGCGCCACGAGTCAGGGTACGCGACCGAGCCGGCGCGCGGTTCTTGACTGGTGCGTTGAAGGTTCTGGCGCATCCCCTCGGCGCGTTCGTTGTTCGCCAATACCCGCGCGGCTACGATGACTCAGCGCGGGGTCCCCACTGCGTCACGGGCACAACGAGGTAGCGAGCGAGGGCGGCAGCACGGTGCGGTACGTCGTCCTCCTGTTCCTGCTGCTCGTGCTGGCGTGCGCGGGCGCCGTCTACGGCATCCTCTACTTCGACATCACGATGGGGCAGATCCGCGACGGCGTGATCATCCTTTACGGCGCGCTCGGCGTGCTCTTCTTCCTCGTCGGCATCATCGTCCTGCTCGCCATCCTGTTCGCGATGCGCGCCGCGCAGGGCGCGGGCAGCGACGTCTTCAACGAGACCGTGCGGCCGATGGCAGGCAACGCGCAGGCGATGGCCGACGACGCTCGCGGGATGGTGGGCGACGCGCGCGAGATGGTCCGCACCGCCCGCACGAGCGTCGAGTTCGTCAGCGACAACGCCGTCTCGCCGGTGATCCGCGCCGTCGCGGTCGCGCGCGGCTTCCGGCGCGGCTTCGGCAGCATGCTGACAGCCAGCGCGCGCCGCCGGCCGCCGCCGCCGGGGGAGTAGGGCGCGCCCATGTTCCGTCGTCGCCGCCGCGCCCGGCCGCAGGGCCGCTCCTCGTACCAGGTGTCCGAGGTCATCGGCTCCGCCGTGGACCTCGACGACGCGATCGAGGCGGCGGCGATGCGTCTCGCGGCCCGCAACCGCGCCGAGCGCGCGGCGCGCCGCGGCGACCTGGCCGCGTGGGCGTTCATGGGCATGGTCGCGGCCGCAGCCTACGCGGGGTTCCGCGCGCTGATGACGCGTGAGAGCCGCGAGCTGCTGGACCTGCCCGCGCCGTTCGGGCCCCTCGCCGCGAGCATCGCGGACGACCTGCGGTCAGCGCGCGAGAAGGTGCGCGAGGGCATCATCGAGTCGCGCAAGGCCGCCGACGAGGCGCGCGCCGAGCTCGAGTCCGAGTACCGCGAACGCATGGGCCGCGACGACCCCGAGGACGCCTAGCCCCAGGGGGATGAGCGTCGGCTCGCCCGCCCCACATAGCGAAGTCGACTCATCAGTGGGCCTTGGCCACGCTCGGCACGCCACGGCTGCCATGGACTCGCACGCTCCCCGCTTACGGCTCCTCGCGGCCGGTATGTGCGTCAGTCTCTCCAGCGGCTTCAGCCAGCAGAGCGCGCAACTGTGGGATTAGGTCGGGAATATCGCGACTGACGATCTCCCAGACGATCTGATCGCGGATGCTGCCGTAGCCGTGAACGATGCGGTTACGGGTCCCGGTGATGTCGGCCCAGGGAATCTCGGGGTGAGACCGCTGGACGACGTCCGGGACGTTGCTCGCCGCCTCCCCGAGCACCGCGATGTTCCACAGTGTTGCGTCGTAGAGCGCCCGGGCATCGACAAGTTCGTCACGCCCGAGGCCAGCCGTGTAGTCCTCGATCCGCCCGCAGCAATCGAGCATGTCCCGAACGTAGACGTCCCAGCGCCCCTCAGACATACACGGCGTCTGCCTCGATGTAGGGGCGCAGTTCGCCTCGCACCTCGGTCTCGACCACGAGGTCGATCGAGCGGCCGAACAGACCCTCCAGGTAGCGCAGGACTTCGCCGTAGCCGCTCCAGCCACGCGCATCCGGGAGCGTGATCAGGATGTCGATGTCGCTGTCCGGTCCTGCCTCGTCTCGGACCGTGGAGCCAAAGAGCGCCAGATCGCCGACGCCGAAGCGCTCGGCGAGCACAGGCTTGTGCTCGCGAAGCACCGCCAACACCTCGCTCTTGCTGATTGCCTGCTCGACCATCCCGGCCTCCACGGCGCAACTCCGTGCTCACTATCCTGCCACGCCAGCCGGCGGCGTACGGAGGACATCGCGCACCCTATCGTAGTCTGACCTTGCTCCCGGGTGGCTCGCTCTGCTCGCTCCACTCCGCGTCCTGGCGGCGGGGCGTCACTGGCCGCTCCGCCGCCTGAGCGCCAGCACCCCCAGAGCTACACTCGACTACCCCCGGTGATGTGTTCCGAGGCCGGACACCCTGCATATACTGGGTGTGGAGAGGTGTCCGAGTGGTTTAAGGTGCCGCTCTCGAAAAGCGGTAGGCGAAAGCCTCGTGGGTTCGAATCCCACCCTCTCCGCCAGCCTCGGCATACCAGCGGCCGGACCAGGCCCCGGCGCACGATCGCGGGGTAGGCCGGCGGCGCATCAGGCGTCACGCGGAGAGGTGCTGGAGTGGCTTAACAGGCTCGCCTGGAAAGCGGGTAGAGGTATCCCCTCTCGTGGGTTCGAATCCCACCCTCTCCGCCAGCCTGACCGCCCCGCCCACGCACCCTCGACCCGTCCTCCGGACCGACCGACCCGGAGCCTCGACCAGCGACCGCGGGTCGCGAGGGAGCACTGACCCCGTACACGGAAGGAGCGGCACACACATGAGCGAACGCGCCACGAAGCCGCTCGGCCGCAAGGCGTACGGGAGCATCCCGCACCTCCCGGACAGCCGCATCGGCCCCGGCGAGCACCACATCCACGAGGGCCAGGCGCGCATCTGCACCGAGCGCCCTCGCGACCGCCACGACCGCGTGATCGTCACCGAGAAGCTCGATGGCGCGAACGTCGCCGTCGCCAACATCGACGGCGAGGTGCACGCGCTGGGCCGGCAGGGCTACCCGGCGCACACCGCGCCGTACGAGCACATCCGCATGTTCGGCGAGTGGGTCCACGCCCAGGTCGAGCGCTTCGTCGAGATGCTCGAGCCCGGCGAGGTGCTGCACGGCGAGTGGATGGCGCTCGCCCACGGCACCCGCTACGAGCTCGACGCCGGTGACGAGTTCATCGCCTTCGACCTCACGCGCGACGGCAAGCGTCGGCTGTGGGACGAAGCAGTCGAGCGCTGCGACCGCTTCGACGTCGCCACGCCGGTGACGCTCAGCGACGGCCCGCCGGCGACCGTCGAGGCGATGCTGGCGCGGCTCGACGAGGTCGGCCGTGCGGTCGCGGCCGACGAGGACCGCGAGGGCGCCGTCTGGCGCGTCGAGCGTCGCGACGGCTTCGACTTCCTCGCGAAGTTCGTGCGCGCCTCGAAGGTCGACGGCGCCTACCTGCCGGAGATCTCGGGCCAGGAGCCGATCTGGCACTGGCGCCCGGAGCACCGCGCCGTCGGCGCCTGACCGGCCCGCGTCTGCACGACCGCGCACGGCGGTCGCGCCGGGCGCGCTACGCCGCCTTCTCGCGACTGGCCGGGAAGAGTGCGCGCACGCGTCCCCAGTCCATCGCAACGACGCCCAGCGCGAGCCCGGCATACACGAACACGAAGCGCATGCGGTCCTCGCTGGCCGGGAAGAAGAGGTGCACCACGAAGAGCAGGAGCAGGAACGCCCCCGTGCTCCACGGAACCACGCGGCGGGCGACGAGCAGCACCCCCGCGGCTGATACCGCCGCGGTGAGCAGGAACTCGGTCGCCTGGCGGTCGTCGAGGGGGAAGCTCAGCACCTCGCCGGCCGAGAGGCTGAACAGCACCGCCATGCTGCCGACGAGGAGCGTGAGCTGGTTCACCGACGCCGAGATCAGCGCCGTGAGGCCCGCGACGGGGTGACCGCGCAGCGCGAACATCACCCCCACGATCACCTCGGGGGACTCGGAGGCAAGCGGCGCGATCCACTGGATGAGGATGAACTCGTCGACCCCGAGGTCCTGCCCGCTCGCGACGAGGCCGTCCACGAAGGGCTCCGCCACGAGCACGATGACGGCGGCGGCGTACAGGAACAGGCACACCACCACCGTGCGCCGCTGGCGCACGGGCAGCTCGGCGATTTGGGCTGCCGTGCCGACCAGGTCGGGCTCCTCGACGTCACGGGTGGCGCTGATCCACAGGTACACGCCGTAGAGGGCGATGAGCCCGACGGCCAGCACGATGTGGACCTGCCCTATGACCACGATCGGCAGGATCGCGACCGTGACCACCGCGAGCAGTGCGATCTCGAGGCCCGCCTCGCGACGCAGGTCGACGCTGTCTCGCCTGCGCAGCCAGTAGATGAGGATGACGGCCGACCAGCCGAGCCCGATCAGCAGGCGGTTCGAGCCCGTGACGTTCGCCGCCACGCGCGCGGTCTCCTCGGTCACCGCGCCGGTCGCGGGGTCGAACGAGGCGCCCGCGTCCCACGCGAGCACGGCCTCGATCGAGTACTCGGGGAGCACGGCGACCAGCGCGAGGACCGCGATGGCGAGCGAGGCGGAGATGTCCAGCTCGGCGACCTCGGCTGCCCACGACAGCAGGAACGCGCCGGAGACGATGCCCGCGCCGGAGAGCGCGGCAGCGAGCATGGGGTCGACGTCGGCGCCGGTCAGCCGGAGCCCGACGCCGGGCACAGCCACGAGCGCGAGCGCGCCGACGCTCACCCACAGTCCGTAGCCGGTGGCACCATCGCCCAGGCTCAAGCTCCCCGCATGTGTCCCTGTGCGGTAGCTATCGTCCGGCGACGACCGCGAAGGCCGCCGCGAAGGGTCGTCTACACGTTCGCGCTCCGCGGTGCGCCTGTCAACGCGACGGGCCCGACCGCCCCCTGTTACGCCTCCTCGCCACCCGGCGCGTCGTCGGGCGGGACCTGGAGATGCCAGTCCGTCACCTGCTGGTACGCGTGACCGATGCGCACGAGCAGCGCCTCGGCGAACGGGGCACCGACGATCTGTGCCGACAGCGGCAGTCCGAGCCCGGACGAGAAGCCCGAGGGCAGCGCGAGCGCCGGGTAGCCGAGCAGGTTGAACGGCCCCGCATAGCTCGGCATCGTCAGGCGCCGGTTCATGTCGGGCGGCGGGTACTCCGGCGCGGGCTCGGGGGTCATCGGCACGACGAGCACGTCGACGTCCGCCATCACGCGCGCCGCCTGCTTCGCGTACCAGCTGCGGAAGCGCTGGGCCTGGATGTAGTCGGCCGCCGAGTAGAGCGCGGCGCGGCCGATCATGATGCGCGCCCCGCGGCCGTACTCGGTCCAGCGGTCGCTGCCCATGTCCATGCGGTGGTACGCGAACGCCTCGCTGAGCATCGTCAGCGTGTTCGCGTCCTTCGCGATGTCCGAGTGCGGCAGGTCCACCTCGACGACCTCCGCGCCGAGGCCGGCGAGCGTCTCGATCACCGCCTCCGTCGCCGCGAGCACCTCCGCGTCGAGGTCCTCGCTGTCGAAGAAGTAGGCGCGCGGCACGCCCATCCGCAGCCCCTCGACGCCGCCGCCGACGCCCGCGAGGTAGTCCTCGGTGGGCTCGGCGGAGGCGGTGGGGTCGCGCGGGTCATGACCGGCGATGACGTTGAGGATGGCGCCGCAGTCGTACGCCAAGCGCGCCATCGGGCCGATCGAGTCGAGCGTGTAGCCAAGCGGCACGCACCCCCACTTCGGGACGCGGCCGTAGGTGACCTTCAGCCCGGTGTGCCCGCAGTAGGCCGCGGGGAAGCGCACGGAGCCGCCGGTGTCGGTGCCGAGGCCGCCGAGCACCATGCCGGTGGACACCGCGATGCCCGTGCCGGACGACGACCCACCCGGCGTGCGGTCGAGCCGCCACGGGTTGCGCGGGATCGGGAACGGCTTGTCCTCGTCCGGGGTGCCGAGGGCGAACTCGGAAAGCACGAGCTTGCCCATGATGACCGCGCCCGCCTCGCGCACGCGCTCGCTGACGACCGAGTCGTAGCCCTCGCCCCACGCGGGGTCGAGGATGAGCGAGTTCGCGGTCGTCGGCTGGTCCTTCGTCGCGAGGATGTCCTTGATGCCGAACGGGATGCCCTGCAGCGGCCCGCGGTCGACCCCGGCGGCGAGGTCGGCGTCGGCCTGCTCGGCCTGCCGCATCGCGCCCGCCTCGTTGACGGCGATGAACGCCCCGACACGCTCGTCGAGCGCGGCGATGCGCTCGAGCGCCTCCCCGGTGAGCTCGACGCTGCTCACCTCGCCGCTGCGCAACGCCGCGGCGGCCGATTCGATGGTTCGAGGTGGCGTCATCTCACTCGCCCTTCGTCGGCGGCACCGGCGTGAAGATCAGCGCCGGCTCCTCGTAACGGACCTCCTCGATGTAGAGGCGGTCGGTCAGCTCACGGAGCGTCGGGTAGCCTTCGACCAGCGACTGGAACTCCTCGTCGCTGACGGGTAGGCCAGCCGCGTCGACGAGCGCGCGGACGGTCGCTTCGACGTTATCTGGTACGGGCATCGGGTCCCCCTGGCGTGCGGGCCGCCGGGCGGTGCGCGCGCGGCGACGGGCGCAGCATAGCGCCGCGCACCGGCCGACGTGACAGAGGGCGAAGCGCCGGGTGGTGAGGGGCTCGCTACTCGCCCGGCGTGAACGAGACGGTCACCTCGCCATTCACGGTGACGGTGTACTCCTCGCCCGGCTCGAAGGCCGAGCCGAGCGGGATCGTCGTCTCGATGATGGGGAAGTCCGCGGTGCATACGACGTCCGGCTCGACGTTCTCGTGGTGCGTCACGGTGATGTCGATGCGGTACGCGTCGCGTCGCTCGACCTCGTGGCCGTTGACCCACGAGCAGCCGCTCCCCTTCGGCAGGCCGGAGACCACGTGCAGGTCGTACGACGCGGGTGAGTCGGCGCGCTCCACCACCTCGGCGCGTTCGACGGGTGACTCCGCGATGGCGGTGTGACCGAAGCTGGGCTCGGGGAGCGTGAAGGCGGCGGCGACCACGTCGTTCACGACCACCTCGTACGTCTGGCCGGTGACGAGCGACGATCCGAGGACCAGGTAGGTGTCGAGCTCCAGCCGCTCGGCGTCGCAGTCGATGCCCCACGGGGTGGGCGGCGGCTGCATCAGCGTCACCCAGGCCCGGACCCGGGCGCCGTCGATCTCCCAGCCCTCGTTGCCGGGCCGCGCGCAGTTCTCGACCCCTGACTGGTAGTAGACGACACGGATCGGGTGGTCGGGCTCGAACGGCACGAGGCTCGCCGCCACGATCTGCACCGGCGTCTCCACCCACGTCCGCCAGTCCGTCCCCGCGGGCACGAGGCCGGGCGGGGGCTCGACCAGCACGAGCAGCATGTCGACGCTGCGCGGGTTGCCGCGCGTGATCACGTCGTAGGCCGTGTCGTTGGTGAAGGCGAGGCGGCCGTCGGCCGCGATGATGCGGGCGCTGATGCCGTACACGTTGCGGTCGTCGATGTCGTCGCGGTGGTAGCCGACCTCGAAGCGGATCGGCACCTGCCCGGGGTTCTCGATGGTCTGCCGCGCGATGAGCGGCGCCGCGGCGTCCTGGTACGACACATCGCGCAGCTCGACCACGAGCCTCGCCCCCTCGGTCAGCGCGATGCGCTCGCGGTAGGTGACGCTGCCGCTGACTGATGCGTTCGGGCTGCGCCCCGAGGTGACCTCGAGCTCCCCGCCCGGCGCCGGGTCGCCCGTGCAGGCGACGGCGAGCGCGGAGAGCAGCGCGGTGATGGTGGCGGCGAGGGTGATGGCGATCCACGCATGCATCGGGCCGAACTCCCTACTGGGGTACGAAGCGACCGCGGCGACCGGATGCCCCTCGAGTGCGGCCCTTCGCCGAACCCCGCTTACTCCTCGATCCATCGTCCTATCGCCCGCCGTCGAACGCACGCGGCGGAGGCGGGTCGTCTGTGGGTCGCGCTCGCCCACACGCGCTCCACCCTCGGCTATCGTGCTCAGGGCGCCGCGGCCACGTGCGTCGCCTTCGGCGAATGCTGGACTGGAGCGCGATGCGAGGACTGACCGTCGCAATCCTCGTCGCGACGTTGACCGCCGTGCTCGGCGCGGTCGCACCGACCCACGCGGCCAGCGGGTACGCGGATGTGCGGGTCGCCGCACAGCGCACCGAGGACGGCCGCTTCGAGTTCGCCCTCCAGCAGCGCGCGCCCGGCGGTTCGTGGGGCGAGCGAGTGCTGCCGCAGCGGCGCTTCTTCCCGGCGGAGCCGGGCCACGGCCGGTGGCTCTGGAGCACGCCCGTAACGGTCACGGCCGACTCGTTCGAGGTGGAGGTGCGGATCACCGCGCGCCGACTGGCCAACGGGACCACGGAGTTCGGGCTCCGGCAGCTAATCGCCAACGGCACCTGGAGCGAGGTCGGCTTGCCGCGGGCGCGCTTCGTGCGCCCGGGCGCAACCGTCGGCAGGTGGCTCGGTAGCTCGCCGCTGCGCCTCGAAGCGAACACGTTGCCTTCGATCGCTCCGTCGCCCGACGAGGACCCTCGCCGCTTCACCTCGGTGAGCACGTGGGGCGACCACGCATGCGCAATCGGGGTGGATGGCGCGGTGCGGTGCTGGGGGGCCAACGGCGTAGGCCAAGCGAGTCCGCCGGACGGCGTGTTCACCTCCGTGGTGACGGGCAACGCGTATACGTGCGCCGTACGGGCGGATGGAGCCCTGGAATGCTGGGGCCTCCTGCCCCGGGGGGCATCCGCCCCGCTCGGAACCACATTCGCGTCCATCAGTGCGGGGGAGGGCCATGCGTGTGGCGTCAGACCTGACGGCGCGGTCGTGTGCTGGGGAGCGGACGATCACGGGCAGGCGACGCCTCCCGTGGGCACGTTCCGGATGGTCAGCGCCGGCAGCGGGTTCACGTGCGGCGTGCAGGCCGATGGCTCCATCGAGTGCTGGGGCCGCGACGATCACGGAGAGACCTCACCTCCGGACGGGTCGTTCATCGCAGTGGGCGCCGCCGGACTCGCGGCGTGCGGCCTCGGCGCCGACGGCTCGGTCACGTGCTGGGGAGGCCGGGGTGCGTCGTCGTTCTCGCTGGACGCATCGCTCACCTCCATCAGCAGCGGCGCCGCCGGGTTCTGCGGCATCCGGCCTGATCGCTCGATCGCGTGCTGGGGTCGGTCATCTGGAGCCTTCGCCGAACTCGACCACCCAGGCGGCGCCTTCGAGTCAGTCAGCGTCGGAGCCGGCGCCTCCTGCGGCATCCGCGTTGGTGGATCGGTTGAGTGTTGGGGCGCGGGCTACGGCAAGCAGTCCACTCCACCCGCCGGGGAGTTCACAGCCATCGCCGCCGGCTGGCACCACACGTGCGCGACGCGAGGCGACGGCTCGATCACCTGCTGGGGCATGGACGACTGGGGGCAGTCGTCCCCGCCCGACGGCGCGTTCGAGTCGGTCGCGGCCGGGATGGCGGACACCTGCGCGATCCGCAGCGACGGTTCCGTGACCTGCTGGGGACTCATCGACTTCATCGATTCGAGGAGGCCCGGCGGCGCATTCACCTCGGTGAGCGTCGGCGCGACTCACGCGTGCGGCATCACCACCGACGGCGTCGTCGCATGCTGGGATCCGTACGACGAGGCGAAGGCGAGCCCGCCGACCGGGACGTTCGAGGCCGTCAGCGCCGGGGGGTCGCACTCGTGCGGCATTCGGGCCGACGGGTCTGCAACCTGTTGGGGCTCCGACAACGCCCTCCAGTTGAGAGCTCCTGCCGGCGCGTTCGAGGCGATCTCCGCGGGCGCCGAACACACCTGCGGAATCCGCGCCGACGGCACGATCGCGTGCTGGGGCAGCGACCTGTTCGGGCAGTCCTCGCCGCCGACCGGGACGTTCGAGGCGTTGAGCGCGGGCGAGTACCACACTTGCGGCGTCCGCGCGGACGGTACGGCCGAGTGCTGGGGGGCCAACCTCGACGGCCAGGCCGACCCGCCATCCGGCGCGTTCACAGACGTCGCCGCCGGCCAGTACCACACCTGCTGGCTGCGCACGGACGGCACCGTGGCCTGCTGCGGCAGGAACTGACCGCACCGCGAGGAGCGCCCCCGCGAACGTCGAGGGGTCAGCGGCCGCGGCGGCGCTGGCGCTGGCCGTAGGAGCGGATCGCGCGCAGGAAGTCGATGCGGCGGAACGCCGGCCAGTACGCCTCGCAGAAGTAGTACTCGCTGAACGCGCTCTGCCACAGCATGAACCCCGACAGCCGCAGCTCCCCCGAGGTCCGGATCACCAGGTCCGGGTCCGGCACGTCCGGCGCGTACAGGTAGCGACCCAGCTCGTCGGCGTCGAGGCCTCCCGCGAGCGCCTCGAGGGAATCGCCACGCCCCGCGTGGTCCTCGATCATCCGGCGCACCGCGTCGACGATCTCGTCGCGGCCGCCGTAGCCCACCGCCACGATGAGGTCCCCGGCCTCGTGCTCCGCCGTCGCCGACTCGACGCGCTCGATGGCCGCGACGGTCGAGGCGGGGAGGAGGTCGCGGCGGCCCACGGCGCGGATGCGGCGGGGCAGCGTGGCGTGGCGCTGCTGTTCGGCCAGCGCCTCCACGCGCGTCTCGACGATCCCGTAGATGGCGTCGAGCTCCGTAGCGGGGCGGTGCATGTTGTCCGTCGAGAGCACCCACACCGTGATCACGGGGATGCCGAGCTCGTCGCACCAGTCGATGAGCCGCTCGATGTTGTCCGCGCCGTCGCGGTGGCCCGCGCCGACGTCCCCCAGCCCCGAGGTGCGCGCGAACCGGCGGTTGCCGTCCGGCAGCACGCCCACGTGGTGGGGGATGGCGCCGCGGCGCACCTCGGCCTCCAGCCGCCCCTCGTAGAAGCGGTAGACGAGCCGGCGCAGCAGCTCCACGGCCCGGGCGCTCCGAGGGCGTCCCGGGACGTCCGAGGCGGCTACGCGCGCTCCGCCCGCACGATGAAGCGGTCGCGGTAGGACTTCGTGACGGTGTCGAACTCGCCGCCGCAGGTGATGAGCGTGATCGAGTCCACGCCCACGTCGCCGGTGAGGATCGGGAGCCACACCTGGTCCGGGCCGTCGGCCTCGACCATGCGCGTCCACTTCACCGTGTACTGCATCACCTTGCCGCCGACCTCCACCTCGATGACGTCGCCGGGGGAGAGCAGGTTGAGGGCGTAGAAGACGCCCTCGCCGCGGTAGTGGGCCTCGGCCCAGGGGATCGGGAAGTTGTAGTCGACGTGGCCGGAGAACACGGCGTTGCCGCCGCCGCCCGGCACCCCGCCCAGGCCGTCCCACTCCGAGAAGTCGTACCACACGACGTCGCCGGGGCCCGTCGGGTTCGGCATCTTCGCGCTCACGTAGCGCTGCCCCACCGGCGCGTCGACGCCGATCACGGGGATGCGCAGCCGCCCGAGCGTCGCGTCCGGCGCCTCGCCGTAGCGGCGATGCAGCTCGTCCAGGTCGGACACCGTCGGGGGGGGCGGGGGGGCGGGGGGGGGGGCGGGGGGGTGGGGGGGGGCCGGGGGCGCGCGGCGCCGCGCGGGCGGGGGGCGCGGCGGGCGGGCG
>VXMU01000039.1 GCA_009840945.1 Chloroflexota bacterium | reverse complement strand
CTAACTCGCCAACGGATGGCTCCCACTCCGGTCCCCTCTCCCGGAGGGAGAGGGTGAGGGTGAGGGGGGCGCGGGGTGCGAGTGCGCTGAGTGAATCGCACTACCACGCGGTGTACGAATCCGATCCGCGTCAGCAATGATGACTACGCCCCACGCGACGCGCCGAGGCTCGCGCGAGCCTCGGCGAGGTCCTCGGGCGTATTCACGTTCACGAACGAACGCCCCTCCGGGTCGGCGTCACGCCACACCTCGGGCGGCACCAGCTCGGCGTCGAGCGCGTCGAGCATCGCGTGGACGGCGCGGGCGCCCGCCTCGACGCGGGCGCGCAGCAGCGGCGCCGCCTCCCCCCGCCACGCCGAGCACAGCAGCTGCGGCTGCCCCTCGTGCACGGGGACGACGAAGCGTGCACCCTCGCTCGCGCGGTCGAGGAGCAGGCGCAGCAGGTCGGGCTGCACGAACGGCAGGTCGCACGCCACCGCGATCGCGACCGGCGCCGAGGTCGCCTCGAGGCCCGCGAGGATGCCGACCAGCGGCCCGGCGTCGGCGATGGAGTCGACGGCGTGGTACAGCGAACCCGGCGACTGTACGAGCGGCGGCGGACGGCCGGGGCGGGTCACCGTGACCACCTCGTCGGCGACGGCGTCGAGCGCGTCGACGGCGCGCTGGAGCAGCGTGCGCCCCCCGAGGTCGAGCATGCACTTGTCGTCGCCCATGCGCCGGGAGCCGCCGCCCGCGAGCACGATGCCGGCGACCAAGTTGGGTATGCGGAACCGCATGCGACCCTCCGGGCGTCGCCCCGAGGATAGCGCGGGGCGGCTGTGATAGAACGCAGGGCGGGAGGAGCCGCGATGACGGATACGCTCGACTCGCTGGCCGCACTCCACAACGAGATCGTCGCGTGCCGGGCGTGTCCGCGCCTTGTCGAGTGGCGCGAGGAGGTCGCGCGCGAGAAGCGCGCGGCGTACCGCGAGTGGGACTACTGGGGCCGCCCGGTGCCGGGCTTCGGCGACCCCGCCGCCCGGCTCGTCATCGTCGGGCTCGCGCCTGCCGCCCATGGCGCGAACCGCACGGGACGCGTCTTCACCGGCGACCGCTCCGGCGACTGGCTGTTCGGCGCGATGCACCGCGCGGGCTTCGCGAACCAGCCGACCGCCGAGCACCGCGACGACGGGCTCGCGCTCCTCGACGCCTACGTGCTCGCCGCCGTGCGCTGCCCACCCCCCAAGAACCGCCCGACGACCGAGGAGCGCGACCGCTGCCGTCCGTTCCTCGAACGCGAGCTGGCGCTGCTGCCCCGCACCCGCGTGCTGCTCGCCCTCGGCGGCTGGGCGCTCGGCGTGCTCGCGTCGGTCGAGGGGATGCGGCCCCGGCCGAAGTTCGGCCACGGCGCCGAGTTCGAGCTCCCCGACGGCCGGGTGGTGCTGTGCTCGTACCATCCGAGCCAGCAGAACACCTTCACGGGCCGCCTGACGCAGCCGATGTTCGACGCCGTCTTCGCCCGCGCCCGCGAGCTGGTGGAGGGCGGGCAGGCCGGCTCAGCCTGAGCGCAGCCCCTCGATGAACCGCACGACGGCGTCGGCCGCACCGTCCAGGTTCGCGTCGAGCGTCCGGCCCGAGGACTTGCGCGGCACGAACGAGTGGTCGCCGTCCGGCACCCAGTGGAACTCGATGGTCGGCGCGAGGTCGTACCCCGCGACCTCCTCGCGGCCCCCGAAGCGGTCGCGCTCACCCTGGCAGATCAGCATCGGCGTGCGCAGGTCGCCGAGGTGGCCCGTGCGAGGCCCCGAGGTGCTCCTCGGCGGCTCGAACGGGTAGCCCAGCACCACGAGCCCGCCCACGCCCGCCTCGTCGGCCACGTGGGTGGCGACGCGCCCGCCCATCGACTTGCCGCCGATGACCAGCCGCAAGGGGTCGCCGAGCGCGGCGATGACCTCCCACCACGCCTCGAGGAGGAGCCGCGGGGCGTTCGGCGCGCGCTTGCGGCCGGTCGCGCGCTGGACGCGCATGTACGGGAAGTCGAAGCGGACCACCTCGATGCCCGCAGCGGCGACGCGCTCGGCGATGCCGGTCATGAACGGCGCGTCCATCGCCAGGCCCGCGCCGTGCGCCAGCACGAGCGTCCACGCCGCGTCGGGGGGACCGTCGCGCAGGAGCTCGAGGGGCGGGGTGTCGGTGCTCGGGGTCATGGGGTCAGGCTATCCTCGGCGTGCAACTCCCGGTGCGTGAAAGGTGGCGGCGATGCGGCTCGAAGGCAAGGTGGCGATGGTGACCGGCGCGGGCTCGGGGATCGGCCGCGCGACCGCCGAGGCGTTCGCCCGCGAGGGCGCGGCGGTGATGTGCGCCGACCTGAACCTCGGCGGCGCGCTGGAGACCGCCCGGACCATCGAGGCCGCGGGCGGCCAGGCGGGCGCGCGCGAGCTCAACGTGCGGGCCGAGGAGAGCGTGCGGGACGCGCTGGAGGCGACCGTCGCCGAGCTCGGCGCGTTGCACATCCTCGTGAACAACGCTGGCATCGGCGGACGCGACCACACCTGGGACGACCTCATCGAGGTGAACCTGAACGGCGTGCAGTACGGACTCAAGCACGGCGCGCCGCTGATCGAGGCGTTCGGGGGCGGCTCCATCGTCAGCCTCTCGTCGATCCTCGGGCTGATCGGCATCCCCGGCGCGACCGACGACGGGACGGGCTACACGGCGTCGAAGCACGGCGTGGTCGGGCTGACCCGCGCGTACGCGCTGAACTACGCGCGCCGAGGGGTGCGCGTGAACTGCGTGAACCCCGGCTTCGTCGAGACGCCGCTCACCGCGCCGCTGTGGGACGATCCGGACCGCCTCGAGTCGACGACGGCGCGCCACCCCATCGGGCGGCTCGGACAGCCGGAGGACATCGCGAACGCGATCCTGTTCCTGGTGAGCGAGGAGGCCTCGTTCATCACGGGCGTCGCCCTGCCTGTCGATGGCGGGTACACGGCGCAGTAGGGGCTATGCCGATGGCCCTCAGCGTCTCTTACCGAGGCTCGGGAGTCCGCCGCTGACGGTCCAAACACTCCTCGGAGTCTCTTCAGGTGGCTGCCCCTTGCGCTTCCTTTTCTTCTTTCTCTTCTTCGACGAAGAAGTTTCGACTGGTTCTGGCGTCTCGTTGCGGTGTTGGCGCTTGTTCTCTGAGAGCGGGGACGAGACGAGGTGCCCGTCCTGGAAGTGGTGCAACTTAGTTGCAGCCTGCGTTGGCTCCGCGGGGTCGCCCGAACTTCGCCTTCGCTTCGTGCGCCGCTGAGCGGGAACTTCAACACGACGTGTTGCGGGAGCTGCGAGGGGCCGTCCGGAGGACATCACAGAGCGATACACAGCCGGGACCGTCCTGGTGCGCGGCCCACCGCTTGATCGCGGACGAGCCTCCCCAACGCTTTTGCGTTGACGGGCTTTGCTCACGCGAAGTCGACGACCGCGGAATTGATGACCATCTAGAGCGTTGATGGCCAGCTTCGCCGCGCCCTGCGACATTTGGATAAAGGCGAATCCGCGACGCTTGCCAGTATCACGGTCGATCGGCCAATCCAGTTTCTGGACCTTCCCGCAGGCCTCGAAGAGCAGGCGTAGGTCAGCATCGCTGGTGGCACCGTGTAGGTTACCTACGTAGAGCCTCACGCTCACACCCGTCCCGGCGGCGAGCTCGCTGAGGAGCGCGCTGTTGGTCGATCTGGCGCAAGCGTATCATGCTTTGGACGAAACTTCGGGCAGCATCGAGCCGCTTCCGGCCCTCAGTCTCCAGTCACTCCAGCCGCCGCAGCAGCGGCGAGAGGGCGAGGAAGCCGAGGCTCATCACCACGAGCAGCGCGGCCATGCCGCCGAGCGCCCACTGCGCCCCGACCGCCTCCGCGATGAGTCCGATGGCGAACGCGCCGAATGACATCAGGCTGATCTGCGTCATGTAGATCGACATCACGCGCCCGCGGTACTCGTTCTCCGTGTACGTCTGCAGCAGCACGTTGCCCAGCGCCTGCCGCCCCGCGCTGCCGACGCCGACGAAGAACATGAACGCCCCGCCGATCCAGATCGTGGGGGACGCCGAAAACCCGATCAGCGCGACGCCCATCAGCAGCCCGCTCGACACCAACAGCAGCCCTCGGCGCTTCGCGGGCAGCGAGGCAAGCGTGAGCGCTCCCACGAGCGAGCCGACGCCGCCGACGGAGATGAGGATGCCGAGCTCCTCGGGCCCCCCGCCGAAGATCGCCTCGACGAAGCCGGGGAGCATCAGCAGGTATGGCATCGCGAGGATCGAGATGACGAAGGTCATCACGAGTAGCAGGAAGATCGTCGCGTCGTTGCGGATGTAGCGCAGGCCTTCCGTGAGCGCGCCGCCGCTGCCGCGCCGCCGTCCCGGGCGTCCGCCGCCCTCGTAGCGCAGCCGCACGGGCGCCAGCGCGAAGACGGCGACCATGTACATCGCGGTCATGATGAAGTAGAGCGCCTCGGCGCCCACCCACGCGATGAGGAAGCCGCCGACCGCCGGGCCCGAGAGCCGCATGAGGTTCATGCCCGCCGCCTGTAACGAGACGGCGTTCATCAGCCGCTCCATCCCGACCACCTCGGGGAGGATCGACTGCCTCGAGGGCATCATCAGCGCCATCACCACCCCCTGCGCCGCGCCCGCCGCGAGCAGGTGCACGAACGTGAGCAGGTCGGCGACGAGCAGCGTCGCGACGAACAGCGCGATGAGCGCGCTCACGGTCTGCCCGGCCTGGAGCACGCGCTTCTTCGGCAGCCGGTCGGCGATCACGCCGCCGTACAGCGAGAGCGCGAGCATCGGCACGGCGTTCGCCAGCCCGATCGCGCCGAGGGCGGCAAAGCTGCCGGTCAGGTCGAACGCGAGGTAGCCGCGCGCGAGCATCTGCATGTTCATCGCGGCCATCTGGCCCAGCAGCGCGAGGTAGAACCACCGGAAGTCGCGGTCGCCCAGCGACTCGAAGGTGCGGAGCTGGAAGCGGCCGCTGCGCTCGCCCCGCGGCTCGGCCCCGGCGGCGGTCGCGGCGCGTGGTGCGGCCGCCGCGACGGCATCGGCGCGGGCCTCGGTCGCGATTGCCGGCTCGGCGCGGAACGCCTCGGCGATGCCGGCGTGCGTGATCTGCGCGACCCGGATCGGCGAGGAGGTCACGCGGGTCGGCCGCTCATGCCGCGGCGCGGCGCGGTGGGATAGCGTGGTCGGGGCACGGCTTCAGTGTAGGCCCGCGCGGGGATGAGCACATGCCGGTTTGCGCCACGAGGCGCGTCTGACTCCCGCGTCCGTGCGGGCCCAACGCCATAGAATGCGCGGCGAGCCGCCTCGGACGGCTCGCACGGGATCGGGTGGCTCGATGGCGGACGTGCGCTTCGTGGGCAAGGCGATGGACGACCTCGCCGACGACTGGCACTGGGTCGTGCTGCGCGGCGCCGAGGAGCTGGAGCCGCGGCTCTACCTCACGGGCCGGGTCGACACCGTGTGCGGGATCCTGATCTCGGACCGCCCGAGGCGCGTGCGGCTCTTCGACATGGGCGCGCCGGACACGCCGACGTGCCCTCGCTGCAACGCCGACGGTATCCCGCCCGGCCTCCTCGCCGACGTGCGCGAAGCCCTCGAACAGGCTGAGCGGACCCCCGCCGAGGTGTAGGGGGTCGCCCAGCCTCTCCCGCCTCCGGCTCCCTCTCCCCCTGGGAGAGGGTTGGGGTGAGGGTCCGGTGGGCCGGCGCGCGCAGACCCCCTCACCCTCACCCTCTCCCCCGTCTGCATGGCTGGGTCGGAAAGCCGAGGGCAGGCCTCGGCTCTCCTCGACGCGGGGATACCCCGCGGGCGGGGGCGAGGGGATTAGATTTCCGCTGGAGTACGGGTTCATCGCGCTATACTGCGGACGTGCCTCTCGACGTCTCCGGCCGCCCCGACCTGCTCGTCATCCTCGACTCGCACGGGATCATCTACCGGTCGTACTTCGCGCTGCGCGACACCTTCGCGAGCACGGTGCGACGCACCGGCGAGCCGGTGTGGGCGGTCTACGGCTACGCCAACTCGCTGCTCTACGTGCTGGACGAACTGCACCCCACGCACATCATCGCCGCGTGGGACGGCCCGGAGCCGACCTTCCGCCACGAGGCCGACGCCGACTACAAGGCGACTCGCCAGCCGATGCCGGACGACCTCAAGCCACAGGTCGGCCGCGTCCGCGAAGTCCTGGACGCGTTCCGCATCCCGGTGATCGAGGCGCCCGGCTACGAGGCCGACGACGTGCTCGGCACGCTCGCACGCCAGGCGGTGGCAGCGGGCATCGAGACCGTCCTCGTGACGCTCGACAACGACATGGTCCAGCTCGTGGAGCCGGGCGTGAAGGTGCTGATGTACCGACCGTACCAGCGCGACTACGTGCGCTACGACGAGGAGCGCGTGCGCGAGCGCTGGGGCTTCTCCCCCACGCAGATGCCTGACTACAAGGCGCTGGTCGGCGACACGACCGACAACATCGCGGGCGTGAAGGGCATCGGCGAGAAGGGCGCGAAGGCGCTCATCGAGCAGTGGGGCACCCTCGAGGGGATGATCGAGCACCTCGACGAGCTCAAGCCGCCGCGCGCGCAGAAGGCGCTCGCCTCCCAGCAGGACGAGGCCCGCCACTACAAGCACATGGCCACCATCGTGACCGACGCGCCCGGCGTCACGCTCGACCTCGGCGCCTCGCAGGTACACGACTACGACCGGGCGGGCGTGCTGAAGCTGTTCCAGGAGCTCGAGTTCCGCTCGCTCGTCAGCCGCCTCCCGCAGCACGCCGACATGGCCGACGCGCCCGACGGCGCGGAGCAGGCCGAGGGCGCCATCACGCGCGGCGGCGACTACGAGCTGGTCGCGACGCCGGAGCGCCTCGCCGAGGTGGTCGGGGAGGTCCGGGCGGCCGGGCGCTTCGCCTTCGACGTCGTCGCCGACGACGAGCACCCGATGCGCGCCGCGTTCGGCCTCGTCGGCGTCGCGCTCAGTATCGAGGCCGGCAAGGGCTGGTACGTGCCGTTCGGGCACACCCAGGAGCCGCCACCGCCGACCGAGGGGCAGCAGGAGTTCAACCTCGACGCCACGAACGGGGCGGAGCCGCTGCCCGCGCTGGACCAGGTGCCGCGCGACGCGGCCCTCGCAGCGCTCGCACCGCTCTTCACGGACCCGGACATCGAGCGCGTCGCGCACCAGGGCAAGAACCACATGCTCGCGCTCGGCTCGACGCCGGGCGGCTTCTGGACCGCGGGCATCGACTTCGACACCTCGATCGCCGGCTACGTGCTCGGCGAGCGCGGCGTCGAGGTGCGCGGACTCGCCTTCGAGCGGCTCGGGCACGAGCTGGTCGAGGAGAAGGCGCTGCTCGGCACCGGGCGCAAGGCCATCCCGTTCTCGCGTACCGCGCCGGAGGACGCGCGCGACTACGCCGCGGGGAACGCCGACGCCGCGCTCCGCCTCGCCGACGACCTGCGCCCCGAGCTCGAGGCGACCGAGTTGGACCGCGTCTTCACCGAGATCGACCTGCCGCACATCCCCGTCCTCGCCCGCATGGAGCAGCGCGGGCTCGCCGTCGACCGCGAGGCGCTCGGCATCCTCGGCGCCGAGCTGGCCGAGGAGGTCGGAGAGGCCGAAAGCGGGGTCTACGAGGCCGTCGGGCACGAGTTCCAGATCGGCTCACCGCAGCAGCTCTCGCACGTGCTCTTCGAGGAGCTGGAGTTGCCGAAGACGCGCAAGACCGCGACCGGCTGGACGACCGACGCGAACGCCCTCGAACCGCTGCGTGCGGCGCACCCGGCCGTCGAGGCGGTCCTGAAGTGGCGCGAGCTGACGAAGATCAAGTCGACGTACGTGGACACGCTGCCGCTGCAGGTCAACCCCCACACCGGGCGCGTCCACACCGTGTTCTCGCAGACCACCGCGGCCACCGGGCGGCTCTCCTCGAACGACCCGAACCTGCAGAACATCCCCGTCCGCACCGAGGTCGGCAACGCGGTGCGGAGCGCGTTCGTCGCGCGCGACTGCGGCGAAGACCCGCTGCTGCTGTCGTTCGACTACTCGCAGATCGAGCTGCGCATCCTC
Organism: Chloroflexota bacterium; assembly: GCA_009840945.1. Classification (GTDB taxonomy): domain Bacteria; phylum Chloroflexota; class Dehalococcoidia; order UBA2979; family UBA2979; genus VXMT01. Next base: position 6,283 of record VXMU01000039.1, on the reverse strand, counting down.
GCGCACGTCTCGGGCGATGAGGAGCTGCGCACGGCGTTCCTCAACGGCGCCGACATCCACCGCGCGACCGCCTCGCGCGTCTTCGGCGTCGAGCCCGGCGACGTCGACGCGGAGATGCGGCGTCGCGCGAAGGTGTTCAACTTCGGCGTGCTCTACGGCCTGACCGCGTTCGGACTCTCGCAGCGCGAGGGCATCCCGCGCGACGAGGCCGAGGAGTTCATCCGCGCCTACTTCGAGGCCTACCCGGCCGTCGCCCGCTGGCGCGACGACGTGGTGACCGAGGCGCGCGACCGCGGCTATGCCGAGACGCTCACCGGCCGCCGCCGCTACATCCCGGAGCTGCGTTCGAGGAACCGCAACCGGCGGATGGCGGCCGAGCGCATCGCGATCAACATGCCGATCCAGGGCACCGCCGCCGACATCATCAAGATCGCGATGAACGACATCGACCGCGAGCTCATCGAGCACCGCAACCGGGGCGGCCTCGCCCACATGGTGCTGCAGGTCCACGACGAGCTCCTGTTCGAGCTGCCACGCGCCGAGCTGGAGCCGGTGCGCGAGATGGCACAGCGGCTCATGCCGTCGCTCGAGCTCGCCGTCCCGCTCGACCTCGACGAGAAGTCGGGCCGGTCGTGGGGCGAGATGGAGTGAGGCCGGCCACGCCGCCGGCGCGCCGCCCCCATGCCTGAGCTGCCCGAGGTCGAGACCATCCGCCGCGACCTCGAGCCGCGCGTCGTCGGCCGCCGCATCGAGCGCGTCGCCATCCACCCCGGCGGCGAGCGCGTGGCGATCACGCACGCGCCGCGCGAGCTGGAGGCGCAGCTCGCCGGGCTGCGCATCGAGGAGCTCGGACGCCACGGCAAGTACCTGCTCGTGCACCTCGACGACGACCGCACGTGGGTGGTCCACCTGCGCATGACTGGCCTGCTGCTGCTGCGGCCGCTCGAGGAGTCATCCGGACGCTTCGAGCGGGCGCGCATCGACTTCGACGACGGCACGGGCCTGCGATTCGAGGACTCTCGCAAGTTCGGCACCTGGCACCTGGTGGAGGACCCGCGCGAGGCGTTCCCGCGCGCCGGACCGGACGCCCTCTCTGCAGGGTTCACGGTGGCCTGGCTGCGCGAGGCGCTCGGGCGGCGCAGCGTCCCGGTGAAGACCGCGCTGCTCGACCAGCGGGTCGCGGCGGGGGTCGGGAACATCTACGCCGACGAGGCGCTGTGGCTGGCCGGCATCGACCCGCGGGCCGCGTCGAACGGTATCGGGCCGCGGCGAGTGCGGCGGCTGCACGGGGCGGTGCAGCAGGCGCTCCTCGACGGCCTCGGTGACCGCGGCAGCTCGTTCGACCGCTACCGCGACGCGTTCGGGAAGAGCGGGGGCCACCACCTGCGCGTCCACGTCTTCCGCCGCGACGGCGAGCCGTGCGAGCGCGACCGGTGCCGCGGGCGGCGCATCAGCCGCACGCGCATCGGCGGGCGGGCGACGCACTACTGCGGGAGCTGCCAGCGCCCGTAGGGTCCGGCGCGGCCCAGTATGACAGACGCGTATTGACACATGCGGGGCACAGCGTGATAGCATTCACAAGCATGACGGACACGCCTACGGACGAGACCCCCGGCTCGGGCGAAGTGCCCGACCTCGGCGGGCTGCAAGTCTCACTCCGGCGGTCGGTGCTGACCTCCATTCGCCGGCATACGGAGCCGCGCGGCCTCTCGGTGGAGGAGTTCGGGGTGCTCAGCGCCCTGCGGGCGCGAGGTCCGGGCTCCGTCACGCGGCTGGCCCGTGCGCTCAACTACGACCCGACGAGCGTGAGCCGCTCCGCGTTCCGCCTGACCGAGCAGGGCCTGCTGAACAGCGACCGGTCGGAAGAGGATCGCCGCGTCGTGGTCCTCAGCCTGACCGACCGCGGGGAGGCGACCGTGCGCGAGATCGCCGAAGGCATCGAGGACACGTACCGCCGGCTGCTGGCCGGCTCCAGCCCCGACGACATCGACGGCTTCGTGCATACGATCCAGCTCATCCGCGCGAACTTCCAGTCCATGGAGTGACCCGGGCCCGCGCTCAACGACATAACGTCTGAGCATCGCTTCCAAGCGGTTGTCGGCTTCGTGCCCTCGCTGCTACCGTGCCGCTGGCGCGCCGGTGCGAGCCGGCGTGGGCGGGGGGCCCGTGACTGCAGCCGTCGTAGGTCTTGCTGTGCTTGCCGTTGTCGCGATCGCGGTCGCGCACGTCGTCGCGGCGTACATGCTCGCGCACCGGATGACACGCATCCGGCGGCTGCGGGTGACCGGCAGCCCGGCCGACGTGCACATGGACTTCGAGGACGTGACGTTCGCCTCCGCCGACGGGCCGGCGCTACGCGGGTGGTACCTGGAGAGCCCGGACGCTCACGGCTCGGTGGTGATCGTCCACGGCGACGGGACGACGCGCTCGGACCCGGCCGTCGGCCTGCTCGAGCTGCAGCGCGACTACGCCCGCAGCGGCCTCAACGTCCTCGCCTTCGACCTGCGCGGCCGCGGCGAGTCGAGCGGGCAGCGGAACCAGCTCGGCGCTGGCGAGCTGGACGATGTGCTGGGCGCGGTCCGCTACGCGCAGCACCGCAGCGAGGCGCCGGTGGTCTTGCACGGCTTCGGCACGGGCGCCTCGCTCGCGCTGAGCGCGGCATCGCGCACGGACCAGGTCGCGGCCGTGGTGGCGGACTCGCCGGCGGCGTCGATGCGCGCCTATGTGCGCGACCGCCACCAGGGGGTCCCGGTGCATCTCTTCGCCCTCGCCACGAAGCTCGCGCGCTGGCGCTTCGACGCCGACATCGACGCCGTCGCGCCCTCGCGCTCCATGCACGAGTTGGGTGACACGGGCGTCATGTTCGTGCACTGCGAGGACGACCGGCACGTGCCGATGGAGCACACGCTGAACCTCGCGGCCGGCTCGCTCAACGACGCCGACGAGGTGTGGATGCCCTACGAGGGCGGGCACTGCACGGCCTACCGCAGCGCCCCGGGCGACTACATGCATCGCTGCCTGCAGTTCATCAACCAGGCGATCCCGTCGCGCGTGCCCGCCGCGCGGGCGGTCTGACGAGCCGCCGGGTCGCCTCGCCGCCCGCGATGGCCACGCTCAGAGACGCCATCACCGACGTCCCCGGCATCCGCGTGGGCCACTGGACCTACCGCCGAGGGGCCACCGGCTGCACGGCCGTGCTGTGCCCGGCGGGCGCCGTCGGCGGCGTCGACGTGCGGGGCGCGGCGCCCGGGACGCGCGAGACCGACCTGCTGCGCCCCGGCAACCTCGTCGACCAGGTACACGGGATCCTGATCTCGGGCGGCTCGGCGTTCGGCCTGGCGGCGGCGGACGGCGTCATGCGCTACCTCGCCGAGCACGGCCACGGGCTCGCCTTCGGCGGCAACGTCATCCCCATCGTCCCCGGCGCGATCCTGTTCGACCTCGGCATCGGCACCAAGCGCACGCCGGACGCCGAGGCCGGCTACCGCGCGGCCGGTCGCGCGACGCGCGGGCGGGTCGGGGAGGGCACGGTCGGCGCGGGGACCGGCGCGACCGTCGCGAAGATGGCGGGACCGGAGCGCCTGCTCAAGGGCGGCCTCGGCACTGCGAGCGAGCACCTCGACGTCGGCGTGATCGTTGGAGCGGTCGTGGCGGTGAACGCCGTCGGCGCGATCCGTGACCCGCGCACCGGCGAGGTGGTGGCCGCGCCGCGCGCCGACGACCCCGGCGGCTTCGTCGACGTCGACGCCCACTTCCGCACCGGCCGCGCCTGGCCCGAGCTCGTCAAGGACGAGGACGCCGAGGACGGCGACGAGACGCCGGGACCCGAGACCCCGACGAACACCACCCTCGCCGTCGTCGCGACGAACGCGCAGCTCACGCGCGAGCAGGCGAACCGCCTCGCGACCGTCTGCCACGACGGCTTCGCGCGCACGATCTGGCCCGCGCACTGCCGCGGCGACGGCGACACGATCTTCACCCTCGCGACCGGCGAGGTGGAGGTCGACGACTACGCCTACAGCGCCCTGGAGGCGATGGCCACGAGGGCCGTCGAGCGCGCCGTACTGCGCGGCGTGCGGCGTGCGACGGGCCTCGCGGGGGTGCCTTCGGCGGGCGAGTGGCGGGAGCAGCACGCCCCGTAACGGCCGAGTTTCCCATCCTGCGCGAAGAAGCGATCTCTGGGCTTGCATCCGCGCATATACTGTCCGCCAATCGCACGGGCCGAGCCGCGAGGCATCTGGCGGCACGGCCGGGTTGCGAGGGCGTTCGATCCGACCGCACCCGGACGGAGCAGAGATGCACCATCTCCCCACTGCCGCCCGCAGCAGCAGGCGTGCGCGCCGCCGTGATGTCACCACGCGCGGCCGCCCGGGCACGGAGGGCGCGCAATGATCCGCAACCTCCTCAACGCCAAGATCCACCGCGCCACCGTGACCGAGGCCGACCTCCACTACGAGGGCTCCATCAGCATCGACCGCGACCTCATGGACGCCGTCGACCTCGTCGAGCACGAGCAGGTGCATGTCGTCGACGTCACCAACGGCGCGCGCCTCGAGACCTACGTCATCGAGGCGTCCCGCGGGTCGGGCGAGATCCAGATCAACGGAGCGGCCGCGCACCTCGTACATCCGGGCGACCTGATCATCATCATGTCGTACGTCGGCGTGCCCGAGGAGCAGGTGCATCAGCACCAGCCGCGTATCGCGCTCGTGGACGAGCACAACCGAGTCGTGGAGCCCGCGCTGGCGGGCTAGGGGAGGGGCAGTGCCATGACGGGGGCAGCCCGGCGGATCACGATCGCCGACCTGCAGCGCATGCGGACTCGGCGCGAACCCATCACGATGATCACCGCGTACGACTATCCCACCGCGCGGCTCGTCGACCAGGCCGGGATCCCGATCATCCTGGTCGGTGACTCGCTCGGCATGGTCGTACTCGGCTACGAGTCGACCCTGCCGGTCACCGTCGACGACATGATCCACCACGGCGCCGCGGTGGTGCGCGGCGCGAAGCGTGCCCACGTCGTGGTCGACATGCCGTTCGGCTCGTACCAGACGACGAAGGAAGACGCGCTCCGCAACGCCGTGCGCATCATGCAGGAGACGGGCTGCGGCTCCGTCAAGCTCGAGGGCGGCATGCGCTCGGCCGCGACGGTCGAGTACCTCGTGAACGCGGGCATCCCGGTCATGGGCCACGTCGGCCTGACGCCGCAGTCGGTCAACCAGCTCGGCGGCTACAAGATCCAGGGGCGCACTCCCCGCGACGCCGTGCGCGTGCTCAATGACGCGTTGGCCCTCGAGCGGGCCGGCGCGTACGCCGTCGTGCTCGAGGTCGTGCCGGCCGGGGTGGCTGCCGGGATCACCGAGAAGCTCACCGTCCCGACCATCGGCATCGGCGCCGGGCCGTTCTGCAGCGGCCAGGTCCAGGTCGTACACGACATGCTCGCGCTCGACGACGACTTCACGCCGAAGCACGCGCGTCGCTTCCTCGAAGGCGCCTCGCTCATCCGCGAGGCGCTCGTGGAATACCGCGAGGCCGTGGAGGCGCGCACGTTCCCGACCGAGGACGAGTCGTTCTTCCTCGACGCCGCGCGCCGCGCGCGGGTCGAGGCGCGCATCGCACAGCACACCGTCGATGCGGCCCACGAGGGCGTCGACGCGGAGGTCGCGATACTGAGCGCCGAGGGCGAGCCCGAGACGCTCTAGCCCTCGCCACGGACAGGGCGCCGCATGATCGTCGCGCGGACCGTCGCCGAGTTCCGCGCGGCGCGCGCGGGCGTCCCCGCGCCGCTCGGCTTCGTCCCGACGATGGGGTACCTGCACGAGGGGCACCTCGCGCTCGTCCACGCGGCCCGCGACGAGTGCGCGACCGTGGCCGCCTCGATCTTCGTGAACCCCACCCAGTTCGGCCCGAACGAGGACTTCGAGCGCTACCCGCGCGACGAGGAGCGCGACCTCGGGCTGCTCGAAGCGGCCGGGACGGACCTCGTGCTCCTCCCGCCGGTCGAGGAGATGTACCCGCCGGGCGACACGACGCGCGTGCACGTGAGCGGCATCACCGAGGTCCTCGAAGGCGCCCGCCGCCCGGGGCACTTCGAGGGCGTGACGACGGTGGTCTCGAAGCTCTTCGCGATGGTGCAGCCGGACCGCGCCTACTTCGGCGAGAAGGACGGCCAGCAGCTGCGGGGGGGGGGCCGGGGGGGCCCCGCCCCGGCGCCGGGGCACAGCGGGGTGGCGGGGGCGCCCGAGGGGGGGCCCCCCGGGGGGGGGGGGGGGGGCGGGAG
>VXMU01000082.1 GCA_009840945.1 Chloroflexota bacterium | reverse complement strand
GGTTTTGGGGTCCCCCGGGGGGGGGGGGGGGGGGGGGCCGCGTCGCCCCCCCCCCCCCGGGGGGCCCCCCGGGGGCCCCCCGGGGGGGCCCCCGGGGGGGGGGGCGCCGCCGCCGAGCTCGGCGGCGAGCGCCGCGAGCCGCGCCTCGTCGCGCCCGACGAGCGTGAGCCGCGCGCCGGCCGCGGCGAGCCCCCTCGCTGCCGCGAGGCCGATGCCCGAGGTCGGGCCGGTCAGCACGACGTGTGGGGCAGGGGCGTCGGGCATCGGGCGGGCTCCTCGGAGGTCTGTGGTCACGCGGGCCCGCGGGGTGGACGGTCGTCCCTCAGGCCGCGTCGATGTCGGTGCGTGCGAAGTCGTCGCCCTTGAACAGCAGTGGCTCGCGTGTGGCGTCGGCCAGCGCGTAGGCGAAGCAGTCGCCGAAGTTCAGCCCGGCCGGGTGGTTCCCCCGGCCGAACCGCCGCCACGCCAGGCGAGCGCGCCGTACGTGGTCCACGGTGACGGGGACCAACTCAATCGGCGCTTCCTCCACGATGCGGTCGAGGTCGTCGCCCGCGTGGGCGTCGCCACGTCCCTCGACAACCATCGCGGCCTCCAGGAAGTTGGCGACGGACATCTTGCACTGAAGCGCGTCGGTGATCGCCTGCTCGTAGTCTTCTCCCTCGGGCTCACCGAACAGGACCGCGACGAGGGCCGACGTGTCGATGATCACTTGGGGAGGCCGTGCTCGTCGTAGAGCCAGTCGCCGTGCTCCACAGCAGAGGGTCCGGGCCGCAGGTTGCTCGCAACACGCTGCGCGATGGCATGTATCGTCGCGCGCCGGGCCTCGGCGCTGCGCTCGTGACGCTCGCGCTCCAGGCGCTCGCGGAGCGCGATGGTGATCGCGCCGGTCATGCTCTCGCCGGTCAGCTCAGCGAGCTCACGGGCGAGTGCGCACGTCTCCTCGTTCTTGATGTTCAGGCTCACCGGAAACCCTCGAGGTAGAACCGCAACTGTCCTGTCTACCATACACCCGGCGCTGCCCGACAGCAGGCTTGCGCCGGAGGAAGGACGGGACGCCACCGAGGCCGGACGGGCCAATGATCACTTCGGCAGGCCGTGCTCGTCGTAGAGGAGTTCGGCGTGATCGACCGGAGGAGGGCCATCGCCGAGGAGGCGCGCCACCCGCTTCTGGATGGCGTGGATCGCCTCGATGCGGGCCTCGACGCTTCGCGAGTGGCGTTCGCGCTCCAGGCGCTCACGCAGCGCTACGGTGATGGCGCCCGTCATGGTCTCGCCGGTCAGCTCGGCGAGCTCGCGAGCGAGGGCGCAGGTCTCCTCGTTCTTGAGGGCCACGGAGGTTCCTTCGGGTAGCGCGACGGTGACCGCATCTACCGTACATCCCGGTCGGGTTTGAGCGAGGGGACACCTCGGGCGCACGGGTAGGGAGACCCCGACGCTCGGCCCGGCAACCGCAACGCGGCTGCCGGGCCGCTCGCCGGGAGGGGTGGGATTAGCGGCTGTACCCCGAGGCCGGCGCGAGCGCCTCGGCCGCCTCGATGAGTGCGTCGAGCAGGAAGGCGAAGTCGCGGTACGCCTCGGTCGACCCGAGGCGGGACGAGAGTGCGTCGAGCTCGCCTCGCAGTGTCTCGAGGTCTGCGCGCACCGAGGCAGCGTCGACCTCCTGGCCCTCGACCTGCGTGGAGAGGCGGCTGTAGCGGTCGGCCGCGAGGCCGACGATGGCGCCGAGGCGCAGCAGGTCGCCGCGGCCGTCGAACGACACGCCGGCGAGGTCGGTCACGGCCGTGGTCTGCGACCGAGACTCGCCGCTCGCGGGCTCCACCCATCGCACCTCGACGTTCCCGAAGCGGCGCGGGATGCCGGCGCCCTCGTGGAGCTCGAGCTCGTAGAAGACGGTGGTCGCAGTGCCGGCCGGAAGCTCCGCGAACTCCTTGCGGTCCTGCGTGAAGGTGTGGTCCGGCGTCACGCGGTTCTCGTAGCCGACGATGCGCCAGCTCCGCACCACTGACGGGTCCCAGGTCACCTGCGCGCGCGTCTGGTCCGCGAACGGCGTGGAGAGCGCGAGCCAGTTCTCGCGGCTGAACGTCTCACGCGCCTGCTCGGTGTCGTCCAGGTAGCGGTACCAGCCATTGCCGTGCTGCGCGAGCTGCTCGAGCAGGTAGTCGTTGTAGTTCTCGATCCCCACGCCGATGGTGATGAGCCGCAGCGGGTTGCGACTGTCCGTGTCCTCGGCGGACTCGAGGATGGCGAAGGGGTCGGTCGCGTCGACGTTCGCGACGCCGTCCGACATCAGGATGATGTAGTTGAAGGCGTCGGGCCGCTCGCGCCGGGCGGCGTCGGCGAGTTCCACGCCGAGGTCGAGGCCCGCCTGCACGTTGGTGGAGTCGTGCGCATTGAGCCGGCCGATGGACCACACGACGTCCTCGTCGCCGGGCGCGCTGTGCTCGACGGTGTACTGATCGATAACGGCGGTCGTGAAGTGCACCACGGCGATGCGGTCGTCGGGGCCGAGGCTCCCGCGGATAGCCTCGGCCGCCGTGCGCGCGATGGCGACGCGGTTGCCCGCCGCCATCGACCCCGACGCGTCGAGGACGAGCGTCACGTTGAGCGGCGTCTCGTCGCGGAACTCGGGCGCCTGGAATGCGATGCGCGTGAGGTGCAGGTCGGCGTCGAGCGGATGCCGGACCACGTCGCCGGTGATGGCGAACGAGCGGTCGTCGGTCGGGTGCGCGTAGCTGTAGTCGAAGGCGTTGATCCACTCCTCGGCGCGCACGGAGTCGGGCTCGACCGTGTAGCCGTTGCGGGCCCAGTTGAGTGCGAGGAAGTACGACGTGCGGTCGGCGTCGAGGCTGAAGGTGGAGACCGCGTCCACGGAGGTTTCGACGAAGCCGGTCCGCTCGTAGTCCTGGAACGTCGTCGCCGGAGGCGGTTGCCGGACGGCGGGCTCCTCGGATTCCGCGGGAGGGGACGGCGCGGCCGCGGGGGCGTCCATGCCGTCTTCCATCCCGTCTGCGTCCATCCCGTCGTCCATGGGGTCGTCGTAGTCGCCGTCCGCCATGCCGTCCGACTCCATCCCGTCGTCCGCGATGGACATGCCGTCGGAGTCGTCCATCGCGGCGTCGTCCGACGTGCCGGACGATCCGGAATCGGCGCGCGGCGCCGGGGGCGTGACGACCGGCGGAGCAGGCGTCGGCGCGGGGGTGGCGACCGACGGCGGGGTCGTCGTTGGAGTGGTCGCGGGCTCCGTCGCCTGCGTGGTCGACGGGGTGTCAACCACGCGCGCGGAGGACTGGGTGGTCTCGGCGGTGGCGTCTCCCGCGGCGTCGTCCTCGCTCGCGTCGTCGTCCGCGACGACGGCGAGCTGCGTCGTGGTGGTTGTCGAGTCAGAGTCGGCGGTCGTGGTCGTGCCGACGCTCGACGTGGTGGTGGTCGCCGTGGTCGTGGTCGTCGACGCGGCGGTAGTGGCGGCCTCGTCGGCGTCATCGAGGGCGGGGTCCTGGCCGGGGAGGCCCCACACCGTCACACCGATCGCGACCACCAGCACCGCGGCGGCAGCCGCGGCCAATCCGGGACGTTCCGCCGTCCAGCTCAGTGCGCCGCGCAGCAGGGCGAAGCGCGGCGCCTGTTGTTCCCCCAGTCGGCTTTCGAGTCGATCCCAGAGGTCGTCGGGGGCCTGGAGATCCTGGGCCTCCTCGACGAAGTGGTCGCGCAGGCGGCGCTCCATCTCGGGGTCGGGAGAGTCGTTACGCATCATTGCCGGCAACCTCCATGACGCCGGACTGCTCCAGCAGCTCGCGCATCTGGCGGAGTGCGCGATGGAGTCGTGACTTCACGGTGCCTTCCCGCACGCCCGTCGAGCGGGCGACCTCGGCAACGCTGAGGTCGGCGAAGTAGCGGAGCACCACCACCTCGCGGTGCTCGGGCGAGAGCTGCGAGAGCGCCTCGCGCAGCACCTGGCGGTTCTCGACCGTCTCGGTGTCGTCCCCCGGCGCTCCGACGGGGAGCGACTCGTCGAGACTGACAGTCGTGAAGGAGCGCCTGCGCTGCTGGCTGACAACGGCGTTGACCAGGATGCGCATCAGCCACGGCTTGACCGGGCGGCCGCGCTGGAAGCGGCGGATGCCGCGCCACGCGTTGAGCAGCGCGTCCTGCACGTGCTCCTCGGCGAGGGCTGGATTGCCGGTCATGAGCAGAGCGGTGCCGTACATCGGACTCTTGTAGGCCTCCACCAGGTGCCGGAAGGCCTCGCGGTCGCCCTCCTGGCAGCGCCGCACGGCCTCGTCGTCAGTCATGTGGACCTCGCCTCGGGGGGAACGCCGGGGTAATGCACCGGCCGGCCGTGCGGTCACGACTTCCATGCTGGTAATGAATACGCGCCGCCACCCGGAATCGTTCCCGACCCATCGGGGTTTCGAGGAATCTGCCCGGAAGCACGCCTGCGCGACCGCCGGTAGCGTCGAGGTCACGACGCGATGGCTGCGGACGCATGCCCCGTCTACTCGCCGCCGAGGACGGTGAACCGGCTGCTGTCGCTGCGGCCGAAGACGTCCGGCAGGTAGGTCTCCTCCGCTTGGACGGGGGCGACGAAGAAGTCGCCGGGCACGGTCGCCCGGGCGTAGTAGACGTACTCGTGGACGCCTCGAGGCAGCTCGCTCGCCTGGAGCACCAGCCGGTCGTCGCGGAGGTCGGCCTGGTCCCACGGGCTGTAGCACCAGCCGTACCACGGCGCGCAGTACCCGGACGCGCTCGCCTTGAGCGCCTCCGCCTGGTCCTCCCGCAGCTGCTCGCGCAGCCACGGCGAGACGATGTCCAGCTGCGGGTCGATGGGTTCGAGGCCCGCCGGCAGGAAGTCCTCGACCCGCACGAACAGCCGGTCGGCGGGCGCGATCACGGTGACGGTGACGCGCACCACGTCGCCGACCGCCGCCGCGGTGACGGCCGTGTCGGGGTCGTCGAGCAGCGAGTAGCGGTGCGAGACGGCGAAGCCGCGGTTGAGCGCGTCGATGCCCGCGGCGGGGGTCACGTACCGGAGGTTGAGGCCGTAGTACATGCGGCCCGGCCGCCCGGCCTCGCGCTCGAACTGCACGCGGCTGACCTCGCCCGGCGGCAGGTCGGCGAGGGCCACGGACGTGGCGTCGAGGTACTCGCCCGCCGGCACGTCGAAGCGGCCGGCGAGGACTTCGTCGGTGTTCACGAGCACCGAGTAGTCGTAGACGCCGCGCGTCTCGCCGGTGAGCTGCGCGTACGCGCCGAGCGACGCCATGCCCTGCGCGCGCTCGACGGTCGTCTTCCAGCGGTCGGCGGCGCGTCCGAGCGCGAGCCAGCGCGTGGTCTCCTCGATCAGCGGGTGCTGCGGGTCCACCTCGGTAAGGGCGCGCAGCACGATGGCCGTGATGCGCACGCTCCCGTTGTGCATCGAGCCCGGGGTGCGCTCGTCCTCCCAGTGGTTGCCGTTGGCGCTGGCGATGGTGTCGGCGGTGAGGTCGTTGAGCATCGCGCGCACGGCCCAGTGGTGGTGCGAGTGCCCGCTGCCGAGCAGCCCGAGCAGCACGTAGGCTCGGCCCCAGTTCGTGATCTGCGCGCGTCGCTCCTGCGCGATGGCGAGGATCGTCGCCGCCTGCGCCCGTGCCTCCTCGCTCACCTCGCGCCCGTCGTTCGAGGCGTCCACGAGTGCGTAGAGCAGGAAGGCGTGCTCGTTCGGGTCGGCGGGCCGCTCCACATCCGTCTCGCGCTCCGTATAGCCGACGATGGTGGTCGTGGCCCCCTCGATCACGTAGTCGGGGACATCGTGGCCAGCGTCGCGCGCCTCGCCCAGCGCGAGGAGCACCCAGCCGGTGGTCACCGGATCGGGTCTGCAGCTCTCGCACCAACCCCAACCCCGGCCCCAGCTCCAGCCGGAGACGTTGGTCTGGCGGAGGATGAGGTTCCGGACGTCTCGGCGGAGCTGCTCGGCCGACTGTGCGTCGAGCCCGCCCACGGACGCCCGCTGCACCGCGACCGCGGCCACCACGCGGCTCGCGATACGCACCGCCGACTCGTACTTGTACGGCTCGAAGTGTGCGAGCTCCTCGTCGAGCGCGCCGACCAGCGAGCCCTGCAACGAGAGCTCCAGCGAGCCCTGGCCGGTGATCACGTAGTCGGGCAGGTAGACCGCCTCGACGGCCAGGACGTCCTCGACCACCCCGCCGGTGGCGGTCGTCTCCGGGGTCACGTCGAGGTGTACCGGGATGCTGAGCTCGACGGCGTCGGTGTACCCGCCGGTGGCGGTCGCGCTGAAGCGCACCGTCGCCGTGCCCTCCGCGACCGCGCGCGCGGGCCACTCGAAGATGGCCGAGTCGTTGGGCGCGACGGTCCGTGACTGTGCGGCGCGGTCATCGAGCGTGACGCCGTCGGCCTCGATGTCCACGGTGACGCGGAGCGCGCGGTCGGTGCGGTTCGTGACGAGCGTGCGGAGCATGGCCTCGTCGCCGACGCGGAGGAAGCGCGGCAGCGAGGGGCGCACGAGCAGCGGCTGGGTGACCAGCAGCTCGCTCTCGCCCTCGCCGGCCTGCGCCGCAGGTGTGACGGCGCGGGCGCGTGCTTGCCAGGTCGTGGTGTTGTCGGGGAGCGGCAGCTCGAAGCTGGCCGTGCCGTCGGCCCCCGTGGTGAGCTGCCCGATCCAGAGGGCCGTGTGCCGGAAGTCCGAGCGGACGCGCTGATCGGTACCGACACCCACCGGCGGCGCAACCTCGAACCCACCTGAATCCGCCGTCGCTGCAAAGGCGTCGACGCCTCCGCCGCGTTCCGGCGCCTGCTTGGAGGCGGCGCCCCACACGTCGCCCTCAGTGCCCTCCTCGGTCTCGCGATACGACTCGTTCCAGCGGTCAACCAGCACGGCGAGGGATGAGGCGGTGCGCACACCCAGCTGCCGCTCGTACCAGAACGCCTCCATGCCATCGCGCCCGCGGTCGGCAGCCAGCGCGAGCACGGCCTGGTCGACGATGGCCACGGATACGTCGGCGGCGACGCGCAGGCCGTCCGCGTCGGTCACCGTGACCTCGTACGGCACGGTGTCGCCGGGCAGCGCCTCGTCGCGGCCGGGTTCGATGCGCACGTCCAGCCGCCGCGGCGCCGTCGAGACCTTGAGTTCGACGGTGCCGATGCTGTAGCGCGGGTAGGGGTCGTCGTCCGTCGGCGGGCGGTACAGCACGACGCTGACGTAGATGTTGGGGATGTGCTTGTCCTCGATCGGGATGCGCAGCACCTCGCTGTTGCTCTCCAGCGTGCGCACCTCCGTGCTGAGCACGCGCCCACGCTCGATCGTCACGAGCGCCGTGGAGCCGTCGAACGGGGCGGGGACCAGCACCTCCGCCACGTCGCCCACCTCGTACTCCTCGCGGTCGGCGATGAGCTCGATGATGTCCCCCCAGCGGATCGGCCACTGCACGTAGTCCCTGCCGGTGGCCCAGATGAAGCGCGCCGAGCGCGCCACGCGGCCGGCGTCGTCGGTGGACTCGGCGACGAGGCGGTACGCGCCCGACGTCGGGGGTGCGAAGCTGAAGGAGCCCTCGCCCGAGTCGTCCGTCGTGACCTCGCGCACCTGGATCTCGGTGTCGACCGGCTCGCTGCTGTACCGGTACCCGCCGTACGGCGACGGCTCCTTCGTCCGCATCCACTCGCGCTGGTAGACGCGCACCGTGACCGGGCGGCCGGGAGCGATCGTGCGCTCGTAGTCGACGGTCACGAGGTGGACCGTGAGGGGCTCCTCGGCCCTGCCGACGTAGGACTCGGGCTTGATGCCTGCGTACCACGTCGCGGGATGCACGACGGCCTCGGCGCTGCCGGCGACGGCGCGGCCGCTGGCATCCGTTACCGTCGCGCTGATGGTGACCTCGTGGGTGCCTTCGGTGTCCTCCAGCGTGGCCGGCACCTCGAAGCGGGCGACGCCCGAGGCGTCCGTGCGCGCCTCGCCCTCGGCGCTGACTGCGTTGCTGGACCAGGAGCTGCGGGAGTAGTAGTCGGAGTCGGAGAACGAGTAGTCCTCGTAGCCATCGACTCGGATGGTGGTCGGCCGCGACTGCGCGTGCCATTCGACGTGCGCGCCGGGGAGGGGTCCGCCGAAGTAGAAGGCGGCGCGCGCCTCGGTGCTGATGCTGTCGCCGGAGACGTAGTCCGCGCCCGCCGTCTCGACCTCGACTTCGAACTCGGGTACGCGGAACTCGGCGACGGTGAAGGAGGCGGTGACGCGGCCCCCGTTGGAGCCGACGAGCGACAGGTTGTATCGACCGGTCAGCGCGTCGGCGGCCAGCGTGAAGTCGGCGGAGGCCGTCCCCAGCGGGCCGAGGACCACGGTGGCGGTGTACACGGTGCTGCGTCGCGGGTCCCTGGCCGAGATCGTGACCTTGGTGCCGGGGCCGGGCACCGAGTAGGTCGCGTCGTCGTCGTCCCGCAGCACGGCCTTGAAGGAGACCGTCTCGCCCGGTCGATAGATCGGGCGGTCGGTGTAGAGATGACCGACCGGCGTGGGGAGGTATGAGGACGCGTCGAGGTCCCGGGGGTGGGCGCCCGTGTCCCACCACGTGGACGCGACCCCGAAGCGCCCGCCTTCCTCCATCCGCACCACGTGGTCGTCGTACGGCTCCCAGTACGAGGGATCCTCGGGCGGGTCGACGGCGAACCGGGCGAGCCCCTGCGCGTCGGTGCGCCCTGCCTGGTATGGGGTCTCCGCGGGCTCCTTGAGCGGGGCCGTCCGCAGCGGCGCGCCGGCAAGCGGCTCGCCCGTCTCGTAGTCGAGCGCCCACGCGATCAGCTCGTCGTGCGCGAGCTTGGTGACGATCGCCGTGTCGACGACGCTCACGACCAGCTTGGTCTGCTCGTAGTCACGTGCTCCATCGAAGGTCACGAACAGGAAGTAGTGACCCTTCGCCAGACGGCTGCCGCCGCCGAGCGCCGTCGAGTACACGCGGAGGGGCTCTTGCAACGACTCCTCGATGGGCACGGTCCACGTGCGGATCGGGTCGCTGTCGGGCCAGAAGTCGTCCCTGCCTCGCTCGTCGATGTAGCCGCGGCGCAGCAGGGTCTCCGCGTCGGCGTCGGAGAGCCGGTAGAGAGAGAACTGCACATCCTCGATCTTCTGAGCGGCGAAATACAGGACCTGCTCGCCGTTTGCGGCATACGTCACGAAGCTCGCGGGGACGGCGATGTCCAGTTCCGGGAACAGCCACTCCTTCTCGGTGGTGAAGCGAATCGTGTCTTCCTCCGCTACCGCTCGTCCGCCGCGATCCCGCACGCCCGGCGCGATGCGCACCGTGTACGTCGTCTCCGGTTCCACCGGGAAGTCGAGGCGGACCCGTTCGGGCGCGTAGTCGCCCCAATCGATCCCGATGTTGTCCGGATCGACGCCACTCACGGTGACACGACCCTCGAACGAATCGGGGTCCATCGGGTTGTTGTAGGTGAGGCTCATCCTGAGGCGACCCGAGCTGTCGTATCGCGACGACGACAACCGCTCCGGCATCCCCACCACCGTGAAGCGCGTGATGCGTACCGTGTTCGTGACGCCACCGGCGGCTCCCGCCATGCCGCCCGGCGCCACCCATTCGTAGGCCCCACCGAGTTCGAGCGGCGTCGACGGTGTCAACGTCGCGACCGTGTCGCCCTCGCTCCACTCGAACGTGAGCGGCGTCGCGCTGCCGCCGGTCAGGCGGAGCCGGACGCCCGCCTCCACCGAGGCGCGGTCCATCGGCTGGTTGAACGTGATCACGAACGGACCGTCGGGCTCCACCCACTTCGTGTCGTCGGCGGGCTCGAAGCTCACGACCGCCGGCTGGATCGTCTCGAAGGTCCACGTGAAGTCGGCGCCGAGGACGCCATCGGCCGCCGAGGTCAGCCCGGCGGGGATGCGCACGCGGTACGTCGTCGACGGACGGAGGTCACTCGGGACGAATCGGTAGAGCGAGGTGTTGAGCCACTCGCCCTTCCCGGCGAGCGGCGGGTCGAACTCCAACACCGGCGGCGCGTCACCTTCCTGCAGCACGGTCAGCGCGGCGACCGAGCGGTTGAACTGGACGAGGACCTGCGCCTCTGTCGGCACCTCGCGGTCCCGGTCGCCCGGGATGACGTAGGCCACCTCGAGCCCGCCCTCGACGGTGAAGGCGTGCGTGTAGTCGCGGGCGAGGCCGGCCGCCGCGCCGGCGACGCGCAGCACGTAGCGCTGGCCGCGCTGCCAGCCGGGGAACGCCGGCTGGAACAGCAGCGTGCGGTCGTCGGACCAGGCGAACGAGCCCTCGATCGCGGGCTCGATGGAGACGAGGGCTGCCCCGTCCGCCGAGGACGGCGTGACCGGGAACTCGATGGTGACGGTCGCGAGGCGCGGGACCTCGTCGCCGCCGGGGGAGAAGGCGACGCCGACGAGCTCCACGGTGAGTGGCGAGCTCGAGAGCCATCGGTTCACCCCGGCGTCGGCGGGGAAGAAGCGGCGCGTGGGCAGCCGCCGGTCGGCCCACGACCCGTCGTCGTTACGTTCCTGGAGCGCGAACTCCATGCGACCGTCGACGAGGAGCTGGGCCGCGACGCGCACGATACGCGTCGAAGGCTCCCCCGTCGTCCGGGGAAACTCGACGGTGACGGCGGAGCTGGAGAGCCATCGGCCGACCTCGGCGTCAGCCGGGAAGAAGCGTCGCGCGGGCAGCTGTCGTGCTGCCCACGACCCGTCGTCGTTGAGCTGCTGGAATGCGAACTCGGTACGGCCGTCGGCGAGGCGTCGCGCGGCGACGCGCACCTCGACGGCCCCGTCGCCGGCACCCTGCGCGAGCGCGACGCCTGGGGCGGAGTCGTGGTCGGCCGGCAGCGGGACGGGCGAGGGCCACCCGCCGCCGACCGCGACAAGCGAGGCCAACAGCAGCAACGCACCGGCGACCACGTGCTTCAGCATCTACTCACCGCCGCACACTGTGTCACGAGCGCGCCGCCATTTACCTCACCCGAAGATGAATACGCACAACGGGCCGGCACGGTTCCCCGGCGGCCCCTCGCCGGGTGCCGGGAACACGATCTTCGACGGCTGATCGAGGCTCCACGCTACGCCAGCGGCTCGCCCCAGCGGTCCGCCGAGGTCACCTCGTCGAGCGGCTTGCGCGTGACCGGGCCGAAGCGACCCCGCGGGTAACCGAGGCGCACCGCGTACACGATCTGCGCCTCGGCCGGGATGCCGAGCAGGGCCTTCACCCGCTCGTCGACCGATGCGTGGAGCGTCGTGATGGTGCCGCCGACGCCGAGCGCGCGGGCGGCGAGCAGCAGGTTCTCGACCGCCGGGATGACCGAGCCCATCGCGCCCGCGCCCTGCGCTGTCGCGCAGACCAGCACGATCGCCGGCGCCTCCCCGAACTCGTCGGCGAGTCGCATCGCGGACGCGGAGACCCGGTTGGCGGGGTCGAGGTCCTCCGGGCCGCGGATGCCCTCGTCGGCGCGCTTCGCCCACCACGCCTCGTGGTAGAGCTCGCCGAGCCGGGCGCGCAGCTCTGCGTCGCGGACGACGAGGAAGTGCCAGGGCTGGGCGTTGCCGCCGTTGGGCGCCTGGATCGCGGCGGTGAGGATGTCGCGCAGGTCCTCCTCGGGGATCGGGTCGGGCCGGACGCGGCGGATGGCGCGCAGCGAGAAGATCGCCTCGCCCAGGCTGATCGAGAGTCGGTCGCGCGGTTCCACCGGGCGCGCCACGTTAGCCGAGGATCGCGAAGACGATGCTGAAGATGATGCCCTGTACGATGAGGGCGACGAGCGCCGTGCCGACCGCTCGCCACGTCCCCATCTCCAGAGCCGCCTTCAGGGCGGTGACGGTCGTGAGGATGAACCAGACGCCGACCACGAAGCTCACGGCGCCGATGATGCCGGGCACCAGCCCGAGGATCAGGAGGAATCGCGGCGAACTCGCGAAGCCGAGCGTGCGCGCTACCTCGCCCCAGTCGGCGCTGGTCTCGGCCGTCGCGAAGATGCGGGTGCCGATGAAGTAGGCGAGCCACGCGTACGCGGCCCAGCCGACCAGTCCGGCGGCGGTCAGGAACACCAACCCGAACGCGCCCACCTCGGAGATGCTCCCGATGCCGGCAGCGAGGCTCGTCCCGATGACGACCATGGCGGCCTGCCCGGTCGCGTTGCGATCGTGCTCGACCTCCTCGTAGATGTCGTTGTCGAGGCGCGCCGCGCCGATCATGCGACCCACGAACGGGGTCGCGGCCGGGCCGTCGTACTGCATCGTGGCCTCCATCAGGCTGTGCCGCCTCGCGCCGACGAAGGGCGCGCGGTCCGTCGAGTGTAGTGCGATCGCGGTCGTGCGCGCGCCGGGGCTCGCCCGGCGGCGCCGCCGTTCCCCCACATCCCCTCGCCATGTAGCCTCGATCCGGCAGCCCGACGCCCGAGGAGCAATGACGTGCGTGCGACGCGGAGACCGGCCCCGGCGATGCCCTCGCACGAGCCGCGAGGCGTGAGCTAGCCGGTGCTCGGCGCCCTCACCGACTTCGTCAGCAGCCCTCGCGGCAAGTGGGTCACGCTGGCCGCCTGGGTGCTCGTCGCCGGCGCGCTGCTCTCGCAGCTTCCCCGGCTCGACGAGGTGCGCGAGAACGAGGAGGCGCTGTTCCTCCCCGGCGACGCCGAGTCGACCCTCGCCTACGAGCTCGCGCGCGACGAGTTCCCGGCGGGCGGCACGCCCACGCTCATCGTCTTCCGCGAGCCCGACGGGCTCTCCGGGCCGACCCTCGACGCCGTCGACGACCTCGTCGCGTGGCTGACGGGGCCCGAGGCGCCCGACAACGTCGGCGAGGTGCGCGCGCCGGGCACCGTGCCCGGCCTCGTCTCGCCCGACGACACGACGCTCTACATCTTCGCCGAGCTCCTCGGCGAGCCGGCCGAGGAGCCGTTCGCGGACACGGTGAACGCCATCCGCGACCGCACCTCCGCCCTCGACCTGCCGGGCGTCGAGGTCGCCGTCGGGGGGCCGGGCGGGCTCGTGGTCGACATCGTGGGGGTGTTCCGGCAGATCGATACGTTCCTGCTGCTGGTCACGGTGGCGTTGGTGCTCGCGCTGCTGATCGCGATCTACCGCTCGCCGATCATGGCCTCGATCCCGCTGCTCGGGGTGGGGCTCGTCTTCCAGCTCGCCGGGGGCATCGCCGCGTTCGTCGCGCAGCAGTTCGAGCTGCCGGTCTCCGGCCAGGCGACCGGCATCATGACCGTCGTGCTGTTCGGCACCGGCACCGACTACGTGCTCTTCGTCTCGGCCCGCTTCCGCGAGGAGCTCACCCGGCACGCCGACCGGCACGAGGCGATGCGACGCACCATGCGCGGCGTCGGCGGCGCGGTCGCCTCGGCGGGCGCGACAATCCTCGTCGCCTCGGCGGCGCTGTGGTTCGCCATCCTGCGCTCCTATCAGAGCCTCGGGCCGGTCATCGCGCTGGCGGTGGCGCTGATGATGCTCGCCGCGCTGACGCTCATCCCCGCGGTGCTGACGATCCTCGGTCGCCGCGCCTTCTGGCCGCTCCAGCCCCGCCTCGCCGAGGGCCCCGAGACGCCTGTCGACTGGCGCGAGAGCGTCTACGGGCGCATCGGCGGGGTCGTGCTGCGCCGCCCGCGCGGCACCCTCGCCGTGACGTGCGGCGGGCTGGCGCTCCTCGTCGCCGGCCTCTTCGCCTACGAGCCGACGTACGACCGGCTCGAGAGCCTCCCCGACAACACCGAGTCCGTGCGCAGCTTCGAGCTGCTGCGCACCGGCTTCCCCGGCGGCGAGCTGGCGCGCACGCGCGTCTTCGTCTCGCTCGCCCCCGGCGAGCAGGCGCTCGAGGAGGGCGCACTCGCGAAGCTCGACGCCGTGACGACCGCGCTGCCCGGCCACCCGCTGGTGGCGGGCGCGGCCGGCCCCAGCCGACCGTTCGGCATCGAGGCCGGGTACGCGGGCGGGCCCGCCGCCGAGGCGGCCCGCGCGAGCTTCGTCTCCGCCGACGGCGACGAGGCGCGTATCGACGTCGTGCTCGGCACGAACCCGTACGCCGAGGAGGCGCTCAGCGCCGTGCCCGAGCTGCGCGAGCTCGCGCGGGAGACCGCGGCCGGCGCAGGCCTCGGCGCGGACAGCGTGCTCATCGGCGGCGAGACCGCTGAGGCGTACGACACGCGCGTGGCGGGCAACCGCGACTCGCGGGTGGTGCTGCCGCTGATCCTGCTGGCGATCGGGGTGGTGCTGGCGCTGCTGCTGCGGTCACTGGTCGCGCCGCTGTACCTGATGGCGACCATCGCGTTCACGTACTTCGCCACGCTCGGCCTCGCCGTGGTCGTGTTCGTCGTGGTGCTCGGGCAGTCGGGGGTGGGGCAGGGCGTGCCGTTCTTCCTGTTCGTGTTCCTCAACGCGCTCAGCGTCGACTACAACATCTACCTGATGTCGCGGATCCGCG
>VXMU01000128.1 GCA_009840945.1 Chloroflexota bacterium | reverse complement strand
CCCCCCCCCCCCCCCCCCCCCCCCCCCCCCCCCCCCCCCCCCCCCGGGGGGGGGGCGCGGGCCGCGCCCCCCCCCCCCCCCCCCCCCGCGCTGCCGGAGCCCGAGGCGTCGCTGGCCGCGGGCATGCTGCTCGGCCGCCAGCGCACGATGCCGGCGGGCCTCGAGGACGACCTGCGTCGCACCGGCACCACGCACCTGCTGGTGGTCTCCGGGCAGAACGTCGCGCTGCTGCTCGGCACCGCGATCGCCCTGCTCACCGCGGTCATCTCGAGGCGGCGCGCGGCGCTCCTCGCCCTCGCGCTCCTGCCGGGGTACGTCGTGCTCGTCGGGGCGGAGCCGCCCGTGGTGCGGGCGGCGATCATGGCTGTGGGCATCGCCCTCGCGGCGGTGACGGGGCGGCGCACGCCGGGGTGGATCTACCTCGTGTACGCGCTCGCCGTGATGCTCGCGCTGCGGCCGCTGCTCGTGCGCGACGTGGCGTTCCAGCTCAGCGCGACGGCGACCGCGGGCGTGATGTTGGTCGCGCCGCCGCTGCGCGACTGGGCCGCGAGCCGCCTGCGCGTGACCGCCGAGGGCGGTACGGCTGCGCTCGTCGAGGCCGGCGCGATCGCCCTCGGCGCGGCGCTCGCCGTGCTCCCGGTGCAGGCGGCGAGCTTCGACACGGTCTCGCTGGTGCAGGTGCCCGCGAACGTGGTCGTCGCGCCGCTCTACGAGGCGACCCTACTGGTCGCCGTGGCTGCCGCGCTGCTCGGCTGGATCGAACCCGTGGCCGCGGTCGTCCACCTCGCCGGGGTGTACGCGCCCGCCGCGTTCGTCGCGATCGTCAGGGTGCTGGCCGAGCTGCCGGCCGCCGTGGTCGAGGTCCGCGCGCCGCTCGCCGTGGGAGCGGCGTGGTACGCCGCGCTCGCGGCCGTGGCGTGGGTGCTCGGACGCCGAGAGCCTGCGGCGCTGCAGCCGGGAGCGCGGACCGGCTTCGCCGGAGCGGTCGCGCTCCGCCTCGCAGCCGTGGGCCTGTGGCTGGCCGTGCTCGCACCGAGCGACGACCTCGCGAGCGTGACGGTGCTCGACGTGGGGCAGGGCCAGGCCGTGCTCGTGCGCGACGGCGGCGCGTCCGTGCTCATCGGCGCCGGCCCGCCTGACGGCTCGGTGCTGCGCGCGCTCGCGCGCGTGACGGACTCGAGGAGCCTCGACGCCGTCGTAGTGAGCCACGACGACGCCGACCACGCGGGCGGGCTGCGCGAGCTGGAGCGCCGGCTGCGCGTCGGCGCGGTGCTCGGCGACGGGATCGCGGGCGCGGAGCCGCTCGACATCGGCGACCGCATCCGCCTCACCGACCGCACGTCGATCGAGGTGCTCTCGCCGCCCGTTGCGACGGCCAGGCGGGCGCACCGCGGCGACAACAACCGCTCGCTCGTGCTCCTCGTACGCATCGGCGAGGTGCGGGTGCTCGTGCCCGCCGACATCGAGCACGACGCCGAGGAGTGGCTCGTGGGGAGCGGGCTCAACCTGCGGGCCGACGCGCTGCTGCTGCCGCACCACGGCTCGAAGAGCTCCTCGTCGCCGGCGTTCGTCGAGGCGGTCTCGCCGCGCGTGGCGGTCGCCTCGGCGGGCGCGCGCAACCGTCACGGCCACCCGCACCCCGACGTCCTCGCGCGCTACGAGGGCGCGATGGTGTTCCGCACCGACCAGCACGGCGACGTGACGTTGCGCTCCGACGGCGTACGCCTGTGGGTGCGGAGCGCGCGCTGACCTCGTGCTACGGTGATCGGCGAGGAGGCGCCATGGTTGCGCGAGCGCGCGGACGAGCGGCGGACCAGCTCCGCCCGGTCGAGATCGAGGCCGGGACGATGCGTCACGCCGAGGGCTCAGCGCTGATCACGGCGGGCGACACACAGGTGCTGTGCGCCGCGAGCGTCGAGGTCGGCGTGCCTCGCTGGCTGCGCGGCACGGGCCAGGGCTGGGTCACCGCCGAGTACGGCATGCTGCCTCGCTCCACCCACACGCGCAGCGACCGCGAGGCGCGGCAGGGACGCCAGAGCGGCCGCTCGCAGGAGATCCAGCGCCTGATCGGGCGCTCGCTCCGCGCGGTCATCGACCTTGACGCGCTCGGTGAGCAGACCATCACCGTGGACTGCGACGTGATCCAGGCCGACGGCGGCACGCGCACCGCCGCCATCACCGGCGGCTGGGTCGCGCTCGCGATGGCGATCGACTGGCTGCAGCGTGGCGGCGCGCTCGCCACCGACCCGCTGCGCACACAGGTCGCCGCGATCTCGGTCGGCATCACCGGCGGCGAAGCCCTGCTCGACCTCGACTACACCGAGGACTCACAGGCCGAGGCCGACTTCAACGTCGTGCAGCTCGGCACCGGCCAGCTCGTCGAGGTGCAGGGCACGGCCGAGCGCGCCCCCTACTCGCGGCGCGACCTCGACCGCGTGCTCAGTCTCGCCGAGGCGGGGATCGGTGAGCTCCTCGAGCTCCAGCGCGCGGCGATTGGCGAGTGGCGGTCGAGCCGGCGGTAGGCGGCGGGAGCCGCTACCAGCCCTGCGGGTTCACGTAGTCGCCGAGGTACGTGCCGCCCAGGACGTGGATGTGGGCGTGCTCCTGGGACTGCTTCGCGTCCCACCCGAAGTTCGAGGCGAGCCGGTAGCCCCCGGGGCAGTGCGCCCGGCCGACCTCGGAGGCGACACGGCCTACGTGGCCAACGAGGTCGCTCTCCCAGAGCTGGGCCTGCGTCATGTGCTCCTTCGGGCTCGCGAGGAGCATGATCGGCACCCAGCGCAGCTGGTTGCGGAAGACGATGACCTCGTCGTCCTCGTACCGGATGTCGGCGGGCGAGCGCTTGGCGATGATCTCGCAGAAGATGCAGTAGCGCTGCTCCATGGCCGCCATGAGCGCCTCTCCCCTGCTCGCGGCCCCGGGCGCCGCCGTCGCAGCCTAACCGCACGCCGCCGCCAGCGGCCAGCCGAGGGAGCACCCCCATCGTCACCATCGCCCCGTTCCGCGGGCTCCGCTACGACCCCGCGCGCGTCGACCCCGGCGCCGTCATCGCGCCGCCCTACGACGTGGTCGGTGAGGACGCCGTCGCCGCGCTGCACGCCCGCTCGCCGTACAACGTCGGGCACGTCGAGTCGCCCCGCACCGCCGGGGGCGACCGCTACGCCCACGCCGCGGCGCTCCTGGACGCGTGGCAGCGCGAGGGCGTGCTGATCCGCGAGGACGCCCCGGCGTACTACGTGTACGAACAGCGCACGGCCATCGGCGCGGAGCGCGTCGCGCGGCGGTGCTGCTTCGCGCGAATGCAGCTCTCCCCGTTCGCCGAGGGCGTCGTGCGCCCGCACGAGCACACGATGTCGGGGCCGAAGGCCGACCGCCTCGCGCTGCTGAGCGCGACCCGCGTGAACATCAGCCCACTGCTCGTGATGTACGAGGACGCCTCGGGCGCCGCGGCGAGCGCGATCGAGGGGGCAACGGCGGGCGAGCCCGTCTACGCCGCCACCGACGACCGCGGGGACGAGCACCGGATGTGGATCGTCGACGACCCCGCGGCCATCGAGGCGATCACGGCCGCCGCTGCCGACTCGACGGCGACGATCGCCGACGGCCACCACCGCTACGAGACCGCGCTCAACTACCTCGGCGAGCGCGGCGCGGGCGACGAGGGCGCACGCTGGGTCCTCGCCGGCCTCGTGTCTGAGGACGAGCCGGGCCTCGTCGTGCTCCCGACGCACCGACTGCTGCCCGACGCACGGCCCTCGGCCGACTTCGCTGACCGGCTCGGTGAGCTCTACGAGATCGAGGCGTTCGACAGCCTCGATGCGCTGTGGAGCGCGGTCCAGGCAGGGGCGGCGAACCCGGGGACGTTTGGCCTGCTCGGCCTCGGCGGCTCGGGCCTCCACCTGCTGCGCGCCCGCTCGGCCGCGGCGGTCGACGCGCGCATGCCGGGTGAGTGGTCGCCCGCCTCGCGCGCGCTCGCTGTGCTGATCCTCAACGAGACGATCCTCGCCCCCCTGCTCGGCCTCGACGCCGCCGCGTTCACGGCGGGACGGGTCGAGTTCAGCGAGGACGTCGAGGAGGCATGGGAGTGGACGCGGGCCGGGCCCCGCCGGCTGGCGTTCCTCGTCAACTCGACGCGCGTGGACCAGGTCGTCTCGGTCGCCGATGCAGGCGAGGTGATGCCGCAGAAGTCGACGTTCTTCTACCCGAAGCTCGCCACGGGAATGGTGCTGAACCCGCTGGACGAGTAGCGCCCCGCGTTACGTCAAGTCGATGAGCCGCACCGTGAAGATGTCCTCGGTGGCGGCGATCTCGACGCGCTCCTCCGCGGTGAGGGCGCGGCCGATGCCGAGCGCCATCAGCGCCCGCCCCTCGACGCTGCCGGGCACCGAGGACATCGAGTTGACGTTGACGCCCCACTCGCCGAGCAGGCTGCCGATCCGCCCGATCATGCCGGGGCGGTCGACGTTCTCGATGGCCAGCACGAACGGCGCGACGCCGGGCGCGATCTCCACCTCGTAGTCGTCGATGCCGACGATGCGCACACCCTGCGGGGTATGCGTCGCGGCAACATTCGTCTCGCCCCCCTCGGAGCGCACGTGCACCACGACGAGGTTCGCGTACGGCTCGCGCGCCATCCCGCGGTCCTCGTCGACGGGCAGGCCGTGCTCCTCGGCCACGTGGTCGGCGTTCACGATCGTGACCTTCGCCACGGAGACGGGTTCGAGGACGCCAACGACGGCAGCCGCCCGCAGCGGGCCGGCCTCGTGGTTGGCGATCTCGCCGAGGTACTCGATGCGCATGCCCTGGAGCTGCCCGCCCTCGAGCTGCGAGGCGACGCGCGCGGCGACCTCGGCGGCCTCGATGTAGGGGCCGATCACCATCATCGTCTCGGGGTCGACCGGCGGCGCATTCACGGCGAACTGCGGCTGGCGGCCGTTCAGCACGTCGAGCACCTGCGCCACGGTGTCCACCGCCGCGCGGTCCTGCGCCTCGGCCGTCGAGGCGGCAAGGTGCGGCGTCACGACGATGCGGTCCGAGGTGGTGAGGACGTTCCCGATCGCCGGCTCCTCGCTGAACACGTCGATGGCTGCGCCGGCGAGCCGGCCCTCGGTGACCGCGTCGTACAGCGCCTGCTCGTCGACGAGCGCGCCGCGGGCGGTGTTGACGAGGTAGGCAGTGGGCTTCATCAGCGCGAACTGCTCGACGCCGATGAGCCCTCGCGTGCCTTCGTGCAGCGCGGTGTGCAGCGTCACGAAGTCGGACTGTGCGAGCAGCTCCTCCAACGAGCACAGCTCCACGCCCAGCGAGTTGGCGCGCTCGGTCGAGACGAACGGGTCGTAGGCGACCACGCGCATCTCGAAGGCACGCGCGCGGACCGCCACGCCCGAGCCGATGCGCCCGAGCCCGACCACGCCGAGGGTGTGCCCGGCCAGCTCGACGCCCTGCAGGCGGCTGCGCTCCCAGCGGCCGTCGCGCAGCGAGGAGTCGCCGCGCGGGACGTTGCGGGCCGCCGCGAGCATGAGCGCGAACGCGTGCTCCGTCGCCGACATGGTGTTGGCGAGGGGCGCGTTCACGACGATCACGCCGCGCGCCGTCGCCGCGGCCAGCTCGATGTTATCGACGCCGACGCCCGCGCGCCCGATGACCTCGAGGCGCGGGGCGGCCTCGATGACGCGCGCCGTGACCTGCGTCTGGCTGCGCACGACGAGCGCGGAGATGTCGGCGACCGCCTCGACGAGCTCGTCCTCGGAGAGGCCGGTCTGGACGGTGACGTCGTGGTGGTCGCCGAGCATGGCGATGCCCTGCTCGGCGATCTGGTCGGCGATGAGGATGCGGGCCATGGCTCCCCCGCCCGCGCTGCCGGTCTCGCTAGCCCCGCGCGGGCACGGCGTGCCCGAGCCGGGCGAGCGCGCCCTCGATGGCGCCGAGGGCGCCGCTCACGTCCTCGTCGGTCGTGTAGCCGAGGTGGCCGAAGCGGAAGATCTTGCCGCCCATGCTGCCCTGCCCGCCGGCGAAGACCGTGTCGTACTCCTCGCGCGCGATCTTGCGCAGCTCGTCGGCCTGCAGGCCGTCGGGCGGGAGGATCGAGGTGACGGTGTCGGACCGCACGGACTCCTCGGCGAAGAGCTCGAGGCCGAGGTCCTGCACGCCCGCGCGCACGCGCGCGGCGGTCGCGCGGTGGCGCGCCCACACCTGCTCGACGCCCTCCTCGCGCAGCAGCGCGAGCGCGCGGTCGAGCTGGTAGAAGAGCGATACGGCGGGGGTCCACGGCGTCTGGCCGTTGCCCGCGCTGCGCCTCGCGCGACGCAGGTCCAGGTACGCGCGCGGCGTGGTGCACTGCTCCTGCACCTCCCACGCCCGCTCGCTGACGCTCACGAACGCGAGGCCCGGCGGGAGCATCCAGCCCTTCTGCGAGCCGGAGACGACCACGTCGAGCCCCCACGCGTCGGTCTCCACCGGGATCGAGGAGAGCGAGGAGATGGCGTCGACGATCAGCAGCCGGTCGCGGCCCTTGACCACGCTCGCGATCTCCTCGAGCGGGTTCGTGGCGCCGGTCGAAGTCTCGTTGTGGGTGACGAAGACGGTGCGGATGTCGTCGTTGGCCGCGAGCGCCTCGTCGATGGCGTTCGGATCGGCGCCGGTGCCGTACTCGAAGGCGAGGTGGACGGGGTCGCCGCCGAAGGTGCGGATCAGGTCCACGAACCGCTCGCCGAAGACCCCGATGGTGACGACGAGAACGCGCTCGCCGGGGCTGACGTGGCTCACGACGGCGGACTCCATGCCGCCGGTGCCCGAGGCGGTGAGGATCGCGACATCGTTGCTGGTGCGGTAGACCTCTTTGAGGCCCTCCTCGCAGCGGGCGAGGATGGCAGCGAATTCCGGCCCGCGATGGTTGATCATCGGGGCGGCGCCGGCCTCGGCGACCTCTTGCGGAACCGGGATCGGGCCGGGCGTGCGCAGGTTCAAGTGCTCCTCCTGGGCATGGAATACGCCTGCGGTCGCAGGCATTCGGATCGTAGGGTTAGCATTTCCGTAGCGTCAACGAATCCACGCGAGATCCGGCTCCCTCTCCCGCAATGCGGGAGAGGGCTGGGGTGAGGGTCCGGCAGGCTCCTCAATGGCTCCTCGCACTCCGGCGTGAGGCAGACCCCCTCACCCTAATCCTCTCCCCCGCAGACGGGGGCGAGGGGATCAGATGGCGGACGCCCCATCGCCACCCCTAGCCGCTCGGCCACCACAGCCGTGCCCACGTACAATCGATGACGATGCCGGAACCGACGAATCCCTACCGTGCACTGCCGGCGATCGACCGGCTGCTGGCCGACGAGCGCGTCGCGCCGCTCGCCGAGCGGCACGGCCACGAGGCCCTCGTGCGCATCAGCCGCGCCGTGCTCGACGAGTACCGCGCCGAGATCGACCGCGCCGGCGAGGCTCCGAGCCGCCCGCCCGCCGAAGCCGTCGCCGAGCGCGCGCAGTCGCTCGAACCGTCGCTGCGGCGCGTGATCAACGCGACGGGCGTGGTGATCCACACCAACCTGGGCCGCGCCCCCCTCTCGGCCACGACCATCGAGGCGATGGCCGCGGCCTCCGAGGGCTACTCGAACCTCGAGTTCGACCTCGACACCGCCGGGCGGGGGTCGCGCTTCAGCCACCTCTCGGAGCTGCTCTCGCGCGTCACGGGCGCCGAGGCGGGGATCGCGGTCAACAACAACGCCGCCGCGCTGCTGCTCGCGCTCTCGTCGCTCTGCACCGGGCGTGAGGTGGTGATCTCGCGCGGGCAGCTCGTCGAGATCGGTGGCGGGTTCCGCATCCCCGACGTGATGCGGCAGTCCGGCGCGCGCCTTGTCGAGGTCGGCACCACGAACCGCACCTACCTGCGCGACTACGCCGAGGCGATCACGGAAGACACCGCCGCGCTGCTGCGCGTGCACGCCTCGAACTTCCGCGTCGTCGGCTTCACCGAGGCCGCGCCGCTCGACGGCCTCGCGGCGCTCGCGCGCGAGCGCGGGCGGCTGCTGATCGACGCCCTCGGCAGCGGCGCGCGGCTGGGCACACCCCCGTACGGGCTCGCGCCGGAGCCGATGGTGCAGGACTCGGTCGCCGCGGGCGCGGATGTGACGCTCTTCTCCGGCGACAAGCTCCTCGGTGGCCCGCAGGCCGGCATCGCCGTCGGCTCGGCCGACGCGATCGCGGCCATGCAGCGCCACCCACTGGCGCGCGCGATGCGGCTCGACAAGGCCGCGATCGCCGGCCTCGCCGCGACGCTCGAACACTACGCGCGCGGCGACGCGACCGAGGCGGTCCCGGTGTGGCGCATGATCGCCGCGCCGCTGGACGGCATCCGCAGGCGCGCTCGCCGCTGGGCGCGCGCCTGCGGTGAGGCGGGCGAGGTGGTCGCGGGGCGTTCGATGGTCGGCGGCGGGTCGCTGCCCGGTGAGGGCGTCGAGACGGCGCTGTGCTCGATCGCCGCGCCGCCCGGCGGCGCCGGCGCGTTCACGGCGGCGCTGCGCGCGGCCGACCCGCCGATCGTCGCCCGCATCGAGCACGACCGCGTCCTGCTGGACCCCCGCACCGTGGAGCCGCCCGACGACCGTCGGGTCGAGGAGGCGCTGCGCGCGGCCTGCGCGCCGGGAGGCTCCGCTGGACGATAAGGCCCTGGCCGTCATCGAGTTCCCGGCGGTGCGCGAGCGCCTCGCCCGCCACACCACGTTCTCCGCCGGCCGCGAGGCGGCGCTGTCGCTGCGGCCTTCCTCGGACCGCGCCACCGTCGTCCGCCGCCAGCGCGAGACCGCCGAGGCGGTGCACCTCGCCGAGATGCGCGTGAACGTCCCCATGGGCGGCATCCACGACGTCCGGCCCATGGCCCGCGCGGCCGAGCGCGGGCACACGCTCTCCCCGTCCGAGCTGCTCGAGGTCGCCTCGGTGGCCCGGGCCGCCGGCCGCGTGCGGCGTGCCTTCGCGCGCATCGAGGACGAGACGCCGCTGCTCGCGACGCTCGTACGCGGCATCGCCGACCTCGCGCCGCTGCACGACCTCATCCGCTCGGCGCTCAATGACCGCGGCGAGGTGCTGGACGGCGCGAGCCCGGAGCTGCACTCGATCCGGCGCGAGCGCAACGAGGTGCACGGGCGGCTCCAGCAGCGGATGGAGTCACTGGTGCGCTCGCCGGGCATACGCGGCGCGCTGCAGGACGCCATCGTCACGCTGCGCGAGGGGCGCTACGTACTGCCCGTGCGCTCCGAGGCGCGCAGCGCCGTGCCGGGCATCGTCCACGACACCTCGGCGTCGGGCGCCACGGTCTACGTCGAGCCGATGACGGTCGTCGACCTCGGCAACCGCTGGCGGGAGCTGGAGGCGCAGGAGCGCCACGAGATCGAGCGCATCCTCCGCGAGATCACCGAGGCGGTCGGCGACGCCGCCGACGACCTCGCCGACGCCGTGCAGCGCCTCGCGCAGCTCGACCTTGCGCTCGCCAAGGCGCAGCTCGCCGAGGAGCTCGACGCGACGGAGCTCGCGGTGCGTGGGCGCGACGTGCGCTGGCTCATCCCCACGCCGGCCGAGCTACATCTCATCGACGCGCGACACCCGCTCCTCGAGGGCGAGGTGGTGCCGGTCACCATCGAGGCGGGCGGGCAGGCGCGGGCGCTGCTGATCACGGGGCCGAACACCGGCGGGAAGACCGTGGCGCTCAAGACCGCGGGGCTGCTGTGCGTGATGGCGCTGGCCGGGCTGCCCGTCCCCGCCGCCGCGGGCTCGCGCGTGCCGGTCTACGACGCCGTCTTCGCCGACATCGGCGACGAGCAGTCGATCGAGCAGTCGCTCTCGACGTTCTCCGGCCACATCACGGCCATCATCGACATCCTCGAACGCGCCGACGCCGGGTCGCTCGTGCTGCTCGACGAGCTGGGCGCGGGCACCGACCCGACCGAGGGGGCGGCGCTCGCCATCGCGATCGTCGAGCGACTCGTGGCGGCGGGCGTCACGCTGATCGCGACGACGCACCACAGTGAGCTCAAGCTCTACGCCCACGACCACGCCGACGTCGCGAACGCCTCCGTCGAGTTCGACATCGAGACGCTCGCGCCCACGTACCACCTGCGCATCGGCATCCCCGGCCAGTCGAACGCGCTCGCGATCGCGACGCGGCTCGGGATGCCGCCCGGGGTGATCGACGCGGCCGGTGCGGGGCTCTCCAGCGAGCAGCGTGACCTCGAGAGCGTGCTCGGGGACCTGCGCGGCCAGCTCGCCGCGGCGGAGGACCGCGCCGAGCGCGCGGCGTCCGAGCGCGACGCCGCCGAGGCGCTGCGGGTCGACCTGCAACAGCAGCTCGCGAGGCTCGCCGAGGAGAGCGCGCAGCTGCGCTCCGACGCCCGCGACCGCGTGCGCGAGGAGGTGCGCGACGCCGAGCGGATGCTGCAGCGCGTGCGCCGCGAGGTCGAGTCGGCGCGGCTGGAGCAGGCCGCTGAGGACCTCGAACGCGCGCGCCAGGCCGCTGCCGCGCTCGCGCCGGAGCCGCCGCCCGAGGAGCCCTCGCCCGCCGCCCGCACGGCGGAGACGCTCCCGACGCCCGAGGTCGGCGCGCGTGTGTGGCTGCGCGGGGTCTCGGTCCCAGGCGAGGCGCTGAGCGTGCCGAACGACGCCGGCGAGTTCGAGGTGCAGCTCGGCGCGCTGCGCACGCGCGTGCGGCTCCCGCAGGTCGAGCGCATGGAGACCGCCGACGGCGAGGTGGCGCTGCCCATCGCGACGCCGCCCATGCCGGAGGCGCCCGAGGAGGTCGAGGTGCGCGGCCGCCGCATCGAGGAGGGCCTCGTCGCCGTGGAGTCGTTCATCGACGACGCCTCGCGCGCCGGGCGCGAGCGGGTCCGCATCATCCACGGCCGCGGCACCGGCGCGATGCGCCAGGCCGTGCGCGGCCTCCTCGACGACCACCCGCTGGTCGTGAAGTACGAGGGCGGCGGCACCCGCGAGGGCGGCGAGGGCGTGACCATCGCCTACCTCGCCGGCGCCCCGTAGCGCTCCTCGGCGCTCAGTCCTCGCTCGCCTGTCCCGGGTTCGCGCGGCCGAGGAACACGTCGGTGAGGATGGTGCTGTCGCGGACCGACTGCGGGGTGCCCTCGTGGGCGATGTTGCCCTTGTCGAGCACGTAGGCGCGGTCGGCGATGTCGAGTACGCCCTTAATGTTGTGCTCCACCACCATGATCGTCGTGCGCAGCCGCTCGCTGATCTCCGCCACCTTCTCGAAGACCTCGGTCACGATGATCGGGGCGAGGCCGAGCGTCGGCTCGTCGAGGAGCAGGAGGTCCGGGTCCGCCATCAGGCCGCGCCCCAGCGCGAGCATCTGCTGCTGCCCGCCCGACATCGCACTCGCGGGGTCGCGGCGCTTCGGGTAGAGGACCGGGAACAGCTCCATGACCGCCTCGAGGCGGCGCGCCTGCTCGGCCTCATCGTCGAGGTAGAGGCACCCCATCTCGAGGTTCTCGGCGATGCTGAGGTGCGTGAACACGCGCCGCCCCTGCGGGACGAACGAGATGCCCTCCTGCACGATCTCGTGTGTGGCCGCCGAGAGCCGGTCGCCTTGCCAGTGCACCTCGCCTGCCACGACCGGCGCGAGGCCCATGATCGCCTTCAGCACGGTCGACTTGCCCGCGCCGTTGGGGCCCATCAGCGCGACGACCTCGCCGCGCTGCACGTCGAGCGAGACGCCGTTGAGCGCCACGACCGCGCCGTAGTGCACGGCGATGCCGGTGAGCCGCAGCAGCGGGCCGTTCGTCGACTGTTCCGAGGGCTCCATGCGCGCCGTTCCCGTCCTACGTGCCGAGGTACGCCTCGATCACCTCTTCGCGGCTCAGGACCTCGTGGACCTCGCCCTCGGTGAGCAGCCGGCCGCTGTCGAGCACGATGAGGTGGTCCGGCAACTCGCGGACGATGTCCATGTTGTGCGAGATGAAGATGATGGTGCGGCCGCGGTCGCGGAGCTCACGCACCAGGTCCTTCACCGGCTCGATCATCTGTGGGAACAGCCCCGCGAAGGGCTCGTCGAACATGTAGATCTGCACGTCGAGCGCGAGCGCCCGGCCGATCTCGAGCAGCTTGCGCTGGCCGTAGGAGAGGTCCATGGCGAGCGAGTCGCGCTTCTCCCACATGCCGACGAGCTTGAGGATGCGCTCGGCCTCGTCGCGGTGTTCGCGCTTCGTGCGTTCGAGGAGCGCGGGGAGCAGCTTCCGGCTGGTAAGGACGACCATGATGTTGTCCCACACGCTGATCTGGTCGAAGAGCCGCACCTCCTGGAACGTCCTCGTCGCGCCGAGGTCCGGCACGTCGTGCGCGTGCACGACGCGCAGCGAGACGCCATCGAGGATCACGATGCCGCCGTCGAGCGGGAGCACGCCGCTCAACAGGTTCACGAACGTCGACTTCCCCGACCCGTTCGGCCCAACGATGCTCGTGATGCCACGGCGCGGGATCGAGACGCTCAGCTCCTGCACGGCGCGCACCGCGCCGAAGTGCTTCGAGATGTCGATGGTCTCGACCGCGTAGTCCTCGGACGCCCCGGGGGCGTCGGGTCGGTCGGCCGGTTCGGTGGTCATAGCCGGTACCTCCCCACCAGGCCCTGCGGCCTGAACAGCATGAGCAGCACGAGGAGCACGCCGAGCACGATCTGCCGCGCCTGCCCCACGTACTCGGGCGGGATGAACGGCAAGAAGCGCATCCCCTCCTCCATCAGCACGAACGCCATCGCCCCCAGCAGCGAGCCCCAGATCGTCGCCAGCCCCCCGAGGATCACGATCGACACCAGCAGCATCGACTCCAGCAGGATGAACGAGTTGGGGTCGATGAAGCTGGTCCAGCTCGCGAGCAGCCCGCCGGCGAGGCCGGCCATCATCGCGGAGATCACCCAGATCGCCAGCTTGTAGTGCGTCACCTGGTAGCCGAAGACCGCGATCGCCTCCTCGTCCTCCCGGATCGCCGTCAACACCCGCCCGAACGAGGACGTGACGACCAGCCATGAGACGAGCACGACGAGCGCGAGGGCGCCCAGCGAGAACAGCAGGAACTCCAGCTCGCCGTCGATGACCCATCCGCCGATGGCGGGCCGCTCGATCTCGTGGATGCCGAACGCGCCGCGCGTGATCTCGCGCAGGTTGAGGAACGTGTTGAACGCGATGATCGCGAAGCCGAACGAGACGAGGACGAAGATGTCGTCGCGGAACCGGTTGAACGCGACGCCCACCACGATCGCCACCAGCCCGGCCAGCACGACGCTGACCGGGAGCGCGGCGAAGAACGGCCAGCCGTACGTGGGGATCGCATCGGTGCGGGCCGCCTCGTACGACGCGTCCGAGGTCAGCACGGCCATAGTGTAGGCGCCGATGCCGAAGAAGCCGACGTGCCCGACCGAGAGCAGGCCCGTGAAGCCGACGACGAGGTTGAGGCTGACGGCGAGGATCGCCCAGATCGCGAACACGGTACCGACGGTGATCGCGAAGCCGGTGCCCTGCCAGACGAAGAACACGATCGCCCACGTGATGACGAGCAGGTTGGCCCACAACTCGATGTTGCCGCGGATGAGCCGCGTGACCAGCCCGACGGCCTGCGCGTCGGCCGCCGTGTCGCCGTCGGTCTGCGCTGACGTCGCCACCGCTCAGTCCCTTCTGGGGAGCAGGCCCTTGGGCCAGAACGACAGGAACAGGATGAGCACCGCGAACGAGACGACGTCGCGCCACTCGCCGGCGAGGTCCCAGATCCCGAACTGCTCGATCATCCCGAGCACGAACCCGCCGACGATCGCGCCGTAGAGGTTGCCGATGCCGCCGACGACGGAGGCGATCCAGCCCTTGAGCAGGAGCAGTAACCCCATCCTCGGCTGGATGGCGGTGTCGTGTCCGCTGACGATGCCGGCGAACGCGGCGAAGGCCGCGCCGATGAAGAAGACCACGGCGATAACGACCGTGGTGTTGATGCCGACGACCTTCGAGACCTCCTCGTCGTCTCCCACCGCACGCACGGACTTGCCGAACGAGGTGCGCCGCAGCAGCACCCACAGCCCCGCGAAGCCGACGAACGCCATCACGATGGTGAAGACGTTGAAGCCCTTGATGTTGGCGCCGCCGATGGTCCACGGGTCGCTCCCGAACGCCTCGGGCAGCGGGCGCGGCGTCGCCTCG
Source organism: Chloroflexota bacterium (assembly GCA_009840945.1). Lineage (GTDB taxonomy): Bacteria > Chloroflexota > Dehalococcoidia > UBA2979 > UBA2979 > VXMT01. Next base: position 992 of record VXMU01000128.1, on the reverse strand, counting down.
AAGACGATGGTCGTGGCCGCCGTGAGCGCGAGCAGCACGCCGAGGGTGGCGACGAGCATGATCAGCGGCGAGCGGGCGCGCTCGAGCATGTAGACGTAGAGTCCTCGATACAGCGCGAGGCCGACCGCGCCCGCGAGCAGGCACGAGACGGCCCAGCTCAGGTAGAGCCGGGTCTCGGCCGTGCCCGCCACGGCGAGCGCGATGGCGCCACCCGCTACCACGCCGACCACAGCTGCCGCGCCGACGACCGCGCCGGGCTCCGGGGCGCCGAGGGCGGCCCGGTAGCCACGTCGCAGGAGCGCGAAGACGATCAGCGCGACGACTACGCCAAGCGCGGGGCTCACCAGCGTGTTCATCTCGGTCGGGAACGTGAGCACCACGGCCGTGTAGACGCCGGCGAGTGCCGCGATGGCGCCCCCGGCGAGAGTGACCGGGCGCTCGCCGTAGCGGCGGCTGAGGCGGCGGTAGTACCTCGTGTGGAGCGCCCAGGCGACGACCCCGGCCGCGATCACGCCGAACGCGATGTTGAGCGAGGGGTGGCTCACCTCGTACTGGCCGCCCAGCGCTTCCTGTGACCGCAGGTAGTAGACGCCGTACGCGCCGATGGCCGCGGCCGCGCCGTAGTAGAGGTCAAAGAACCACACCGTGCTGTAGACGAGGGTGAACCCCATCGCCAGCAGCGCGTAGACGGCGCCGACAGAGAGGCCGTTGAACGCGAACTGGAGCGCCTGCTCGGGTGACTCGGCTATCTTCCAGCCGAGGTACGCGACCGTCGCTGCCGCCAACGCGATCGCCAGCAGCGTGTTCTGGCGATCGCGGAGTTCGACCACTGCGCCACCTCCGAGCCACAGGGAGCCGGTCGAGCCGGTCGCGCGTCCTCCCGTGAGCGGCGGCCGGGGCCCGCCCGCGGGGGCGGCGGGGCCCCCGCCCTGGGGGGCTCCTAGGGTGGGGCACGCCCCCGCCTCGCGTGCGCGGGGGTTCGCATGTAGAAC
>VXMU01000084.1 GCA_009840945.1 Chloroflexota bacterium | reverse complement strand
GCTTCTTCAACCCCGTCCGCGACATCGTCCTGCAGTACACGATGCTCCAGCGCGCGATGGCCGGCGCGCACCGCATCTTCGAGGTCCTCGACACCGAGCCCGAAATCGTCGACCCGCCGGACGCGAAGGTGCTTCCGGACGTCGAGGGGCGCATCGACTTCAACGAGGTGGACTTCAGTTACGTCAAGAACGTCCCGGTGCTGCGCAAGTTCGACCTGCACATCGAGCCCGGCGAGACTATCGCCTTCGTCGGCCACACCGGCGCGGGCAAGACCACCGTCACCGCGCTCGTCAACCGCTCGTATGACATCGAGGGCGGCTCGATCCTCATCGACGGCACGGACCTGCGGGAGATCCAGCGCGCCTCGCTGACCCGCCGCATGAGCGTCGTGCTGCAGGAGCCCTACCTCTTCTCCGGCACCATCGCCGACAACATCCGCTACGGCCGGCTGGACGCGACCGACGAGGAGATCGCCGACGCCGCCCGAGCCGTCGGCGCGCACGACTTCGTCGACCGGCTACCGGCGGGCTACGACACGGAGCTGCACGAGCGCGGGGCCAACCTCTCGGTGGGCCAGCGCCAGCTCATCGCGTTCGCGCGGGCGGTCATCGCCGAGCCGCGCATCCTCATCCTCGACGAGGCCACCGCGAACATCGACACGCACTCGGAGCGGCTCATCCAGCAGGCGCTCCGTACCATCCTGCGTGGCCGCACCTCGCTCGTGATCGCGCACCGCCTCTCCACCATCCGCAGCGCCGACCGCATCGTCGTGATGCGCGACGGCGAGATCGCCGAGATCGGCAGCCACGAGGAGCTGATCGCCGCCGACGGCATCTACGCCGACCTCTACCGCATGACCTACCGCCGCGCCGAAGACGAAGACGGCTACGCCGACGATCGGCTCGGGGAGGATGGGCTCGGCGGCAACGGCGCCGGCGGCGCCACGACCGCCACCCCGCGCGAGACCGCCCGGTGACCCCGACGCACGAGCAGCTCCTCGCCCGCATCGCGCCCGACGAGGTCGCGTTCTGGCGCACGCTCGGCATCGAGGTGGTCGGGGCGGAGGAAGGGATGGCGCGGCTGCGCATCCCCGCGCGCCCGGAGCTGGAGACGCGCCGCCCGGACACGCTGCACGGCGGCGTGCTCGCCTCGCTCATCGACGCGGCGGGGTCGGCGGCGCTGCTCACGACGCGCGCCGAGGACGACGAGACGTGGGCGGGCTTCGCCAGCACCGACCTCAACGTCAGCTACCTCGCCGCCGCCACCAGCGACGTAACCGCCGAGGCGCGCGTGCTGCGCGGCGGGCGCACCGTGGTCTACACCACCGTCGAGGTCACCGACGCCGCGGGCACGACCGTCGCCGTGGGGCGCGTCACCTATATGATCGTCCGGCGCCGCCAGACGTAGTCGGGAACGCGCGGCGCGCGCGGAGCCCGGGAATGCACGACGAGTCGATCCAGGCGTACGTCGAGGCCGTGCGCGGCCTGCTGGGCCGTGGCGGCTTCGAGCGCACCGGTAACCCGCAGGAGGCCAAGCGCTTCCGCGTCACCCACATCCGCGACTTCCTCGACCGCGCCGGACAGCCCGAGGAGCGCCGCACGGTCCACGTCGCCGGCTCCAAGGGCAAGGGCTCCACGGCCGCGATGGTCGAGTCGATCCTGCGCGCCGCGGGCGCGCACACGCTGCTCCTGACCTCGCCCGACGTGCACCAGGCGCGCGAGCGCGTGCGCGTCGACGGGGAACCGCTGGACCACGCGACGTTCGCGCGCCTCGCGCAGCGGCTGCTCGGTGACGAGGCCACCGAGGGCTGGTCGTACTTCGAGCTGGTCACCGTGCTCGGCTGGCTGGCGGGGGCGGAGGCTGGGTGCGACTGGCAGGTGCTCGAGGTCGGCCTCGGCGGCCGCCTCGATACCACCAACGTGATCGCCCGCAAGGACGTGGCGATGGTCCTGCCGATCGACCTCGAGCACACCGCGATCCTCGGCGACACGATCCCGGAGGTGGCCGGCGAGAAGGCGGGCATCCTCACCGGCCCCTGCGAGGCGGTGGTCGCGCCGCTGCGCGAGAGCGCGATCGACGTCGTGCGCGCGAAGGCCGCCGAGGCCGGCGCGACGCTGCACGAGGTCACCACCGAGTGCGCGATGCGCGTGACCGGCCAGTCGCTGGACGGCCAGACGCTGGACCTGCGCACGCCGCTGCGCACCTACCGGCGGCTACAGCTGCCGCTGATCGGCCGTCACCAGGCCGAGAATGCCGCGGCAGCCGTCCTCGCCGCCGAGCTGGCCTGGGCCTCGACCGGCGTCGAACTGCCCGCGCCGGCCGTCACGCAGGGGCTCGCAGGCGTGGTCTGGCCCGGGCGCTTCGAGGTGCTGCGCCGCCGCCCGCTGATCATCGGCGACGCGCTGCACACGCCCCTCGCCGCCACCCGCTTCCGCGAGACCGTGGAGGCGCTCGCGCTGCGCCGCCCGCGCGTGCTCGTCGCGGGCTTCCTCGGCGGCCGCGACGCCGCGGCCGTGGCGCGCGCACTCCTCGGCCCCGACGGCGAGGCGATGACGATGGTGGTGGTCACCGCGCCGTCGTCGGACCGCGCCGCGGACCCCGGGGAGGTCGAGGAGGCGTTCCGCGCGGAGGGCGCGCCGGTGCAGCGCGCGGCAGACGTGGCCACGGCCGTGGAGCTCGCGCGCGACCTCGCCGGCGAGGACGGCACGGTCCTCGTCGCGGGCTCGCTGTACACGGTCTCGGAGGCGCGTGAGCATGTCCTCGGCGTCACCGGCGACCGGGCGTACGGACTGCGCTAGACTGGCCCGAGCGGCCTTCGGGCCCGGGAGTAGCGATGGCTTCGGACAACGGACGCGGACGCGTCGTCGTCACCGGTATGGGCATCATCTCGCCGCTCGGCAACACGGTTGATGAGATGTGGCGTCGCGCCGTGGCCGGCGAGTCCGGCATCACCGAGCTCACCGCCATCGACCCGACCGACTACCCGTGCAAGGTCGCCGGCCAGGTCGTCGACTTCGACCCCACCGAGTGGATGGACCGCCGCACCGCCCGCCGCATGGCGCGCTTCTCGCAGTTCGCGATCGCCGCCGGGAAGCAGGCACTCGACGACGCCGGGCTGGACCTCGACACCATGGACCGCCGCCGCGCGGGCACGGTGCTCGGCAACGGCGGCGGCGGCCTCCCGGAGACGGACGCGGCGATGCGCACGGTGCTCGGCCGGGGCGGCATGCGCGTCGACCCGCTCTACCTGGCGAAGATGCTGCCGAACATGGCGGCCGGAAACCTCACCATCCAGCTCGGCCTGCTCGGCCACACCAACACCGTCACCACCGCCTGCGCCGCGGGCACCCAGGCCATCGGCGACGCCGCCGAGGTGATCCGCCGCGGCGAGGCCGACGTGATGCTCGCCGGCGGCAGCGAGGCCGGCATCTCCGAGCTGGGCCTCGCGGCCTTCTGCGCGATGCGCGCCCTCACCACCGGCTTCAACGACCGCCCCGCCGAGTCTTCGCGGCCCTTCGACCGCGACCGCGACGGCTTCGCACCGTCCGAGGGCGCCGGGATGCTCGTCCTCGAGAGCCTCGAACACGCGCAGGCGCGCGGCGCGCGCCCGCTCGCGGAGGTGCTCGGCTACGGCGTCAGCGCGGACGCCGCCTACCTCGTCGCCCCGCCCGACGGCGGCGAGGGCGCCGCGCGCGCGATGCAGTCGGCGATCGACGCCGCCGGCCTCAGCATCGAGGAGGTCGACTACATCTCCGCCCACGCGACGGCGACCGAGGTCGGTGACATCGCCGAGACAAAGGCGATCCGGTCGGTCTTCGGCGAGCACGCCTACCGCGTGCCGGTGACGGCGTTCAAGTCGCAGGTCGGCCACCTGCTGGGCGGAGCGGGCGGCGTCGAGACGATCGCCGCGATCCAGACCCTGCTCACGGGCCAGATCGCGCCCACGATCAACCTCGAGCACCCCGACCCCGAGTGCGACCTCGACTACGTCCCGGTCGAGTCACGCAGCGCCGACGTGCGGACGATGCTCAAGAACTCGTTCGGGTTCGGCGGCCAGAACGCCGTCCTCGCCCTCCAGCGCTTCGACGGGTAGCACCTGCGTCCCGGTCAGTCAGTCACGCCCTCGACCTGCCCGTCTGATCCCCTCGCCCCCGTCTGCGGGGGAGAGGGTGAGGGTGAGGGGGTCTGCGGGCCCCAGACGAGGAGCAGCCTTCGAACGCTGCCAGACCGTCACCCGCCGGACTCAGTCCAGCACGGCCTCGATCTGCGCGATGTGGTCCTCGCGGTGCGCCCAGCGACCCACCACGTAGCCGAACCCGCCATCCACGAGTTGCGCCCGCTGCTCGTCACTGAGTGCGGCGAGCGTGGCGTCCACGCGCGCGGAGATCTCCTCGACGGCCGCGGCCGTGGCGACGGGGTCGAGCGTCGACGCCATGGCCTCGAGGGCGGGGTTCACGCTCGGGTCTTCGTCCGGGAACTCGGCGCCGTCGAGCCAGGCGCGCAGCGCCGCCTCCTGCCGCGCCTCCCAGAACGCCACGTGGGCGAGCGCGAACCCGACGGTCCAGCCGCCTCCCAGCGAGCGTTCGAGGTCCGTGGCGTCCAGCCGCGCGGCGAGGGCGCCGAGGCGTCGGGTCGCCTCGGCGTTGCGGGCGATGTCGGCGGCAGCGTCGGGCTCAGGCGACGGCGGCCTCCTCGGGCAGCATCCCTTCGAGCACGAGTTCGAGCGCCATGGTGTGGGCGCAGGTGCGGCGATGCGTGAAGAAGTCGCAGTTGCACTCCCAGCGGCCGAGGTCGAAGCGGACCTCGTGGCTGCCGTTGTCGCCGTCGATGGAGACGGTCAGTTGCGTGAACTGCAGGCGGTCGCGCTCGCGCGAGTAGCGGCGCGCCTTCTCGACCTTGCCAATCATGCCCGAGTGCATCAGGCCTCCTGTCCGATGCGGGGAGTGCGCCTCGGAGGGTGCATGTGGGCGGCGCGCAAGACGACGCCGCGGTACGAGCCGCGGCGTTGACGTGGAGAACCCTGCGCTGCGTCCGGTGGGATGACGAACCCGTCGTGAGCACCCATCAAGTCGAGCCTAGGCGTCATGCGCCGCCCTCGTCAACATCGATGAGCGAGGACGTTCACGTTCGCAATCAGAACGGCGGCGCGAACCCATCCTTGCCCTCGCCCAGCTCCGGCAGCGCCGACTCCAGGACGGCGAACACGGCCCGGTAGTGATCGAGGTACCTCGACTGGAACGTCGCCACCTCGCAGCCGAGCTTCTCCGCCATCAGCCCCAGCGCCCCCCCGCGGGATGGAGTTAGAGTATCTTCGCAGTGCTCACGTATGCGCGCCTGCGCTATCTTGATGCTCCGCAGGCTGGCTCACCCCAGCCGTGCATCGCGCCATCACCCTCTGTAGCTGCGAATGTGTGTATGCTAAAAGAGATATCCTCACCGACATAACTGGATGCGGGAGGAGTTCCCATGCCAGACCGAGCCGACTGGGTACTGACTGCGCTCGCCAGCGCAGACGATGATGTGCGGCCGGTACAGCTCCAGAAGGTGCTGTTCTTGTTCGGGCGTTACACCGACCAAGAGCCGCCTTTGTACAACTTTCAGCCGTATCACTACGGAGCCTTCGATGCCGATGTCTATCAGGATGCTGAACTATTGGAGGACAGAGGACTCATTGACATCATACCTTCCCGTGCTCATCGACTCCGGAGATATCGTGTAACTGATGAGGGGAAACGGGCCGCGGACAGAGTGGTGATATCGACAGAGGATCGCCAATACCTCGCAGCACTAATGGAATGGGCGCAAGGACTGTCGTTCGCCGAACTAGTATCGAAGGTGTACGAAATTGCTCCCGAGACGAGACGGAACAGTATATTTGTACCCTAGGAATGCTGCACAGTGACACTAATCGTCGGCTACCTGTGCTCCGACGGCGTTGTCGTCGGAGCGGATTCTGTCGCGACGTTGGGGTCTGCTGGCTCTCCGACCGTCCAAGAGCCCACCAGTAAGTTGTCCCTGATAAGGAATCAAAGAATCCTTGCCCTCACTGGCCCGGTCGGACTACACCAGCGATACGAGGATGAGATGGAGCAGATCAGCTGGGCAAGTTTGTCGCAACGAAAGCCCTCTGAGGTTGGTGTGGCCATCTCCAAGGCATTCTGGCAGCATGCCGAGATCGAGTACCAACGTTCTCACGTCGTTGCCCAAGCGACTCAAGATAGATCACCTTTGCTACATGCGACGCACAACTCTCTGGTCGCCCTTCGGCATCTCAGCAAGGATCGCCTCTACCAGTTTTCCGAGACGTGCGCACCGGAGGAGGCCACGAGAGAGCTGCCGTACGTCGCGCTCGGCTCCGGCCAAGCCAATGCAGATCCCTTCCTCGCCTTCTTGAAGCGAGTTCTTTGGGACGATGGCCAACCCACGGTCGCTGGGGGCCAACTTGCTGTCTATTGGGCACTCCACCAGACAATCGAGGCCACCCCTGGGTTGGGCGGAGAGCCAGTGCTCGCAACGCTGCAGCGCGGAACGGCTCAACTAGTGCCCGACGAACAACTCGTCGAGCACCGAGAAGCGATAGACAATATCGAGAATCAATTGCGGGAATGGCGCGACAAACTGAGCGCCGAAGCGAGCCCGGACACCCCTTCTCCGCCGGATCCACCGGTCTGACCGAGTGCATCCGTCCCGTGGGCTAAGCCTCCCTGTCAGAGTCCCACTCAATATCGCCGCAGCACCTCGTACCGCGGCTGACCCGCGCCGAGGTGCGAGCGCACCAGCACCACCTCGACGGCTCGGTAGGGGTGCGGAGCGGGTGGCTCGAGGGTGGCGACGGCGGACGCGATGGCGCGGCGCTGGGCGGCGGATGCGCGCTGGCGGACGCGCGCGAGCGTGACGTGGGGGCGCAGCTCGCGGCGCTCCGCCGGCAGGCCCGCCGCCTCCACGGCCGACTCGACACGCGCGGCGAGCGCACGCAGCGTGTCGAGGTCCCCGCCGAGGCCGAGCCACACCACCGACGTGCGCGCGGCCGATCCGAACGTGCCGGGAGTGGCGAGTTCGAGGTCGACGCCGACCGGCGGGACGGACGCGCGCAGCGCCCCGTCGAGCGCGGGCAGGCGCTCCTCGTCGACCTCGCCGAGGAAGCGCACGGTGAGGTGCATGCGGTCGAGCGCGACCGGTCGCAGCACCTCGGCGTCCTCGCCGAGCGCGGCGGTGAGCGCGTCGAGGGCGCGCGTCGCCTCGCGCAGCCACGGCTCGGGCAGCTCGATGGCGAGGAAGAGCCGCACGGCTACTCGAGGCCGAGGAAGCGCGCGGCGTTGCCGCCCATCGCGGCGGCGCGGAGAGCGTCGTCGGACATCGCCGCCGCGGCGGCCGCGCGGTCGGCGGTCATGCCGCGCAGCGGGAAGTCCGATCCCCACGCCACGTGCTCCATGCCCGCGAGCGAGGCGACGGTGGTGAAGACCGGCGGGTCGTAGAGGTACTTCGACGCGGCCGAGTCGAAGAGCAGGCGTCCTTCGTTGAGAATCGCGCGCACCTCGGGCATGAGCGCGTGGAACGGCAGGCCGCCACCCCAGTGCGCCGCGATCACCCGCACGGGGTGCGACGCCACCAGCCGCCACAGTCCGCCGGGCGTGAAGCCGCCCGCCTTGCCGGGATACTCGTGCCCGGTCTCCTCCGAGGAGTGCACGAGCAGCGGCAGGTCGAACCCGGCGACAAGCGTCGCGAGGCGGTCGGCGGCCAGCGTCTGCTCCTCGATCGTGGCGGAGCGGGGGCCGCCGCCGATCCGGATCTCGCCCAGCCCGGCCGCGCCGCGCGCGGCCAGCGGCTCCAGCCACGCGCGCATCGCGTCGGCGTCCACGTCGACGCCGCCGAGGAACGCCGTCGGCACGGGGATGAACGGCAGCAGCCGCCCCTCGGACTGCTCGGCGGCGTCGAGCAGGTAGCCGGCGTGGACGGCGCAGAGGTCGGGCGACTCCCACGCGAACCCCGCAACGACCGCCCGGTCAACGCCGGCCCCGTCCATCGCCTCGATCACCTCGTCCGCCGTCGCCATCCGCGAGCGGGCGTCGGCGTAGAGCGCGGCGAACCCGGCGTCGGCGCCGACGAGACGCTCGCGCGCCGCCAGCATCGCGGGCGCGAAGGCGTGGGTGTGGACATCTACGATCATCAGGCGCATCGTACGTGGCGACGGCGCGTGGACGTAGCTCCTCGACGCGCCCCACATGGCTGCTCCCCTCCCCACGGGACCGATGCCGGACGAACCACGACCCCCGTTCGACGAGCCGACCGCCGAGGAGCTGCCCGCGCTCCTCGAAGCGCTGCTCTTCGTCGCCGACGGCCCGGTGGCCGAGGGCGCGCTCGCGCGCACCCTGGGGGTGACGCTCGCCAAGGTGCGCCGCGCGCTCTACGAAGTGCGCGAGGGTCTCGACGGGCACGGTGTCCGGCTGCAGCACGGCCCGGAGGGCGTGCAGCTCATCACGGCGCCGGAGGCCGCCGCCGCGGTCGAGCACTTCCTCGGCCTGGAGTCCTCGCGCCGACTCTCCACCGCCGCGCTCGAGACGCTGGCGGTCATCGCGTACCGCCAGCCGGTGACGCGCGGGGCGATCGAGGCGATCCGGGGGACGAGCAGCGACGGCGTGCTTGCCACGCTGCGCGCGCGCGGGCTCGTCGAGCGCGTCGGCCGCGCGGACGGGCCGGGGCGGCCCGGGCTCTACGCCACCACGCAGCGCTTCCTGGAGCACTTCGGCCTGGAGCGGGCCGACCACCTCCCCGGCCTCGACGAGCTCGCGGAGCTGCTCGGCCTCGACGACGGCGTGCAGCAGTCGCTCATCGACGTCGCGGAACCCGAGGAGGCGCCGGGGCCCGAAGAGGGGTCAGTCGAGCAGTCCGCGGTGGCCGGCCCCGAGCCGGTGGTGCAGCCGCCCCTCAACCTGTAGCCGCCGATGGTCACCGTCAGCGTGGTGCTCACGCTGTACCTGCCCGCCGCGCACAGCCTGAAGGAGAAGCGCGCCGTCGTGCGCTCGCTCGTCGAGCGGCTACGAGCGCGCCTCGACGTCACGGCCGCGGAGGTCGGCGCGCAGGATCTCGCGCAGCGCGCCGAGGTCGGTTTCGCCGTCGTCTCCGGCGACCTCGCCACGGCACGCCGCCTCGCCGACGAGGCGCAGCGCTTCGCCGACCGCGAGCTCCTCGGCCGCGCCGAGGTCATCGACCGGATCGTCGAGGAGTACGTGCTGGACCTGGAGTAGCCCGCCTTGCCTCCACTTCCGGTCCCCTCGACCCAACCTTCTGATCCCCTCTCCCTGGAGGGAGAGGGCTAGGGTGAGGGGGTTCCGCGGGGTGCGGCCAGCGATCGACGAGCCCGCTGGGCCTTCGGACCCTCACCCCAACCCTCTCCCAGGGGGGAGAGGGGGCCGGACGCCAGAGGGTGAGTTGGCCCGCGCTCGGCGCTCAGGCCCGGATCGGCTCGCCGACCGGCGAGCACAGCAGGTCGTACGGCATTGCGCCGTCGACGCGGGCGCGGACGAGCGCGCCCGTCGGGAACTCGCCTCGCACGAACGCGAGGCCGTCCACCTCGGGCGCGTCGCGGTGGCTGCGCCCGACGACGACGAGGTCGCCCGAGGCGCTCGGCGTGGGCGCCTCGGACTCGATTAGCACGTCGAGCTCGCTGCCGACGAGCTCGCGATTGCGCTCGTGCGAGATCCCCTGCGCGAGCTCCATCAGCGCGCCGTAGCGCTCGGCGACCACCTCGTGTGACACCTCACCGGCGTAGCCCGCCGACGGCGTGCCCGGCTGCGGCGAGTACGTGAACGCGCCGACGTGGTCGAAGCGCTGCTCCTCGACGAAGTCGAGCAGCTCCTCGAACTCGGCGTCCGTCTCGCCCGGGAAGCCGACGATGAACGTCGTGCGCACGGTCACGTCCGGCATGGCGGAGCGGATCGCCTCCAGGCTGCGTTGCGCGGTGCGCAGCGAGGGGCGCTTCATGCGGCGCAGCACGGCGTCGGAGCCGTGCTGCAACGGGATGTCGAGGTACGGCACCACGTTCGGCAGCGCCGCCATCGTCTCCGCGAGGCGGCGCGTGACGCGGCCGGGGTAGGCGTACATGAGCCGGATCCACGGCACCTCGGGCACCTCGGCGGAGAGCTGCTCGAGCAGCGCCGCGAGGCCGTCGCGGTCGCGGCGGTCCTCACCGTACGCGGTCGAGTCCTGCGCCACGAGCACCAGCTCGCGCACGCCCGCCGCGGCGTACATGCGCGCCTCGCCGAGCAGCCGCTCGGTGGGCTCGGAGCGCATCCCGCCCTTGATGGTGGGGATGATGCAGAAGGTGCATGGGCGGTCGCAGCCGTCCGAGATCTTGAGGTACGCGCTTGGACCCATCGGCAGCACGGTCTGCTGCGGGATGTCGTACGCCGCGTCGGCCGGCCCGAGCGAGGCGGCGACGGCGTCCCACGCCTCGACGCCGAACGTCGCGTCGACGCTCGGCACGGCGCTGCGCACCTCCTCCTCGGCGATCTGCGTCATGCACCCGACCACGTAGAGCCGCTGGTCCGGCGGGCGATTCTGGTCGAGCTCCGTGACGACCTCGATCGACTCGGCCTTGGCGGCGTCGATGAAGCCGCACGTGTTCACGAGCACGAGGTCGGCGTCGCCGGGCTCGTCGACCGGCGCGTGGCGCGCGTTGCGGAGCGCGCGCTCCAGCCGCATCGAGTCGACGGTGTTCTTGGCGCAGCCGAGGGTGACCAGGTGGTATCGCACGTCTTGCAGGCTGGAGCCGCGTGGCCCTCGGCGTCAACCGGAGGGGGGAGCGGCTACTCCTCCTGTTCCTCCTCGACGGGTTCCGCCGAGAGGATCAGCGTCACCTCGTCGTCGGGACTGAGCGGCTCACCAGCCGCGGGCGACTGGCCGAAGACACGCCCGGGCGCAAGGTCGCTCGTCGCGACCTCGAACTCGAACACGTCGACCACGCCGAGGTCGCTCAGCACGCGCACCGCCTCGGCGCGCTCGACGTTGCGGAGGTTGGGCATCGTGCCCTCCTCGAACGGGCCGACGGTGGCGGCGGGCGGCGCTTCGGCCGGCCCCTCGCCGTCGCCGCTCATCAGGTCGTTGAGGCGCGGCACGCCGACGAAGAACGCCGCCGCGCCGGCGACCACGACGATGACCGCGACAAGCGCCCAGCGCCACGGCACCGCGGGGATCGCCGCCGGACCCTCGCTCCGGCGCAGGCCGGGCAGCGGCTCCAGCCCGGGCGGCCGGGGCAGCTCGCGCGGCATCCGCGCCAGCGCCTCCTCCTCGTCCAGGCCAAGGTAGCGCGCGTAGCTGCGCACGAACCCTCGCGCGTACATGGGGGCGGGCAGCGTGTCGAACTGCTCGTGCTCCATCGCCTCGATGTAGCCGCGGCTGATGCGGGTGTCGCGCTCGACACGGTCGAAGTCGTAGCCGCGCTCCTCGCGCGAGGTGCGCAGCCACTCACCCAGGCCGTCTTCGGCCCCGCCCCCGATCGTGGAGGTAGGCGCGTCGTCGGCCGCGGACTCCCCGCCGAGCCCGCGCGGGCCCCAGCCGCGAAGGAAGCTCAACGTCGATCGACCCCCGGAAACTCGACCAGTGACTTGAGGCCGTTCAGCTCCAGCCGGGAGGCGTACGCCAGCGGCGCGTCCTCGATCAGGTAGCGGTTCGTCACCACCTCGTCGATGTGCGGGACATGCCCGATCATCGCGACGGTGCGCCGGTACTGGTCGCTGGTGGCGTTCTGCGAGCCGGTCAGCACCACCTCGCCGTAGTGCACGAGGTTCGGGTCGAACGGTACGGGGTTGCCCGGCGGGAACCCCGCGAACAGGTTCACGATGCCCTGTGGCCGCACCGCCGCGAGCGCCGGTTCGACGAGCTGCGGGACGCCGACCGAGACCACGACGCCGTCCGCGCCCGCACCGAAGGTCGCGTCCTTCACCGCCACGGTCACGTCGTCGCGCTCGGGGTCGAGCACGATGTCCGCGCCCCACCGGCGCGCGGTCTCGCGGCGCTCCTCGACGGGTTCGCTCACGATGATCGGCGCCGCCCCGGCGGCGCGCGCCATAATCACGTGCATCAGCCCCATGGGGCCCGCGCCGATGATGAATAGCGAGTCGCCGATGCCCGTCCGGCACAGCTCGAGCGACGCGGTCACGCAGGCCGCGGGCTCGGTGAGTGCCGCCACGTCGAGCGGCAGGTCGTCAGGCACGCGGAACACCTGCCCGAGCCCCACGATCGCCGCGGGGACGAGCACCGACTCGGCGAAGCCGCCGTCGATGTCGTAGCCGAGCGTCTGGCGGCTGGTGCAGCGGTTGCGCTTCCCCGTCTGGCAGAAGCGGCAGTGCCCGCACGAGACGATGGGGCAGACGATGGCGCGGTCGCCCTCGTCGACGCCCGTGACGCCCTCGCCCACCTCGTCGACGACGCCGGCGATCTCATGGCCGGGGATGACGCCCGCCCGGGCGTACTTCTCGCCGCGGTAGACGCGCACGTCGGAGGCGCAGAGCGAGGAGGCCGCGACGCGCAGCCGCACCTCGCCGGGGCCCGCGGTGGGCGTCGGGCGATCCTGGACGGAGACCTTGCCGGGTTCCTCGAAGATGGTGGCGCGCATGTGGGGGTTCCGGTCGTCCGGTCGCTGGGTCGGAGGAGGTGAACGTTCGGGCCAGAGTATCGCAGCGCTCGGCAGGTGCGGCTACCGGCACTAGCACACACAACGAAGCCCCCGGACGGGGGCTCTCGATGTGGAACCGGGCTGTAGAGCGACGCTAGGCGGTCTGCAGCGCCTTCAGCCGCGCCGCGAGGCGCGACTTCTTGCGGGCGGCCGTGTTGGCGTGGATGATCCCGCGCCGCGCCGCCTGGTCCAGCGCCGACTGCGCCAGCCGCACCTGCTCCGCCGCATCCGCGTCGCCGTCCTCGACGGCCCAGCGCGCGTCACGCAGGCGGCGCGAGGCACGCGTGCGGTACGGCCGGTTGCGGGCGGCGCGCACCTCGTTCTGGCGCGCGCGCTTCCTCGCCTGTCTCGTGTAGCCCATGCCCTGTCCTCCGTCGCGGCTTTCTACGGTAACGGCGGCCACCACGGGCGTCCAACCGCGCACCGTCGCCGACTCATCCCCACGCGTGGGATGATGCCGCCGATGAGCGAGGGACGCGAACACCCGCGAGCGGCTCGATGGCGTCGTGTCGCCGGCGCGGCCCTGCGCCGAGGGCTCTCCCCTCGCAGCGTCGCCGGCGCGGCCGGTCTCGTCGCGGGCGGCTTCATCCTCTCGAGGCTGCTGGGGCTGCTGCGCTCGGTCGCCATCGCCGACGCGTTCGGCACCGAGCCTGAGCTCGGCGCGTACTTCGTCGCGTTCCGTATCCCGGACCTCGTCTTCCAGCTCCTCGCGGGCGCGGCGCTCGCCTCGGCCTTTATCCCGGTGTTCAGCCGCGTCGTGCTCGACGACGGCGAGGACGAGGGCTGGCGGCTCGCGTCGAGCGTGCTCAACCTGATCAGCCTCGCCACCTTCGTGCTCGCGGCCGTCGCGTTCGTCCTCGCGCCCCTCGTCGTGCCGCTGCTCGCTCCCGGGCTCGGCGAGGAGAGCGGCCGCGCCGAGGAGCTGCACGGGCTCGCCGTCGAGCTGACGCGGGTCATGCTGATCTCGCCGCTGATGTTCGGCATCTCCGGGATGCTCACGGGCATCCTCAACGGTCGCCAGCACTTCCTCGCGCCCTCGATCGCGCCGCTGCTCTACAACCTCGGCATCATCCTCGGCGCCGTCGTGCTCGCCGAGCGCTGGGGCGTACACGGGCTGGCGTGGGGCGTGGTCATCGGCAGCGCCGGGCACCTCGTCGTGCAGGTGCCCGCGCTGTGGGCCGTCGGGATGCGCTGGCGGCCGAGCCTCGGCTTCGCCTCGGCGGGCGTGCGCGAGGTGCTGCGGCTGATGGGGCCGCGCGTGATCGGGCTCGCCGCCGCACAGGTCAACCTCGTCGTCGTGATGTTCTTCGCCTCCTTCGTCTCCGACGAGGCGATCAGCGCGGTCAACTTCGCGTTCCTCGTGATGCTCCTGCCCGTCGGCGTCGTCGGGGTCGCCATCTCCACCGCCGCGTTCCCGACCTTCGCGAACCTCGGCGCCGAGGAGGACTATGAGGGCCTCGGCCGCTCCATCGACGGCACGTTGCGCATGATCCTGTTCCTCGCGGTCCCCGCCTCCGCGGGGCTCGTGCTGCTCGCCGACCCGGCCGTGCGGCTGCTGCTGCAGCGCGGCGCCTTCGACGCCGCGTCCACGTCGCTCGTGGTCGACGCGCTGGTCGTGTACGGGGTGGCGGTGTGGGCGCACGCCTCGGTCGAGATCATGAGCCGCGGCTTCTACGCCCTCTCCGACACGCGCACCCCGGTCGCCATCGCCGTGCTCGGCATGCTCCTCAACGTTGCGGTCTGCGCGGCGCTCGTCGAGCCATTCGGCATCGCGGGCCTCGCCGCGGCCGCCTCGGTCGCCGCGGTCTCCGAGTTCGCCCTCCTCTGGTGGACGCTGCGCCGCCGCCTCCGGGGTCGAGGGGTGACGATGCTCGGAGCGGCGACGCTCGGCCGCTCCCTGCTCCGCACGGTGGCGTCCACTGCGGTGATGACCGCCGGCCTGCTCGTCCTGCTCGCCGCGCTCCGCGAGGCCGGCGCCGAGGCGGGCGAGCTCCTCGGCGCGCTGGCGCTGGTGGCGGCCGGAAGCCTCGGCGGCCTCGTGGTGTTCCTCGCTACGTCGGCGGTGGTGCGCAGCGAGGAGCTGCGGGCGGCGGTGGGGTGGCTCAGCGGGATTGGGGAGGAGGGAGTAGCGACTTTATGGCGCGAGCCGACGCGCTAGCACTGGTACACTTGTTCCCTCCCCGAGAGGCTCCCGGCTCGGTGCGCCAATTTACGAACTTCAGTGACCTGCGCAACAAGGGCGGGTGCGCGCATTGCGGTGCCAGCCTGACCTCGGCCGAGACGAACCGCGACCATGCTCCGTCTAAGGTGCTCCTTGTCGAGCCCTACCCCGAGAACCTTCCTACTATCGAGGTCTGCAGGGAGTGCAACGCCTCCTTCTCGCGAGACGAAGAGTACTTCGGAGCGTTCCTCGCTTCCGTTCTAACTGGGAGCGTGAACCCCGATCCGAAGGACTTCCCTCGGGTCGCTAGGTCGCTCGCCCGCAGTGGCGGCCTGCGAAAACGCATCGAGCGCGCCGGCAGTCGCCAACTGGACTTGTGGGGTGGTGTCGAAATCCTCTGGGAGCCCGAGCTCGACCGGCTAGAGCGGGTGGTGCTGAAGAACGCCCGCGGGCACGCGTTCTTCGAGACTGGCGAGCCCGCAACCAACCAGCCAACGCACATGGCGTGTGTTCCTATAGCGAGGCTTAGCGAAGCGGATTGGAGCAACTTCCAAGAATTGCCTGTGCCGCAAGTCTGGCCGGAGGTGGGGAGCAGGATGTTCCAACGGGGATTGCACACTTGACACACCGTAGCGACGCGGCTAGCGTGCGTGAATGCTC
>VXMU01000074.1 GCA_009840945.1 Chloroflexota bacterium | reverse complement strand
CCGAGGTCGCCCTCGCCGGCGAGGCGACGCTGCTCGGCCGCCGCACGCAGATCGTGGAACTCCGCACCGCATACAGCGGCGTGGCGCGTGCGTTCGTCGACCCGGAGCGGATGTTCATCCTGCGCTTCGCCGTCGAGGCCGCCCGCGGCGGCCAGTCCTACCACGCCGAGGTGACCGTGCTCGACTACGGGATCGAAATCGACGCCGCCCGTTTCACCTTCGAGCCGCCTCCCGGCGCGCGCGAGGCCGACGCCGAGGCGGCGGGATCGTGCAGCGGCACCAGCGGCCACTCCGGCGAAGCGTCCTTTCCTGTGGAGCCGGGCTTTCTCCAGCCCGCGTACGCGCCAGCGGGCTACCGCACGGCGGGTACCGGTAGTGAGAGCGGAGCGGGCAGCTGCGAGCCGGTAGCGGTCTGGGCGCTGCTGGAGGCTGCCGATGGCGGCTCGATACTGCTGAGGCAGCGCTTGAGGCCGGGCGGCGTGCCTCGGCTGGACGGCTCCTGGGAGGCCGTCGGCTCCAGCCTCGATGACGCCCACTCCCGGCGCTGCGGGGACGGCGTGGTCGCTCTGCTCTGGCGCGACGGCGATGTCGTGGCGCTGCTCCAGGCGGACGCCGTCTCGCTCGATGAACTGCTGCGCATCGCGGAGTCCGCCAGCATCCTCCCGGCACGCTCGCGCTGACGGCGTTCGTGGTCTCTGCGCGGAGCGGCTCACGCGCTGCGGTCGTGACGGAGATGCTTGCGTTGCTTTCCTTCGCCTCGCCGGCCCGGGCGTGAGTTCAGCCGGAAGGCGTAACGACGCGAGCGCCCGGCGGGCGATGATGCGCGCGCGAAGTACCCCTGCAGGGGGCTGTGCCCCACGGGTTGGGGCAGTGTTCCATGTCAGTGGCGTGTACAGGGAATAGACGTTGGTAGCGATGGGGCGGAAGTCCCCGAAAACCCCCTTGGCTACAACGGAAAGGGCGCCCCTACAGGCGGGGCAGGCGGATGACTCCTTGTTCAGTCCCCATTCCACCGCGATGGGGCGCACAATGGGGCAGTTGGGGCAGCCCGAAACGAGACGCGGGGACCGGGGAGAAGCGCGATGGACAGGAGCGAAACCCCGGAGCGGGAGCGCGAGCAGGCGCTGCTGGAGAACCTGCGCGACCTGATCGACGAGGCCGGCCAGGGCGGGGCAGCGAGGCAGCTTGGCGTCGACCGCAAGACGCTGTGGCGCGCGCTCGATTCGGGCCGGCTGACCCCGACGGTCACGAAGGCGCTGGAGCGGCGGGGCGCCAACCCGGAGGCGGCCAGGAGGCGCAGCCGCCTCGACGCGCTGGAGCGTCGCACGGAGGCGCTCGACAAGGACGTGGAGGGACTGGACGAGGGCCTCGAGGCGCTGCGCGAGGAGTTCCGCACGCTGGCGGACCTGCAGGCCGAGGCGCTGCGGGCGTGGGAGCGCAGGCTCTCGGCGGTGGAGTCGCGACAGGGAGCCGGGACCGTGCGGGAACTGGAGCCTCCCGCGACAGGCCCCAGTGACGGAGCGCCGCCCGCATCGCAGGTTACGGGCCAGCCGGTGGGCGGACGCGCGCCGGGCGCGACGCCCCGCCGGCCCCACCCCGAGTTCGTGACGCTGCGCGCCGAGGAGGGCGAGGAGCTCGTCTACGGCGAGGCCGCGCCCGTCATCGCGGAGTGGCGGCGGCAGCGCATCGCGCAACTCGACGAGGGCGCGAGCGGCGTCGAGCAGGCCCGAGCCCGGGTGCGCATGCACGAGCTCGGGCTGGTCCTCGTCGGCGAGCACGGGCTGAAGCTCCCGCTGGACACCTTCCCCGTGGACACGCTCAGGCTCCGGGATGAGCGGGAGCGCTGCGAGCGGGCGCTGCGGCGGGCGCGGCGGGAGCTGGTGCGCGCGCACTGCTGGCGCTTCCTGCGGCGTGTGCTCACGCTCGGTCTCTGGCGGCACTGACCCGCACGGACTCCCCCGTCACGGCCCGCGCTCGTCCTCCGCGAGGCCGTCGACCGTGACGATGACCGTGATCACCTCGGCGCCCCGGTAGCGCCGGTGACGCACGTGCGAGGCGTGGTGGCGGAGCGGGCGGAGCGAGACCTCGTCCGCGCCGGGCGCGGGCGGCAGGTCGTCGAGGTAGGCGAGGCGCTCCCCGGCGTCGTCGCCTCCGGCGACCGCGGCGAACTCGACCTCGAACGAGCGCCTGCTGGGACGGGCGCTCACCGCCAGCTCCCGGCCGGGGTCGCCCCGCTGTACGAGCGCCCACAGCGCTTCCTCTCCCGCGGCCTGGAGCCGCTGCTCCGACGCCGGTCCCCAGCGCCGGTGCGTCGCGACCGCGCCGAAAAAATCGTCCAGCCGATCGACGGCGACGCCGTCGAGGGGTACGCGCAGCCGCCTGCGACGCGGCCCCGTCAGCTCGATGAAGGCCGTCATCAGCACGGCGGCGAGCGTCCCCGCCGTCACGCCGTTGCCGAGCAGTGCCTCCGCGAAGACGCCCTCGATCAGGCCGGGGAAGATCCAGCCGTGCTGGAAGGCCACCCCGAGCCAGAACGAGACCCCCGCCACGGCCGCCGTGCGGTGGTCGAGGCCGTCGCGCAGGACGAGCCGCATGCCCCGCACGAAGAGGAGCCCCAGCAGCACGACGATGTAGGCGGCCGCCACCGCCGGCGGGATCGCGATCAGCGCCGCCGTCACCTTCGGCAGGAAGGCGAACGCGAGCAGCGCCGCCCCGATCACGACCCCGACCCGCCGCGCGGCCACGCCCGTCGCCTCGGCGCTGGCGATGCTCGAGGAGTGGGTCGCGCCGGGGAGGGTGCCGAGCAGCCCGGACAGGAGGTTGCCCACGCCGCCGGCGTTGAGCGCGCCCCGGACGGCGTGGAAGTCGGTGGCCCGCGGCTCGCGCCGTGAGACGCGCTGGATGGCGATGCCGTCGCCGACGGTCGCCACCGCCACGGCGATGGTGACGGCCACGAAGGCCGGGAGCAGCGTCCAGAAGTTGCGGTCTGGCACGATCTGGACGCCCGGCCAGTCGCGCAGGGGCGCGCCCAGCCAGGCCGCGTCCGCCACGGGGGCTGTGTCGTAGAGGCCGTAGGGGACGGCGACGGCGCAGCCGGCGGCAACGCCCGCCACCGGCGTCCAGAGCCGCAAGGCCGGCGGGCCGCGCAGCACGAACGCCAGCAGCACCACCAGCGTCGTGAGGGCGACGAGCGGCGCGGCACCCTCGGGCGCGTCGGCGGGGACCTCGCGCACCGTCTCGAAGACGATGGGCAGCACGGTCGCGGCGACGAGCATGACTACGGCGCCGGAGACGGCCGGCGTGAAGACACGCCGCAGCGGGGCGAGGTTCTGGGCGAACTGGAAGTAGACGAGCGAGGAGACGACGACGAGGCTCGCCATGAGCGCCGGCCCGCCCTCCACGAGCGCCGCCACGCAGACGGCGATGAAGGCACCCGACGTGCCCGTGATGAGGACGTGCCCCGAGCCGATGTAGCCCACGCGCATGGCCTGGAGCACGGTCGCGGCGCCGCTCGCGAGCAGGGCCGCGAAGGCGGCGAAGGCGATGTAGGCGTCGGACTGGCCGGCGATGCGGGCGACGATGGCGACTGTGATCACGACCGGAGCGGCGACCACCAGCGCCGCCTGCAGGCCGGCGCCCAGCGTGAGTGCGACGGGCGGGCGCTCGTCGGGCTCGTAGCGGACGCCGGTGTCAAGGAGCGGGTCAGTCACGGACGTGGTTCCTCGGCGACATGGGCCGCTCCCGCACGAGGTCGATCCCCGACCGATCTGAACACAAAGCGAGGACCGGCTCCCGGGATTCTACCCTCGTAGGGCTGGGAGGGTCGCCGGCGACCCAGGGGCTGAGTCCGCATGTGCAACCTCGAGCTCGTCGTCATCGGGGCGCACTATTTGACGCTTCCGCCGCGCTAGCGAACGCACGAGCTAGTGCCGTCTTGCGTGGTTCCGGCGCTCGCCGGTGTCGGCGAGACACCAATTCCGGCCACGTGGCGTCGCTAGCACGGCCCGCCTATTCTGGCTTGCGTCCCGTGACGAGGTACTCGTCCTTCATAGTATTCACAAAGCCATTGATCCCAAACGGATACCGCCGCCTCGTGCTCTTTATCGTTCGCCTAGTGGTCGTCACATAAGAGAACCCGTGATGCGAAAACAGCTCAGCTACTATCCCCGACACTGGGAATACCTTACCTTCTAGCACGTTATCAGCGACGATAAAGACCACCTGCGCACCCGGCTTGGTTACTCGATGTGTCTGCTCAATAATCGCTGTGAGATCGGACACATAGCGTAGGATGGTCCTGTAGCTTTTGCCGTCCTCGAATTTCGCAATCAGTTCAGATATCTCCGGTAACAGCGGTAGCTGCAAGCCATCATCACGAATAGGGGAACGGCGCAAGCCCAGGTATTCGGCTCGCCCCAGCGGATCCTGTCCCGGCGAAAGCCACCATTGAGAGAACTTGTGAGCCCGCGGGTAGTCGATCGCATTCAAGTACGGTGGGGATGTTAGAACAAAATCTACACACTCTGGGTCGAGAGCAGATAGTTGCTCAATGGCATCTGACTCGTAAATGCTGACTGAAGTATCGACCGACTGCAAAAGAACCTGAATGTCCAAGACCGTTTCGGTCACCTTTCGCAGAACTCGATGAATAAGAGCGAATTGTCTTTCGATCGGCTGGGCTTTCACGTGCCGAGGTCTGTGTGGCCTCGAGTGATCGATATCCATCGCATATGACAGCGTGTTCGGCCACTTCCTGATAATGGCTGACGAGAGTGTCACTTCGAATATCTGCTGTATGAGTGGGTTGGGCTCTTGTTCGACTAATCGCCGAGCGACTGCAAGTGTCGCCATGTGGGTTGAGTCAAACCAAAACGCGATTGCAGGCTCTGTCGGAACAGAGAAAGATTGTAAGCCCACCTCGAAAGTGCTTCCTGGACCGAGGTCCTGATAGACGGACGGTCGTCCGACGAGGGCTTCCTCGAAGCCATTCAACTCGTCCTTGAAACCATCAGTGGCAGCTCGCAGACAGTCGACGTCTACGCGGGTCGTCAGGACCCGACTGATTCTTGAAGCTATCGGATCGATATCAATTCCGATAGCGTGCCTGTTCAGCAACAATGACTGCAGGGCGGTTGTCCCGGAGCCGACGAATGGATCGAGAATCGTGGTGCCCGGAGCTGTCGACCCAGCAATGATGTCGCGCGCCAAGTCTTCGCCGAAACTCGCAGCGTATGCATGGATACGAGGGGCTAAGGCGGGCCTACTGGGTGGAGTCATCGGCTACATTCTGAAGCTCTCTGACCCAGGAGGTGAAGAGTGCTACACCTGGACTCTTGGGCTGGCGAGGTAGGTATTGAGGAGCAATATTGAGCATGCCGAGTGTGGCTTGGAGTTCTTCGTATTCTTGGAATGCTCTCCTCTGTCCCGGGTGAACCAACGCGTTACGGACGGTCGTGATCTGCTTTGGCACGAGCGTCGGGACTAGAGCTGCCTCGAGTTCTCCGAGGTTGCCGAGGCCGAGTGTGGAGCCAACCTCCACGACGAACCACGAAGCGTGCCAGACTGGCGCCGGCAAGCCGCGCTGACTGGCCACACTCTTGGCAGCGTCTCGCAACCGCCGCTCTGCGTCTGCTGGGGTGGTTACGCCGGCCACGGGTTGGACAGAGGTGCCGTCTTGGCGTTGGGCCCCTGAGGCCGAAGCAAGCACGAGGTGGCGAGTGAAGTCTCCCCATGCGCTCTGAATCCAAGCGGTTAGAATCGCCTCGCCGTAGGCTGCGCCATCACAGTCTGCGCACGCCTCATCGGACCGCATTTCGAGGAACTTATCATGGAGGTCTTCTGACGCAGAACGGAATTCTGAGGCCACTTCGACCAAGCTACTAGGAGCCATTTTTGTCAGACTGGCTCCGGAAGTAAGGCCTCGTACAGCTTCAAGAAGCGCACACTACGACTTCTGATCCTCTGTGTTGTACCAGCGATCGAGACTTTGAAGTTCTTCAAGCGGTCGGGCACTTCATCGACGGACATGTCAAATACATCGGCGAGCAGCAAGAGATTCTGTACTGCCGTGGTGGGGTCGCTAAGAGCGAGCGGATCCCTTGTGGGAGGATCCGGGTAATCGCCCTTCATATCTCCTGCTGGGACTCCAAAGAGTGCGTGGGCCACTGCAGCGAACAGCATCAGGAAGTGCGGCCCACTGCCGAGCTTCGTACCGAGGACATCAGGGAAGTGCTCGACGATAAAGGTACATACCTGGTCGAATTGTTCCTCAGCGTCTTCGGGCACCTCGGCGTCATAGCGCTCGTAGAGCTTATCGATCTTGGGTTGGCCTCCATCGGTTACACCATCCAGCAGAACTCCGAGAAGCTGAGCAACGAGTTCGTGGTGCTGCAGTCGAACCCGGTTGCGTACGGTGACAACACGGTACTTCGTCCATAGTATTTCCCATCGTTCCGCCAACCTGATGACGGTCCAGCGGAATGTCCCGTGATATTGCCCACCTTGAAACTTCCCGTGGCGAAGCTCTTGTCGATTCAAGGAGATACCGTAGGCATTGATGCGATGGAAGATATCGAGGACGGTGTCGTCGTCGGCATCATAGAGTTGCTGTACGCCAATTTGGTAGTTCAAGAATCTTGCCTGATCTTCCTCATCAAGCGTTTCGTAGGTCTTTCCAGCAAACTCGTTGGACCTTCTGTCGAGCGTGAGATTTCCATCAATAAATTTGACTATCGTACTCATCCGCTGTTGGCCGTCTACGACCTCCCGATACGAGGTCTTTGTTTCGCGATTCGTAATGAGGCGAATGTATATCGGCGGAATAGGGAGGTCGCGCAGGAGCGTATCGATGAAAAAGCTCTGGGCAGAGACCTGCCAAGTGTTACCTCGCTGAAACTCCGGTTGGAGAATCAGCGTGCCACCTTTGATCCAATCGTATAAGTCTGAGATCGGGTACTGAGTCGATTGGAACATCGAGGCTCCCCCTCCCCGGACCGCAGGATACTAGCACTCATCAACGGCAGTCGCTACGATCCTCGGCCCATACACCGCGAGAGTGATGAGGCCGCCGCAGGCTTCGCCCCTTGCCTCCGTGAAGCGATCACAGCAGCGATGACCGTGCGGCAGGTGCTTATCAACCCGCGAGGGGTTCGCCATGCCTACTGGAGGGGCGATACCTACACGAGGCCGTCCGAGCACACGATTCGGATCGCTTCTGGATCCGGTGTTGGGTCTCGCTCCGCGTCGTCCGGCACACTGAGCCGGAAGCGCTCGCGCAGCGCCTCCAGGCGGATCCGCAACACCTGCCCTTCCAATTGCAGATTGCGAATCTCGCCAAGGGCGCTTTCGACCTGTGGGGGCAGGTCTCCATTGAAGACCCGGGAGAGCGCATCGAGCCGCCGTATCTCGGCTGGATCATCACTAGCCTCGCGGGCGGCGCGGAGCTGACGAGACACATAGCGGCGCGCCCTTGTGTTGCGCGGCCTGCGGGCTCTTCCAAGCCTCTGCCCGAATTCGCGCTGGAAGGCACTGAACGCGGCCATGACCCGTTCGTTCGTGCTGCCGGGGAGAGGCTGGGCAGGGGTCTCGGGTTGGCACTGGGCAGCCGCTACCAGCTGCGCGGGGGTGATTGCCCGAGGGGCGAGCTTGTCGCCAACTGCGTAACACCCGCGGATTTCGCCCGCTGCGAGCAGCACCAACGTCTCTCCTGCTACAGGATCGTCGAAGGCGGCTGGCTCGGCCGATGTGATGCTCGATGGCGACAGGAGTGGTGGCTGGGAGCCCTCAATCGGCATTACGTCCTGCACGTAGACCGTTTCGCCGGCCTCGGGTTGCCCGGCGGACGTGGCTACGAACGCGGAGCGTATTCCGTCTGGCAGCGCAGTGATGGTCTCCCAAAGTCCGGGGGCGTCCTCACGGATGCGCTGTAGCTGGGCGACCGCGCGCTGGTGCGCCGCCACCTCGTCGAGCCCGTCGTCGGCCTCTGGCATTCGCCGCTCGGTGTAGATGCGATACATCGCCCGCGCGTTGAGACGCTCCGTGTCCGACAGCAGCCGGTTGTCGAGGCCAATGAGGTCGTGGAACGACTGGATGCGCCGGTTCAATCGGTCGGTCAACTCGAGGCCGGCGTCGACATCAGTGTCCGGCCACATGCTGTGCAGATCGATCACATCGTGCTCCGTGCCGATGCGGTCGACGCGCCCGAAGCGCTGAATCAGGCGCACAGGGTTCCAGTGCAGGTCGTAGTTGAGGACGCGCGCGCAATCCTGCAGGTTCTGCCCCTCAGACACCAAGTCCGTCGCGAGCAGCAGGCGGATTTCGGAACCAGGCAGGGGGCGGTCCGCAGACAGGTTCGAGCGCGGCGAGAACCGCGTGATGATGCTCTCGGCCTCGCCTCGGTTGCTCCCGCTCAGCCGCGCGATCTCTGGATCCTGGCCCCCGGGACTCAACTGCTCGTAGAGATAGTCGATGGTAGTCTCGGCCTCGGAGAAGATGAGCACCTTCCCGGAGCGAACCTCGGGGCGGTCAAGGAAGGCGCGAAGCGCCCGCAGCTTGTCGTCGTCCGCGGGCGCGATATCCCAGACACGATCGGCGAGTCCCTGCAGCACCTCATGGTCCTCGTCGAGCTGGACTGTCCAACGGTCAGTATCAAAATGCTCGGCGGGGTACGCGGCACCGCTACCGGAGCCCTGTGCCTCTTCCTGCTGCAGGATCTCCAGCAACTCATCAGCGTCGAAGCCTTGGCCAGCCAGCATGCGGGTTGCCGTCGCACCTACGGGGACGAAGCCGCTTTCGAGTGATTCGCGGAAGTTGCGGTTGCTCTGGATCAGCGAGCCGAGAGTCGAACGGAAGGCCGCCACGCTCGACTCCAGTCGCTTGAGGAGCAGGACTCTCATCAGTCCTGCGGTGCGGTCTCTCGCTCGGAGCAGCCCCCTGTACTCCGGGCGCTCCCTGAACTCGTCAGCCAGGTACTCCGAGGGCTGGTAGCGCCACGCCTTGTGTGCCTCAAGAGCGGCCGTGATCTCCCCGAACGCTCCCGCTCGGGCGTAGACCCGATCGAGCCGGTATTCGACGTTCTCCAGAGCCGCCTCCGGGAAGCGGACGGGCTCACCGTTTATGGTCGCTGTATCCCGGTACAGGTCTTCAATGTCACGCCGGCGCCGACGGATGAACACCGGCCCCAGGACCTGTTCGATATCGGCGCGGGGCACGGTCGGTTCAGGCGGCGGCACCGGAGGCGTCCGCGTCGGTCGGTTACGGAGCCACGCCTCGTGCTCGACCCGGTAGTTCTCAAACGCCACCCGATACTCGATCCACTTCTGCGCGTTCGAGAAGTACGCCTCGAGGTTGAGCGGCTCGATCGGCAAGCCGTGCTCGGTATCATCGAGAAACAGACTGAGCTGCCGGTAGATGTCCATCGGCCCCAGGTTCTGCGGGGTGGCGCTCAGCAGCACGACCTTGTGGTCGCCCGTCTCGAGGTACTCACGCAGTCCCTCTGAACGGAGGTTCCGGTTACGGAAGTTGTGCGCCTCGTCGACAAGCACAGGGCCGAGGTGTGAGTACTGCTGCGCGAGGACAATGCCGCGCGGTGGAGCTTCGCCGTCGATGTAGCGGCCGAGCTCGTCATCGAACTCGGGCTCACCCGCCGGGACGATCATGCTGTGGGAGATCACCTCGGCATCGAGGTTGAAACGCTGACTGAACGCTCGCCACATCGGGATCAATCCTGCCGGGCACAGGATGAGCGGGCGTCCGTCATGTGGGTAACTGAACTGGAGTTGCCGGAGGAGCTCAGCCCCGATGAAGGTCTTGCCCAAGCCCACGACATCACCGACATAGCAGCCGCCGTGCATGTCAATCATCGCCAGACCGCGCCGTACCGCGTCCAGTTGGAAGTTGGCTAGCTCCTCGTCGCGGGGCGGCAGCGGCAGCTCTTCGGCACCCGCGCCGCTGTGGTAGAGCTCGTACAGCGCCTTCAGGTAGACGTGGTACGGCGGCGTCTCCGCCAGCGCCCACGAGAGTTCCAGCTTGACCCGCAGCTCCTCGCTGATGTCCTCCGAGTCATCCCACAGGGCGCCGAACCACTCGCGCAGGGCCGCCATCTCCGCATCGCCGGTGACGCGCACGTTGAGCTCGGTGTTCCCGCTGAACCCAGCAAGCGTGAGG
This sequence comes from Chloroflexota bacterium, assembly GCA_009840945.1. Taxonomy (GTDB): domain Bacteria; phylum Chloroflexota; class Dehalococcoidia; order UBA2979; family UBA2979; genus VXMT01. The sequence goes on along the minus strand of VXMU01000074.1, from coordinate 5,406 downwards.
TTCGAGGAGCCGACGACAGCCGCGCCCGGCTCGGCATGGTCGTCGTACCAACAAAGGTACGCCTTGGCGTGCAACGGGCTGCGCCGGTACGCTCGCACCTCCGCGCGCCCCGAGGCAACCATCTCGCGGAGGGCCGCCACAGCGTGCTCCGAGTCCTTCGTCTGGGGGAGGAGCGCCACGCCGTCCGCGATGCGCTCGACAGCGTCGCGGGCGATAGCCGGGCGTTCGCGCCGCTGCACGAGCGCGTCTCCTTCGAGGCGCGCCCGCAGCGCGTCGGGCTGCTGCAAGCCGGCAGCCACCGCCTCCAGGACGGGCCGGTCCGCCCTGCCGACAAGGATGCGGACCTTCTCCAGCCGCGACAGCTCGTCGCTCACCGCGCCGAACCCAGAGATGAAGAAGTAGCCGACAGCGATGTCCGCACTGGCCGAGCTGTCCAGCATCTCCCGCAGCCGGGTGAGGAGGTCGGGGTCGGTGGAGGCGTGGAGGATGTTCAAGGGTCTACATGACGAGGCAAGGTCACACGTCGACTCCTGCTCGGTCTATCGGAGCAGGGCGGTGAAGCCCGCTTGTTCGAAGTCCCGATCGTAGGCGAGCGCCTCCGTGATGTTCCGCGCTTCCATGACGAGGAAGCTCGCACAGTCCGTAAGGCTCCAGGTCTGGTCGGGCCGATCGGCGTAGCGCTCAATGGCCGCCCTGAACTGGGCATCTGTCTGCGGGACGATCTCCACGTCAGCCCTCGCTTCGAGATCCCGGACCATCTGCACAGCAAGGCTCCGACGCTGCTCGCCCCGGCCTGCTAGGTGGTCGAGCACTTCGATCAGTGCCATCTGCGTCGTGACGATCTTCGCTGAGCCCAGGTCGGCGGCCAGCGTCCTCGCGCGTTCGTGCAACTGGTCGCCGGTATGCAGGAAGGCAATCCAGTACCCGGAATCCGCGAAGAGCGTCCGCATCAGTCCTCTTCCCGGGGGTGGCCGTAGAGGTAGTGCTTCTTGTTCCTCACCAAATCAGCGGGCATGTCGTCCCACGCATCAGGAGGAACGGATTTCCTTAGCCTGTCGAACATCTCCACAAGAGATTCCTGGCTTGCGCCCGAAGGCTGCGAGCCCTCGATCGACAGCCTGACCTCCTCGCCCTCTTCGAGGTCGAGCGGTTCCAGCGGTGTGAGCACGCCGCCAGCGTATCTGGCCTTCACGCTTGCAACCATGACCGCTCCTCCCGCTGAGTGTCCTTCACCAATACTACGCCGGGGCCGCCAGGAGCCGCGAGGAGCCCGACTGCACGCCTCAGGGAAAGCCCCTGTAGAAGTCGCGGCGATGCCCGAACGTGACGAGCACCGCTGCCTCGCCCTCGACTTCGACGCCGAGACGGTAGTCGCCGATCCTGACGCGATAGTGCGTCGCCGAGCCCCGAAGCTGCACGATCCCTCTCACCTCGTCGATTGCCGACGCCGTCTCCAAGTCGACGATCGCCCGCTCGACCCTGCGCCGCAGTGCCGCGTCTCGTATTCGCCCGAGATCGCGCTCGAATCTACGCTCGTACCTAAGCTCCACTGGACGCTCGCAGGGCCGCCATCACGGTGTCCCTACTCACAGAGTCGCCAGCGTCCCCGGCGCGTTCCAGCATCTTCTGCAGGATGGCGGCATCCTCGGCCTCTTCTGTGGGGTGAATCAGCCCTAGCGTTCGCTCGACAGCCGTGTCCTCCTCCTCGATGAGGCCGTAGAGGTTATAGACGAGCCGATCGATCGCCCGCTCCCACTCATCTGTCTCCGCCCCTGCGTCCACCGCCTTCGCCTCCAGGATGCGATCAACCAACTCCACTAGCGGTCGCTGCTCCTCCTCGCCGATGGGCGGGATGGGGATGCGCTCGACGGTGAACTTCTTCCATTGGGTCAAGCCCAGTCCCGTGGTGAGGGCCGTGTGCCGAATCATCCACATGACGAGGGAGCTGTTAAGGACGGCGCAGAGGTACTTGAGCGACGGCCCCACCAGGATGAAGCCCTTGTCATTACAGAACGTGGTGTCTTCCGAGTACGCAAACCGTCCTTCGGGAGACATGTCCATCCAGAACAACTTCGGTTTGGCGAAGAGCCCTAGGAAGTCGTCCGTGGGGCTATTGTCCAGCTCCAGCCAGTGATGTTGCCCCGGGTAACCGGTCGAGCGGCCCTTCCCGCGTGATCGGGTGTACCGGACTTGGCCCCGGTTCCGCAGCCTCTCTTCGTGCCGCGTCAGATGCTCATGCACTGCGGGGTAATCCGAGGCGAGGTACTCGTGGCTGCCGAACTTCGCCAAGATGATCCACTTCCCGGCCCATTCTGCTCGCCAGCGCCGGATGTCCCGCCCGCGCAGGATCGGTTTGATGATCTCATCCGACCTCGGGTCATCCGCGATGAGGGCGTCGCGCGTTGCGCCATCGATGATGAACGCCTCGTTGTAGCCCGTGATGACCCCCATCTTGATCACGGCGTCCCACTCCGCCAGAGGCACGCCGCGACTCCGCATCTTCGCCATTACGGAGTGCTCGGTGATCGAGAGAGTGCTCCATGGCCCGTCCCCGTCGGGCATGATGCGGCCCCAGTCCCCCTCGGGCGGCGGGAAGTCGATGCCCGGCAGCCGATCCATGTCGACTGCGGGGAAGGCGTCCACCTCACCGCCGCCGGTGCGCAACAGCAGCACACCGCTGTCGACGATCGCGCTTTCGAAGACATCCTTGCCGAGGTCGAGCCAGCGCAGCGGCGTGTGGCGTCCGGCGAAAAAGGCGCGGAGCTTCTTGCCGTACTCCGCGCGCAGCCAGCTGTTGGAGGTGATGTAGGCCAGCACGCCGCCGTCGGGCTTTAGCAGCTCGCAACCGCGCTCGTAGAACAGTTGATAGATGTCGCCCCGGGCGACGAACGTGCGGTATCGCACGTCTCGATAAAGGTCGGCGAGCCGCCCGCCGTCGCGCTGCAATTGATGGTACGGAGGGTTGGCGATCACGATGTCGAAGCCGCCACCACGCCCGTCTCGAGGCTCGAACACCTCCGAAAATGCGGAGCGCCAGTCAACCCCTCCACCGGCGTCCGGCGCTGCTGAGCCGCCGTAGCTCTCTCGCAGTCCTCGGTTGACTTCGTCTATTCTTGCGCGCAGTGCAGCCTTGGCCGGACCAGCGGACTCCCGCATGTAGCGGGCCTTCAACTCCTGCAGTTCCGCCGCCTGGTCGATGAATGCCCCTTGGACGCCCCCCTCGGCTAGGTCGCGGGCCGACAGGTGAGCAACGAGCAGGCTGTCGCCTGTCACGATGCCGAGGTCAAGGTTCGGCAGCGGGGGGACCGGTGGAGGGCCGTCGTACTCGATTGTCAGCGACAGCCAGAGGCGCAGTTGCGCGATGTGGATGGCGAAGGGGTCGATGTCCACGCCGCGCAGGTTGCGCTCGATGATCTCGAGCTTGAGCGTGTGGAGCGACTTGTCGTCGGCGCCGGCGTTGAAGAGCACGGTCTGGAGTTCGACCAACTCCTGCATCATGCCGAGCAGGTAGGCACCAGAGCCGCAGGCCGGGTCAACCACAGTGACCTCGTCCAGCGCCGCGGCGACCTTGCGCGCCGCCGCCACGTCGATGCCCGCGGTGCGGTGTTCGTCGACGAAAGCGGCGATCACCGCAGGCGGCAGGCCGGTCCCGCGCACCTCGAGGTAGCCCTTGAGTGCCTCGCGGCACATGTACGACACCACATCGCGCGGCGTGTAGTACGAGCCGGACTCTTGGCGGCCCGTCACCAGCTCCTCGAAGACCTTGCCCAGCATCTCGGGGTCGACCGCCACCTCAATGTCGAACGGCGTCGATTCCATGACCGTGAAATTGAAGCGCTCGAACAAGTCGGTCAGGACGGGTTCGATGGCCTCGTCGGGCACAGTCAAGCCCTTGCGCTTGTCGAGGTCGCCCCGCTCGAACAGGCCACCATTCAGGAATGGGACGCTACCGATCAGCGGCGCTGTTCCGGCGGTCAGGTCGCGAGAGTCCGGGTTATTCAACCCGACGAAGAACAGGGTCGTGAGTCGGGTGAAGTAGAAGTCGTCATTCTCGCGCCGGTTTCGGCGATAGTCGTCCCACAGAGCTCGCAAGTAGTCCTTGTCTCCACGGAAGTCCAGCCACCCCTTGCGCTGCAGGAAATAAATGAACATCAGCCGGTTGAACAGCGTTTGGACGAACAGCCGCTTGTCGGCGCCCTCTTCGTCGGCGAAGCCGGAGACACTCTCCTCGGCCTGTCTAAAGACGCGCTTGTACTCCTTGAAGAAATCCTTCGTGACTGGCTCGACGTCGAAGGCTCGGTCGAGCGCGGTCGGGAGGCTGCGCGTTTCCTGGCGCTTCCAGTAGATCCCGGCGATCTGCTCGACTGCCGTCCGCTGGGGCAGGTCTCGCTCGACGATCATGCGCCGCAGCCTCGGCCGGGCATCGCCGAGGTCCGGTCGAACGAAGTGCAGTTGGCTCGCGCCAGCATTGGTCAACACGAGTAGCAGGTCGTCTCCGAACTGCTCGGCGATGATCCGTGCCGCCGCGGTCACGTCCGCCTTCCGCACCCGGCCAGTGGCGGGTGCTTGGAGAGCGACATGCAAGACGCTTACGCCATCGAGTGTCGCTAGGCGGTCGGCAGTCTCGGGCAACTCGACGCCCGCCGGCGCTCCGGCGAGGCTTACCTCCCCTCGGTCGGGATTGAAGTCCAACACCTCGACAAACAGTTGCCGGATGGCGGATGCACGTTCCTCGGGTGGCGCGCCGAACACGCGCGCAATCCCGGCTTCGACTTCGGCAGCGTCATTAGGGTCTCGGATGGGCATGGTCTGCGCTCGTCAGTTCTTCCTTCTCGCGTAGTGAGCCTAGTGACCTCGGTCCCGCGACATGGGGGGTCTCGATCAAGCCCCGGGCTGCAGATCGGCCCGCAACCGTCCGCCTCAGTCTAGCTGTGTGGACTCTATAGCGCCGCCGCCTCGACCGGAATCGCTCCCGACGGAGCGACCCATGTTCTATTCCCGCAAGCTCCGCGGCGCGCCGCTCTACTCGCCTCTCGAAGGCAAGGCCGCGGCCCACGTATAGCGCAGCGTTTGGTGTGGATTAGAAAACCGAGACCTCCGTCTCGTACCAGCAGATCGTCGCGAACTCCACGAGGTCGAGGCCGGTCTGCACGAGCCGGGGATGGCAGACGAGCACGTCGACGCCCTCCTCGACCCGCTTCGCCACCCACGCCTCGCGGCGCTCGGGCGGCACCGCGTCGGCCTTCATCACCGCGACGCGGAAGCCGTGGCGGGAGAGGAAGTCCTCCATCCGCCCCGTGATGTCGCGCGTCCCCGTGTGGGTGGCGTAGACGAGCACCCGGCGCCCCGCCAGCCGCTCGGCGGCGACGAGGTCGACGAGCGCCCGCTCCTTCGGGTAGAGCCGGT
>VXMU01000044.1:80466-96172 GCA_009840945.1 Chloroflexota bacterium | reverse complement strand
TCGTCGGCAGCGTCAGATGTGTATAAGAGCACGGCGTGTTCTGGGGCTGGTGGATCGTCGGTGGGGCCGTCGTCGGGCAGTTCGTCGCGATGGGCGCGGGGAACACCATCGCAGGCGTGTTCCTGCGCCCGATGACCGAGGACCTCGGCTGGACCGCCGCCGAGTTCACGCTCGGCGCCTCGGCCGCGCTCCTCCTCGGCGGCGTGGCCGGGTTCGTGATCGGCCCGCTCGTCGACCGCCACGGGGCGCGGCCGCTCATGCTCGTCGGCGCGGTGCTCTACCTCAGCGCCTTCCTCGCCATGTCGCGCGTCCAGGAGCTGTGGCAGTTCATCGCGCTCTCCGTGGCCACGAGCGGCATCGGCTTCTCGCTCGTGGGGCCGCTGGTCGCAAACGTCACGGTTGCGAAGTGGTTCGTGGTGCGACGCGGCTGGGCAGTCGCGCTCGGCTCCTCGGGCGTCTCGTTCGCCGGGCTGATCATGCCGGTGACGATGACCGGCGTCGTCGACGCGGTCGGGTGGCGCGACGCGTACGCCGCGCTCGCGGTGGCGATCTTCGTGGTGATCGTGCCTGTCGCGCTGATCATGCGCCGGCGGCCCGAGGACTACGGGGTGCTGCCCGACGGCCTCGACCCCGAGGCCGCCGCGGACGTCGATGCGAGGGCCGCCGAGGCGCAGGCTCGCGACGCGGTGAACTCCTACACGCGCGGCGAGGCGGTCCGGACGCCCGCGATATGGCTGCTGATGGTCGGCTACGGCCTGAACATGCTGGCGCTCACGGGGGTGCTGGTGCACGCCATCCCGTTCATGACCGACCACGGCTTCGCGCGCGGCGAGGCCGCCCTGGCCGTCGCGGTCAACGGCGGCGCGAACCTGAGCTCGAAGTTCGTGTGGGGCTTCTTCCTGCAGCGCGTACACGTCCGCTACCTCGGCGCTGGAGCGCTGTGTATCTCGGCGGCGGGCGTGGCGTTGATGCTCATGGCCGCACCGGCAGCGGCGTTGCCCCTCCTGTTCGTCGCGTTCTTCTGCTGGGGGTTTGGCTTCGGCGGGACGGTGCCGCTGAGCGAGTTCATCTTCGCGAAGTACTTCGGGCGCGTGCACATCGGCGCGATACGAGGGTTGGGCCAGCCGTTCACCATCCTGCTCGGCGCGGCGGGCCCGATCGTCGCCGGGCTCTACGTCGACGCGTTCGGGTCGTACGAGGGCGTGTTCGTGGCGTTCGCGCTCGTGTACCTGGTGGGCGCGCTCTTGATACTCGTCTCCACCGAGCCGCCGCCGAAGGAGGCGCCGGCCGCGGTCGAGGGCGCCGCCTAGCCCGCCAGCACCCCGTCGAAGAACGCGTCGACGCGCGCGTTGAAGACCTCCGGCATCTCCCAGTACAGCGAGTGCCCCGCCTCCGGCACCAGCTCGATGCTGGAGCCCGCGACATGGTGCTGCGCGGCCGCCGTCAGCTCGATGGGGATGGTGGCGTCCGCCTCGCCCGCGAGGAACAGCACGGGCACGTCGAGGTTCGCGAGGTCGGCGACGGGGATCGCGCCGTCCTCGATCGAGTAGCCCTCCGGAAGGTCGATCAGGGGGTTGAGCGCGCGCACCTGCTGGTACAGGAAGAGCTTGTCCGGGTGCTCACGCTTGAAGCGGTCGCCGACCATGATGGTCTGCTCATACGCTGGGCCGCCCGGGTCGATCTGCGCGAGGTTCGCCCAGTGCTCGCGCACCCGCGCGAGCAGGTCCCCGTCGCCGACGCCGAGGAAGGTGTTCGCCATCACCAGCGCCCACACGCGCTCCGGGCGCCGCCCGGCGAAGGTCATGCCCGTGAATCCGCCCATCGACTGCGCGATGATCGCCGTCGACGCGACGCCGAGGTGGTCGAGCAGCTCCTCGAGGTCACGGGGGTAGGCGCGGATGGACTCGCCGGTGTGGTCCAGGCTCTGGCCGAAGCCGCGGTGGTCGATGGTGATGCAGCGGTAGCGCTGCGAGAAGTGGGGGACCTGCTGCCACCAGCTCATGTGGTTCCCGCCCGCGCCGTGCGCGAAGACGATCGAGCGCTCGCCGTCGCCGCGCTCCTCGTAGTACAGCTCGCCGCCGGTCACCTCGAGCATCGGCATTGCGGACCTCCCCCTGCGCGGTATATCCCGCGTCCCGGAACGATCGATTGCACCGGGAGCCTACCGCGTTTGCGGGCTCCCGGCGTGGTACCGTCTCGCGAGCACCGAAGGGGAAGCACGATGACGAGCGAGCCCGACACCAGCACCTGGCAGAAGACGCCCGACGGGATCGCCATCCCGCCGCCATCGCCCGACGACGTGCTCTACGAGGCCGCCGACGGCGTGGCGAAGATCACGCTCAACCGCCCGCTCGTGCTCAACGCGATCAACAAGAACGTGACGCGGCTCCTGGACGCCGCGCTCGACCGCGCCGAGGCCGACGCGGAGGTGCTCGCGGTCATCCTCACCGGCGCGGGCCGTGCCTTCTCGGCGGGGGGCGACCTCTGGTCCTCGCTGTACCCGGACGACGACCCCGCCCCCGACGCGCTGGACGTGCAGCTGCGGATCTGGTCGTTCGACAAGCCGGTGATCGCGGCGGTGCGCGGCCACGCGGTGGGGCAGGCGTTCGAGCTGGCGGGCGTCTGTGACTTCACGATCGCCACGGAGAGCGCGCGGCTGGGCGAGATCCAGATCCGCCACGGCTTCGGCGTCCCGGTGCTGATCAGCCCGTTCATCATGAACCAGAAGCAGGCCAAGGAGGTCTTGCTCCTCGGCGAGGCGATCCCGGCGCCGCGCGCGCTGGAGATGGGCTTCGTCAACCGCGTCGTCGCCGACGACGAGCTGGACGAGGCGGCCGAGGAGATGGCGCGCAAGCTCGCCGCGCTCCCGCCCGTGGCGGTGCGGCTCAACAAGCGCCTCGTGAACCTCGTCTACGAGCAGATGGGCCTCATCGACGCGGTGCGCTACCGCGACAACGAGGCGCTGGTCGAGTACCTGGAGGCCGACGACACGGTCGGCACGGCGCGCCAGCGCATCCGCGAGGAGCAGGGCTGGGCGGCGTTCAAGCAGGAGCGCGACAAGGGCTACGAGGAGACCGGGTAGGCCCTCGGAGCCACCCGGGGGCGCGGATCGCGCGCTGGCGCGGAGTGGGGGCATCGCTAGAATAGCCCGCGCAATCCGCGCAGGCGCCAACCAGGAGGCCGCCGTATCACGACCATGTATGAACCGGTGGCCGTCGACCACCCGCTGGACCCGATCTTCAACCCGCGTGGCGTCGCAGTGGTCGGCGTCTCGACGCGCCCCGGCCCCGACGGGCGGATGGGCGGCATCTTCCTCAACTCCCTGCTCGAGCAGGGCTTCCACCACGGCCGCCACCTCTATGCCGTGAACCCGAAGATGACCGAGGTGCGCGGCGTGACGTGCTACCCGACGGTCCTCGACTGCCCCGACCCGGTCGACCACGTGATCTCGCAGATCCCGTCCGAGGGCCTGCCGACGCTCGTCGAGCAGTGCATCGAGAAGGGCGTGAAGTCGCTCCACTCGTTCACGGCGGGCCTCGCGGAGACCGGCGACCCGGACCTCGTCGCGCAGGAGCGCGCCATGGTGGCGCGAGCGCGCGAGGCGGGGATGCGGCTGATCGGCCCGAACTGCATGGGGCTCTACGTCCCCGGCGTCGGCCTCGGCTTCAACCCGCGTTCGCCGAACGACCCCGGCAACGTCTTCCTGCTCTCGCAGTCCGGCGCGAACGCCGGCGGCATCATCGACGGTCTCGGACGACGCGGGCTGCGCTTCTCTAAGGGCGTCTCCTACGGCAACGCCGCCGACCTCAAGTCGCACGACTTCCTGGACTACGCGCTCCACGACCCGCAGACCGAGCTCGTCGTCGCGTACATCGAGGGGCCGCGCGACGGGCGCGCGTTCTTCGACGCGATCAAGAAGCTGGCCCGCGAGAAGCCGACCATCGTGCTCAAGGGCGGCATCACCAACGACGGCGCGCGCGCCGCGAACTCGCACACCGGCTCGCTCGCCGGCTCCATCGAGATCTTCGACGCGGTCTGCCGCCAGGCGGGGGCGATGCGCGTGCGCACGCTCGAGGACCTGCTGGACCTCGCGGTCGCGATGACCACGGACATGCGCTACCTCACCGGCAACAAGGTCACGCTCGTCGGCGCCGGCGGCGGCTTCGCGGTGCTCTCCACCGACCAGATGGCGATGGAGGGCCTGGAGGTGCCGTGGCTGCCCGAGGCGACCCAGGAGCAGCTGCGCGAGATCATCCCGATCGCCGGGACGAGCATCCGCAACCCCGTCGACGCCAACTTCGGCCGAGACCATCCGATGGACTTCGGCAGCGACACCGGCCTCACGCGGCGCGTCTTCCAGTCGATCGCCGCGGCGCACTCGACCGACCTCATCCTGACGACGGTCGGGACGCGCTGGTACCCCGGGCAGGACCGCTCGGACCGGGCGCGCGGCGAGCAGCTCTCGCTGACCGCCGAGGAACTCTCGATCATCTCGCGCGACCACCACGTGCCGATGGCGCTGATCCTGCGCGAGGCGCGGCTGGAGGACGCCGGCGACTTCGTACACGACCACGGCGTCGCGTCGTTCCCGTCGATCGAGCGCGCGGCTCGCGCCGCCGCGACGATCCTCGAGTGGCGGCGGCGGCGCGAGGGGATACCGGACTTCTTCGCGAACAACAACTAGCGGCCTGCGAGGGCCGGCTGCCTGCGGCGCGCCGGGCCTCGTGCCCGGCGCTGCGCTGACGCGCGTTGTGAGAACATAGGCAGCCGCCGCAACGCATACCCGCACTCGGGGGACCATGGCCAGCACGTCCGCAGGCGCCACGCCGCCCCCCACCGCCAACCAGCGCACGTGCCCGCGCTGCGGACGCGAGGTCCTCGAGACCAGCATCCGCTGCCGCTTCTGCATGGCCGACCTGCGTGACGACCGGTATAGCCCGCGCTTCGGCCAGAGGCCGGAGCGACGCCGCCGCTTCCCCCAGATCCGGCACCGCTGGTCGCGCCGCCGCGGGTTCGCGGTGATCTTCCTGGCGGTCGTGCTCTTCTACGGCGGACGCTGGGCCTGGGTGCACCACATCTCGACCGCGCAGCCGTTGCCGCTCCCCACCTCGGACGCCGTGAGCATGGCAGAGGTGCCCGCCGCGACGTGGCCGTCCTCGAACGGCGGGCGCAACCAGGCGCGCGCGACCGGCGCCAGCCCGGTCCTCGACGGCGAGGTGGCATGGCAGACGACGCTGGCCGACGTGGTGATGCGCACCCCCGTCGCCGACGAGGAGCGCGTGTACATCGTGTACCTCGACAGCTTCGGGGCCTACTCGCTGGACGACGGGAGCGAGGTGTGGCGCGTCGCCCGGCCGGGGCTGCTCAGCGCGCCGACCGTGGTGGGCGACCGCCTCTACATGGCGCTCCGCACCGGCCAGGTGACCGCGCTGGACTCGGCGACCGGCGAGTACGTGTGGACGGCGAGGCTGGGCGAGGAGCTGTTTACCAGCCCGATCGTGTTCGGCGGCGTCCTCTACGTCTACGCGCCGGGCCGCCTCCACGGTATCGATGCCGAGAACGGCGACGTGCTGTGGAGCATCGACGTCGAAGGGAACTGGGGCGAGGCGTCCCCAGTGGTCGGTGACACCCACGTCGCGGTGGCCGCGCGCAAGGCCGTCGTCGTCTTCGACCGCGAGACGGGGCAGCGCACGTTCCGCCACCCGCACACCTCGGTCACCGGGCTGGTGTTCGGGGACGACTACATCTACAGCCTCTCGCCCGCCTTCGCCGCCGGGATCGACCCCCAGTCGACCCTGCCGTGGTGGGAGGGCACCCGGCTCTACTGGAACTGGCTGTGGGCGTTCGGGGCGGCGCCGGAACCGCCGAGACCCGAGGTAGAGTGGGTCTCACGCGTCCGCCCCAGCGACCTGCGGTCGGGCACGGCCTACACGCTCGTCTTCCGCCCCGCCTTCGACGGCGAGCGGATCATCGCCTCCGACACCACGGGCCTGGTGCGCGCGTTCGACGGCACGACCGGCGTGCTGGCATGGGAGGTCAACCTCGACGCGGTGCACGGCGCGCCGACGGTGACGCCGGACGGGCTGCTGGTGCCGCGGCAGGAGTCGCTCGCGCTGCTCGACCTCGAGACGGGCGAGACGATCGCGGAGCGGCCCCTCGAGCGGCTCTCGACGCGCGTCAAGCGCTGGGCCGTGGTGCTGGAGCGGGGCACGTTCGTCGTCGACGAGCCGGGCTCGCTGCTGGCGCTGCGCTAGGCGAGGGCGGGACGAGCGTGACGACCGCAACGGGGACCGTGCAGGCGCCACGCTACCGCTTCGTGGTGGAGGGGGCGCTGCTCTGGATCCAGGTCGCGATGGGGCTCAGCTTCATCGCCGTCGCGCCGCTCTTCCCGCTCATCATCGAGGACTACGGCATCGACAACGCGACGGCGAGCCTGCTCATCGGGGGCACCGCGCTGGCGTTCGCGCTCAGCACGATCCCCGGCGGGCTCATCGCCGCGAAGTTCGGGTGGTGGCGCGCGACCTTCTTCGGCGGCCTCCTGATGTCGGCGATGGTGCTCTCGCCGTTCGCCGCGAACTTCACGATCCTGCTCACCCTGCGGCTCATGTTTGCCGCCGGGGGCGCGACGGTGATGGGCGCCCTGCCGTCGGCCGTGATGAGCTGGTTCCCGCTGCGCGAGCTGCCGGTGGTGAACGGCACGAACATCGTCGGGCAGAGCATCGGCGTCACCATCTCCGTGTTCTCGGTGGCCTTCATTGCCGACCTCGTCGGGTGGCGCGAGTCGCTCATGGTGTTCGGCCTCGTGGGGCTCGTGGGCGTGGGCGTGTTCGTCATGCTCGCGCGCACCCCCGAGGTGCCGGTCGGCGCGCCGGTGGGGACGCCGTTCTCGCTCGGCATGCTCGGCGCGGCGGCGCGCCACGTGCCGACGCTGCTTCTCGGCGTCGGGGTCGCGGGCGGGGTCGCCGCGTTCATCGGCCTCAACTCGTGGCTGCCGACGTACTACCAGCAGGAGTGGGGATGGACGCTCGAGCGCGCGGGCCAGGTGGTGGCGATCCCGTCGTTCTTCGGGATCGTAGGCTCACTGGCGGGCTCCGCGCTGCCGGTCGGGATCGGGCTGCGGCGGCCGCTGATCATCCTCGCGGGCGCGTTGATGCCGATCGCCGTCTTCGGCAGCTTCATCTCGGAGTCGCCGCTCATCCTCTTCCCGAGCCTGGCGCTGCTGGGGTTTGTGAGCTGGATCCACTTCCCCTCGGTGATCACGATGCCGATGGAGTTCCCGGGCGCGACGCTGGAGCGGGCGACGCTTTCCGTCGCCACTCTGCTCACGATCGGCAACGTGAGCGGCTTCTTCTCGCCGCTGATGGTCGGGTTCCTGCGCGATCAGACGGGCAGCTTCAGCCTCGGGTTCACGATCTGCATCTTCTTCCCGCTCACCCTCGTCGTCGCCGGTCTGCTCGTGCCCGAGACGGGCCCGCGCGGCCGCCCTCGACGCGCCGCGGCCGCGGAGAACCTCGACGAGTTCTAGTCCGCGGCGGAGCGGGTAATCCGCTCTGATCCCCTCGCCCCCGCCCGCGGGGTATCCCCGCGTCGAGGAGAGCAGAGGGCATCCCTCTGCTCTCCGACCCAGCCACACCGCGGGGGAGAGGGTGAGGGTGAGGGGGTCTGGGCACGGTGCGAGGAGGCCTCGAGGAGCCCGCCGGACCCTCACCCCCTCCCTCTCCCCAGGGGAGAGGGAGCCGGACTCTGCGTCCTGTGCCTGCCCCGGCCTAGATCACCGCGATGGGGTTGACCGGCGAGCCGGTGCCGCCGCGGACGCGCAGCGGCGCGACCATCAGCAGGAACTCGTAACGGCCCGACTCCGCGCACGCGTCCGCGAGGTCGTCGAGGTTCGCGTTGTCGAGCAGCGGCATGCCCATGTACGGGATCACGATCTCGTGGATCGGGACCTTGACCGCGTCGCCGTCCGGCCTCGGCAGCCCGTAGCCGAGGTCCTGCTGACCGGCGTCGAGGAGGTCCCACACCAGCAGCGCGGCGTCGTGGTCGTACAGGAACTCGATCGCCGTGGCGTGCACGCCCGGCATCTCGTTGAACATCCCCATCTCGAACTCGGGCCGCGAGGCGTAGAACGCGTTCGCGCCCGACCGCACGATCACGGCGTCGCCCGGCATCGGCTCGACGCCCTGCGCGGCGGCGATGTCGGCGAGCTCCCAGCCGTGCACGGGCGCGTCGATGGTCACGAAGTCCGTCCCGCGATGGCGCGGCACGTCGTAGAGCACGCCGCGCGTGACGATGCCGTCGTGGTACGGCTCCACGGAGCCGCTGCCCGCGCCCTCGATGGTCACGTCGGAGGTGGGGCGGCCGTTGTAAAGGGCGTTCTCCGGGGCGGCGAAGATGTGGCAGAGCGCGTCGAGGTGCGTGACGGTCCAGCCGTGGAAGTTGATGCTGATGCGGTCGCCGGAGCTGCTGGGCCCCACGCGCATCTCCTGCTCGAACCCCGACACCATGCTTGAGCGCGGGTCGGTGCTGATCACGAGCGAGAGCGAGATCGAGCGGCCCTCGCGCGGGAGGGTGAGGGCGTGGCGTCGAACCTCGGGCGTGATGTGGTTGAGGGTGCCGAGTCGGTCGTCGTCGCCCCAGCGGCCCCAGTTGCTGAAGCGCTCGCGGTAGGACTCGTACTCCTCGTGTGTGGGAGGCGTGCGGTCGGCCAGGCTCATCACGTGCTCCTTCGCGCTGCCACCGGCGTCCGGCGCGGCGACGGTATCACGCGGGCCATGGCGGATGGGATACTCGCGGCGACGACGGGAGGGAACGAATGGCCGAGGTAGTCGGTCTCGACGGCTGCCCGGACGGTTGGATCGCCGCCGTTGTCGCGGACGGCCGACTCGCGGGCTTTGAGTTCCATCAGTCGGCTCGTGACGCACTCGACGCCCACCCGGACGCCCCGGTCCTCGCGTTCGACATCCCGATCGGGCTCGCTGCGGATGGGCGACGGAGGGCTGATACAGCCGCGCGCGGCCTGCTGCGCGGGCGAGCAAGCAGCGTCTTCAACGCGCCGCCGCGCCTTGTCCTCGACATCGCGAGCGCGGCCGTCGGACTGAAGAGTCGGGCGGAGGCCTACGCGGAGGCGAACGAGGCGACGAGGCGTGTGAGCGGTCGTGGCCTCTCCAGTCAGAGCTTCGCCCTCGCGTTGAAGATCGCGGATGTGGATCGTGTGGCCGAAGACGCGCGCGTCTACGAGGCGCACCCGGAGGTCACATTTGCGGAGCTTGCCGGCAGTCGTCTGCTCCCACGAAAGAAGACGTGGGACGGCCTCATGCAGCGGCGTGCGTTGCTCTCTGCCCAGGGCCTGGCGATCCCGGATGTCGTGGGCGAAGTCAGCGGGAAGGCGGCGGCGGATGACATCGTCGACGCGGTCGCGTGCGCTTGGACGGCCGCGCGCATCGCCGCAGGTACAGCGCGCTCGTTGCCCTACCCGCCGGAACTGATCGACGGGCGCGCGGTGGCTATCTGGTACTAGCCGGCCGGGGTTGGGCGAGCTACTCGGCGGCGGGGGCGTTGGTGTCGATGAAGCGGCGGAGCGCCTCCATGTATGGCACCTGGCCGACCCACAGGATCGTGTTGTGGTCGCCGTACGGGATCACGACGATCTCGCGCGAGGTGCCCTCCAGCAGGTTGTAGAGCTCCGCCGCCGTCTCCATCGGCACCAGCTGGTCCACCTCGCCGTGGATCTGCACCGTCGGCAGGCGGATCGAGCGGATCTTCGCCTCGTGCGCCTCGATCAGCTCGAGGGCCGTCCCGTGCTCGGCGACGCCGAAGCGCTGCAGCATGCCGCGCACGCCCGCTGCCCCGCTCTCGATGACCACGCCGCCGAAGCCCTCGGCCGCGTTCGCCGCGATCTCGAGCGCCGGCGAGGCGCCCATGCTGCGGCCCATCACGTACCGGCTCTTCGAGTAGCCCAGCTCGTCGAGCTGGGCGTGGAAGAACGCCGCGACAGGACGGGCGTCGGTGACGAGATGCTCCATCGAGGAGGTCCCGCCGCTCTTCCCGTAGCCGCGGAACTCGGCGACGAAGAGGTTGATGCCGTTCTCGTAGTAGAGGCTGACGAACTGGTCGTGGTCGCCGACGATCTCGCCGTTGCCGTGGAAGTAGAGGATCGAGGGGTGCTCCGGCCCCGGCTCGTGGTAGAACCGCGCACCGATCGAGACGCCGGGGTCGACCTCGATCAGGTAGTCACTCGCGCCCTCCGGCGGGCGGGTGTGATCCGGGCGGGGGAAGAACGCCATCGAGGCCGCGCCGAGGCGGTCGAGCAGCGCGTAGTCGGGTTCGGTCACGTCGGGCATCGGGGCCTCCTCGCGTGGCGGGGCGATGATACGCGAGCGGCCGGGCGGGACGGTGCGCTACCAGGGCTCGTCCATCTGTCCGAACCCGGCGTGGCTCGCCTGCGCGACGACGACCGGTCGGCGGTACGGGCGCGTCTGCCCCGTCGCCCGGCCGATGAGCAGCCACACCATCCCCACGACGGCGAGCCCGCCCGACGCCCAGTACACCATCGGCACGTCGAACCAGCTCGCGACGATGCCGAGGACGACGCCCCCGGCGAGCCCGCTGATGTCCCAGGCGAGCTGCAGCACGGCCGTCGCGCGCCCTCGGGCCGTGTCCGCCACGCGGTCGATGGCGAGCGCGAGGAGGGCCGTGTGCGCGCCGGCGAGCCCGGCCCCGGCCATGAACCCCGCGACGATGAGCATCAGCGGCCCGTGGGCCAGCGCGAGCAGCCACATCGACGCCACCGTGGCGACGAGGCCCGGCAGCGCGACCGGCACGCGGCCGACCCGGTCGGACGCGGCCCCGGCCACCGGCCGCACGAGCGTGGAGGCGATGCCGACGAGGAGGAAGAAGAGCCCGACGTTGCCGAGCCCGCGCTCCTCGCCGAGCAGCGGCAGGAAGGTGCTGGTCGCGGCGAACGAGAAGGTGACGGTCATAAAGACCGACATCGGGAAGATCGCGGGGCGCGGGAAGAGCGTCGCGCCGCCCTCGACGCCCGCGCTCGAGCTGGGCGGCTCGCGCACGGGCTCCACGACGAGCAGCGTCAGGCCGGCGGTGACGGCGGCGATGATGAAGACGGCGTCGAAGCCCCACGCGGCGGCCACGGCCACGCCGATGGCGGGTGGGAACATCTGCGCGACGCCGGTCGCCATCCCGAACATCCCGACGCCCTCGCCGCGCCTCGGCAGCGGCGACAGCTCGGCGATCATCGAGGCCGAGGCAGTCGGACACGTCGCCATGCCGACGCCCTGCACGAGCCTGAGCAGGAACAGCGAGGCGATGTCATGGGAGAGCGTCATGAGCAGCAGCGACGCCATCATCGTGAGCAGGCCGACGCGCAGCACGCGCTTGCGGTGACCGCGGTCGCTCCAGCGCCCGGCGAACGGCCGCAGCACGAGCGGCACGACGTTGAAGCCGCCGACGATGAGCCCGATCTGCCACTTCGACCCGCCGATCTCGTCGACGTAGTCGGGCAGGACGGCGAGCAGGTAGAAGAAGCTGGCGAAGAAGCCGACGGTGCCGAGCAGCGTCAGCCCGAAGTCGAACGTCCAGAGGCGGGGTCGGGGCGACTGGCTCACCCCGCCATCGTACGGCCTCGGCGGCGCAACGGCTGCGCGGGCCGCGCGGGGGCGGTCGCTAGTATCATCGGGCCGTCCCGGACCGTGGCCACCGCGCGGGGGCGCACCGGACCGGGGACGCAGTGAGCCGGGCCGCGCCGGGGGCGCGGGGAAGGGCGAGCGCCGTGCCGAACGCCACCGACGAGTACCGCAACAAGCTCCGCACGCCCGAGGAGGCCGTCGCGCTCATCCCCGACGGCGCCTTCGTCTTCAAGGGCAACTGCGCCGGCGAGCCGCCCGCGCTGGTGCGCGCCCTGGCCGACCGCGCCCGCGACGGCGGATTCACCGACCTCCGCACGACGAGCCTGCTGCCGATGGGCGCGGCCTCGGAGTCCATCCTCGCGCCCGACGTGCGCGACGTGATCCGCTGGGAGTCGCTGTTCGTGAACGGCGTCGACCGCGGGCTGATCGGGTCGGGCGTGGCGCACTACAACCCGAACTTCTTCCACCAGGTGCCGCGGCTGATCCTCGAGTTCATGGACATCGACGTGGCGCTCATCGACGTCTCGCGCGTCGACCGGCACGGCTACATGAGCCTCGGGACGAACGTGGACACCCACAAGGCGGCGATCGAGAAGGCCGACATCATCATCGCCGAGGTCAACAACCACATGCCGCGCGTCCACGGCAACTCGTGGGTGCACGTCTCCGAGCTCGACGCCATCGTCGAGCACGACGAGCCGCTGCCCGAGCTGCCGCTCGTCCCCGAGCGGCCCGAGGACGAGGCGATGGGCCAGCTCATCGCGGAGATGGTGCCGGACGGCGCGACGATCCAGCTCGGCATCGGCGGCGTCCCGAACGCCCTCGCGAAGGCGCTGATGGGCCACCGCAACCTCGGCATCCACACCGAGATGTTCGTCGACTCGATGGTGGACCTCATCGAGAGCGGCGTGGCGGACGGCTCGCAGAAGACGTTCCACCCCGGCAAGGCGGTGTACGCCTTCGCCGCCGGGGCGCGTCGTACCTACGAGTTCCTGGACGACAACCCGGGCATCGAGGCGCACCCGGTCTCGTACACCAACTTCCCGCCGAACATCGCCCGCAACGACAACATGATCTCGGTCAACTCGACCATCGAGGTGGACCTGACGGGGCAGTGCTGCTCGGAGTCGATCGGCACGTCGCAGTTCAGCGGGACGGGCGGCCAGCACGACTACGCGCGCGGCGCCTTCGACTCGCGCGGCGGCAAGTCGATCATCGCGTTCTACTCGACGGCGAAGGGCGGCGAGGTGTCGCGCATCGTGCCGACGCTGACGCCGGGCGCCGTGGTGACGACGCCGCGCAACGAGGTGCACTGGCTGGCATCGGAGTACGGGCTGGCGTGCCTGAAGGGCAAGTCCACGCGCGAGCGCGCCCTGGCCATCATCGGCCTCGCCCACCCCAGGTTCCGCGACGAGCTGACGGCGTCGGCGAAGGAGTTCGGCTACCTGTAGCCGGTCCACTCGGATCCGATCCGGCTCTCTCTCCGTCCGACTCCCTCTCCCGCACTGCGGGAGAGGGTTGGGGTGAGGGTCCGGAAGGCTCCTCAATCACTGCTCACACCCTGGTCAGACCCCCTCACCCTCACCCTCTCCCCGCAGCATGGCCGGGTTGGACAGCCGAGGGCAGGCCTCGGCCGTCCTCGACGCGGGGATACCCCGCGGGCGGGGGCGAGGGTCGGAGAGCCCTACGTCCCGTCGGGGGTGTTGTCGTAGCCGGCGGTGATCGGCTGGTCGGTGCGCTGGCCGCCAGCGCCCGCGGGGGCGAAGCGTTCGACGGTCTCGCCGAGCTGATCGCGCGCCGGCGCCTCGGGGACCTCGGCGGGCTGCCCGGGCATCGAGGCGACGTGCAGCGTCTGCGTGGGGAAGGCGAACTCCACGCCGAGCTCCTCGGCCAGTCGCATGATGTCGAGGTTCAGCACGTGCCGCGTGCGCAGCTCCGCGTTCCAGTCCGGCGCGTCGATGAAGCAGTACAGCAGGACCTCGAGCGACGAGGCGCCGAACTCCGTGAACTCGACGATGTAGTAGTCCTTGCGCATCTCCGGGTTCGCGCGGATCACCGCGCGCACGCCCTCGACGAATGCCTGCACCTGGTCCGGCGTCGTGTGGTACGCGAGCCCGAGCGTGGCGCGGTACCGGCGCCACTGGCGCAGGCCCATGTTGTCGACGTGCGTGTCGACGATGCGCGCGTTCGGGACGGTGACGACCGAGTTGTAGAAGGTCCGCACGCGCGACGATCGGAACCCGACGTGCTCGACGGTGCCCTCGATGCTTCCGACCACCACCCAGTCGCCGACCTGGAACGGGCGGTCGGCGAAGATCGTGACGCCGCCGAGGAGGTTTCGGAACGTGTCCTGCGCCGCCAATGCGACCGCCAGGCCGCCGAGCCCGAGCCCCGCCACCAGCGAGGTCACGTTGACGCCGAGGTTCCCGAGGATGAAGAGCATCCCGATGATCAGCGTCAGGATCTTGAGCGCGGTGTTCAGCAGCGGCACCAGCTGGTCGTCGAACCGGCTGTCGGTCAGCGCCGCGCGGCGCGCGAGCACATCGGTGAAGATGTCGACGCCCCGGAAGCCGAGCATCACCAGCGCGACCGCCCCGAGCAGGCTCGCGAGCTGCTCGACGATGTCCTCGGCCACCTGCGGGAAGTCGAGCGCCGGGAAGCCCAACAGCAGCGTGATCGCGACGGCGAGCGCCCACAGCGAGCGTCCCAGCCGCGCCCGCTCCCCGTGCCAGAACGCGTGGTCCGCCGCTTCGAAGCGGACGCGTACGTAGATCCTCAGCGCGGTCGAGATCGCGGCGTACGTGACGATCGTAACGGCGACGAGGGCGCCGAGGCCGATGTACTGCCGGACCTCGATGCCGAGGTAGCTGTCGGTGAACCAGTCCGGCACGGGCGTCCTCCGGTGTCTCCGTCAGCCTATCATCTGCTAGGTTGCATGCGCACCTTCGCAGATCCGTCGCACCCCGGGGTGGGCCCGCCTCGGACGCGGCTCCCGTCGAGCGCGAGGTTGTACCATCCGCCCAACACGACACATGCACAGACGGAGAGTTCCCGCCATGACGACCGCCCCGACACTCGACCTCAACCTCCAGCTCGACGACGAGCACCGCGCCGTCCTCGACGGCATGCCGATGCGCATGGACCTCGCCGACATCGAGGCGGCCCGCGCGGGCATGGCCGAGCGCCGCGCCGCGATGCCCGCCCCGCCCATGCCCGACAACGTCGCGATGGAGGACCACATGGCGCCCGGCCCCGAGGGCGCCCCGGACGTGATGGTCCGCACCTACCGCCCCGCCGGGCTCGCGACGAACGCCCCGGCCTTCTACTGGATCCACGGCGGCGGGATGGTCCTCGGCAACGTCGAGATGAGCGACCCCTACTGCGCGGGCATCGCCGCCCAGCTCAACATCCTCGTCGCCTCGGTCGAGTACCGGCTCGCGCCGGAGCACCCCTTCCCCGCGCCGATCGAGGACTGCTACGCCGGACTCAAGTGGCTCGCCGACTCCGCCGACGCGCTCGGCATCGACCGCGACCGCATCGCGATCGGCGGCGGCAGCGCGGGCGGCGGGCTCGCCGCCGGGCTCGCCCTCGTCGCCCGCGACCGTGGCGAGGTGGACGTGTGCTTCCAGCTCCTCGTCTACCCGATGATCGACGACCGCAACACGACGCGGAGCGCCGAGGCGATCACGGACGAGCGGGTGTGGAACCGCGACGCGAACCTGCACGGCTGGGACGCCTACCTCGCCGGCAACGCCGGCGGCGACGACGTCTCGCCGTACGCCGCGCCCGCCCGTGCCACCGACCTCGCCGGGCTGCCGCCGACGTACATCAACGTCGGCGTCCTCGACCTGTTCGTGGACGAGGACATCACGTACGCGCAGCGGCTGATGGCGGCGGGCGTGCCGACCGAGCTGCACGTCTACCCCGGCGCGTTCCACGGCTCGCCGGGCCTCGTGCCCAACTCGGCACTCTCGCAGCGCTGGGCCGCCGACGAGCTCGCCGCACTGGACCGCGCGCTGAACGGGTAAGGCGCATCTGGCCCCCTCTCCCGCACTGCGGGATAG
>VXMU01000044.1:15715-80456 GCA_009840945.1 Chloroflexota bacterium | reverse complement strand
GTGGGGCTGCTTTTTTTTTACACCTCCCCCCCCCCCCCCCGGCGGGAGAGGGCGGGGGGTGAGGGTCTGGCGCGATCCTCGGTGGCTGGCGCCAGCCCGCAGGCCCCCCTCACCCTCACCCTCTCCCCCCGCGGGGGGAGAGGGGATCAGAGCCGTGTTAGCGTGGTCTGGGAGGGATACGCATGCCTCACGCCGCATACGACTCCGAGGCTGACGCCCTGTATGTGCAGTTGCGCGATGGCCAGGCATCCGCGACCCAGAAGTTCCTCGACGACCTCCGAATCCTCGACTACTCGGCGGACGGGGCCGTGGTGGGCGTTGAGTTCATCTCCGCGAGTGCGGGTATCGACCTCACGGACGTTCCGTTCGCGGCGCGGGTGGAAGCGCTCATCGGCGACAGCGGCCACTCCTTCAAGATCTTCGCCTAGTAGAGCTGCCCCAGCGGGTGGAGCTGGAGCCTGTTCGCCGCCTCGGCGAGGGTATCCGGCGTCCAGTCCTCGTCGGTGAGCAGCGTCTGCGTGACCTGGAGCGGGGCGAACAGGCCGACGGCGCCGTTCTGCACGAAGAACGTCTGGCCGCTGATCCCGCCCGCTTCCTCCGTGCACAGGAACGCGATCACCGTCGCAAGCTCGTCGGGCTGCTGCGCGATGGCGAGCATCCGCTCCCTCGACTCCTCGTCGAGCCCGCGCTCGCGCGCCTCCTCCATCGCCTCGGTGACCATGCGCGTGACCGTCGCGGCCGGGTTGACCGCGTTCACCGTCACGCCAAGCGGTTCGAGGTCGCGCGCGACGGCGTTCGTGAAGCCGTAGATGCCGCCCTTCCCCGCCGCGTAGGCTGCCGCGCCCGCGGAGCCGATCAGCCCGGCCCGCGAGACGAGGTTCACGATGCGGCCCCACCCCGCCTCGACCATGTCGGGGACGGCGTGGCGCGTGCAGTTGTAGGTGCCGTGGAGGTGGATGCCGACGACGGTGTTGAAGAGCTCCGGCTCAAGCTGCTGGATGGGCGCCCCCGCCGAGACCCCGGCGTTGTTCACGAGGATGTCGATACCGCCGAACTCGCGCCGCGCCGTCTCGATGATGCGGCCGGCCGACTCGAAGTCGGCCACCGAATCGTAGTTCGCGACGGCCGTGCCGCCGGCCTCGGCGATGGCGCGTACGACGCCGTCGGCGGGGCCGCGGTCGCCGCCCTCGCCCGCGCGGTTCACGCCCGGGTCGTTGACCACGACGCGCGCACCCATGATCGCAAGCTGCCGGGCTGTGGCCGCGCCGATGCCGCGACCCGCCCCGGTAACGACGGCCACTCGGCCTACCAGCGACTCCGTCATGCCTCGACCCCCTCGCATCGCCCTCGCCCCGCCACGGTGCGAGGCGCGGCGATGATAGCGCGCGGCGCCGTCCGCCCCCCGCGCCCCGTGTAGGCTGGAAGCCAACGTACCCAGCGCGCGGAGGCCTGCCCGTGAGCGCACGCGCGACGAACCTCTCGATCTTCGCCCTGCTGCTACTCGAGCTGGCCTCGGGCGTCGGCAGCTACCTCACCGGGAGCCCCGATGGGGCCTGGGTGCTGTGGGTACACGGCATCGGCGGGATGACGCTGATCGTGCTCCTCGTGTGGAAGTGGCGCATCGTCATGCGCTCGCTCATCCGGCAGGGCGCGGGGCTGTGGGCCGTGCCATCGGCGCTCCTCGGGCTGCTCTTCCTCGCCACGCTCGTCGTCGGGCTGCTGTGGGTGCTCGGCTGGGCGCCCGAGGCTCCGATCCCGGGTTACGGCTCGATGCGCCCGATGGTCCTGCACGCCGTCCTCGCCGTGCTGCTCGTGATCCCGTTCGCCACGCACACCGCCGCGCACTGGCCGCGCTTCAAGCCCGCCGACATGGCGAGCCGGCGCGCGGCGCTGCGCACCATCGCGCTCGGCGGCGCGGGCTTCGTGCTGTGGCGCGGCCTCGACGCCGTCTCGACGGTCACGGCCGCCGACCGGCGGTTCACGGGCTCGCGCGAGGAGGGCAGCTTCACCGGCAACGCCCACCCCGTGACGCAGTGGCTGGGCGACCAGCGACAGCACCTCAACCGCGCGAGCTGGCGGCTCCACGTCGGCGGCGAGGTAGGCCGGGAGCTTGAGCTGGGCTACGAGGACGTCGAGGCGCTCGACTCGACGGAGGTCCGCGCGACGCTCGACTGCACCGGCGGCTGGTACACGACGCAGGACTGGACGGGGGTACGCCTCGGCGCGCTCCTCGACCGCGCCCGCGTGGGCGACGACGCCGCGAGCGTCGTCGTGCGCTCCGCGACGGGGTACTCGCGGCGCTTCCCGCTGGGCGAGGCGCGCGAGCTGCTGCTCGCGACGCACGTCGGCGGTGAGCGGCTGAGCGCCGGGCACGGCTTCCCCGCACGCCTCGTCGTGCCGGGCCGGCGCGGCTACCACTGGGTGAAGTGGGTGGTGGCGATCGAGGTCAGCGCGCGGCCGTGGTGGTGGCAGCCGCCGCTGCCGGTCCAGTAGCAGGCACAGCGGGCCCTCAACTGACTCGGTGCAGGAGTAGCGAGCGCATGCCAGTAGTAGCCCCAACCGCCGTCGAGCCTCGTCGCGGATGCCGAATCTGGCTGTCCTACGAGGACGGGGCCGAGGGCGAGGTCGACCTGTCAGACCTCGCCGACACGGGCGTGTTCCGGGCATGGGCTGACCGGGCGTTCTTCGAAGCAGTCCGCATCGAGCCGCATGGCGGGATCGCCTGGGGTGAAGACATCGAACTCTGCCCCGACGCGCTCTACCTCCAGCTCACGGGGAAGACTCCCGACCAGATCATGCCGGGCCTCCGCCGCCCGGTGGACGATGCGTGAACTCTGCCGTTCTACGGCATCGTCGTCCGGATGTACTTCAACGATCACGCTCCTCCTCACCCCCACGCCCGCTATGGCGAGTACGAGGCCACCGTCGAGATCGAGAGCTTGGACGTGCTCTCCGGGCGGCTGCCGCCCCGCGCGCGCGGGCTCGTGATGGAGTGGGCATCGCTTCATCAGGCCGAGCTTCGGACAGCGTGGGGACGCGCCCGCCGAGCTGAGCCGATCGGCAGGATCGCCCCGCTGGAGTAGACTCCGCGCATCGCGCACCCAGCCACCGAGGAGGCCACCGTGTTCCTTGGCTACTTCACCGAACGCCCCTACCAGGACCCCGAGGCTGGCATCTCCGGCGCCTTCCTCACCGAGGGTGGCCAGCTCTTCGCCCCCGGCGACGCGCCCGGCGCCATCGACCTGGGGACGAGCAACGGGCTCTACAACCCGCGCGTCGCGCACCAGCTCTACAACCGCTACCTGGACGAGAAGGTCTACGCCGAGGAGATGGGCTTCGACGGCCTGATGCTCAACGAGCACCACGCCAGCCTCTTCTGCATGGGCGGCGCCATCAACGTCGAGGCCGCCATCCTCGCCCGCATCACGAAGAAGGCGAAGATCGTGCTGCTCGGCAACGTGCTCCCGATCTGGGACGACCCGATGTGGCTGGCCGAGGAGCTCGCGGAGATCGACCTGATCTCCGGCGGTCGCCTCGTGCCGGGCTGGGTGCGCGGGACGGGCCGCGAGAGCGTGGCCCACAACGCGCAGTCGCCCTTCAACTGGGAGCGCTTCCAGGAGGCGCACGACTTCGTCATCAAGACGTGGACCACCGACGGCCCGTTCCGCTGGGAGGGCAAGCACTTCCAGTACCGCTACGTGAACCCGTGGTCACGGCCGATGCAGCAGCCGCACCCGCCGATCTGGATCCCCGGCACCCTCAGCAAGAACACGCTGCGCTGGGCCGCCGAGCACCGCTACCCGTACATCATGCTCGGCGGTGAGCTCGAGGCCGTGCGCGAGTCCTTCGACTACTACCGCGAGTGCGCCTCGAACGTGGGCTACGAGGCGGGGCCGGAGAACTTCGGTTACGTCATCAAGGTCCACGTCGAGGAGAGCGACGAGCACGCCTACGAGGTCGGCCGCAAGTACCTGCAGGGGCCCTCGAACCCGTTTATCGAGGGCAACCAGGGGGAGGTGCGACAGCACCTCCAGAGCCTGCCCGGGCTGAGCCCGCGCAAGGGTGAGATGCTGCCGATGAAGCGCGACCGCGCGCAGGCGAAGGCGCGCGGCGTCGACACCGCCGAGGCGCCGCCGCAGCCGAAGGCGCCGCGCGTGCCGGACCATGAGCGCGACTTCTCGGGCAGCTACGACAAGCAGATCGAGCGCTTCAACATCGTCGTGGGCTCGCCGGAGACGGTGATCGAGCGCATGCACCACGTCGTCGAGACGCTGGAGCTCGGCACGGTCTTCCTCTGGGACGGCGACGGCGCCATGTCGCACGAGGACGCGATGAGCAGCCTCACCCTCATGGGCAAGCACGTCCTCCCGGCGATGCGGCAGATCGGCGACGACCTCAACCTGCCGGGCCCGTACGACTTCGACCCGCCGCTCGGCAGCGTCGGCTAGCGCGGACGCGACACGGCGATGACGACCTCGAACGCCGCATGGACCGAGGCCGCCGTGCAGGTGGCGGGGCTGCGCGTGCAGTACCTGGAGGCAGGCGCCGGCGCGGGCACGCCCCTGCTGGTCCTGCATCGCTCGACGGGCAACCCGGGCTGGCTGCCGTTCCACGAGGAGCTGAGCGGCGCGGCGCGCACCATGGTCCCGGACCTGCCGGGCTACGGGCAGTCCGAGCGCCCCGACTGGGCGCGCGAGCCGCGTGACCTCGCGATCCTGCTCCATCGGGCGCTCGACCGGATCGGCCTCGACCGCGTCTCGGTCGTCGGCCTCGGCTTCGGGGGCTGGGTCGCTGCCGAGATGGCCGTGCTCCAGCAGCAGCGCTTCGAGCGGCTGGTGCTGGTCGGCACGCCCGGGATCCGGCCCGACGAGGGCGAGATCCTCGACCAGATGATGCTGGCCTACGAGGTCTACGTGCGGGCCTGCTTCGCCGACCAGGCAGCGTTCGAGGCGGAGTTCGGCGAGCAGCCAGACGCCGCCACGCGCGAGCTGTGGGACTTCAGCCGCGAGATGACCGCGCGCCTGACCTGGAAGCCCTATATGTGGGACTGGCGCCTCCCCTACCTCCTCGCGGAGGTCGAGACGCCGACGCTGCTCGTCTGGGGCGGCGAGGACGGCGTGGTCCCGCGCAGCGTGGGGCGGCAGTACCGCGACGCCCTGCCCAACGCCCGCCTGGAGGTCGTCGAGGGCGCCGGGCACATGGTGGAGGTCGAGCGGCCCAGGGAGCTGGCCGCGCTCGTGCGAGCGTTCGTCTCGTAGCTCGCCACCGAGGCGCGTGGCGGAAGGCGCCGCGCACATCCCCCACAGCGCCTACGCATGGACCTTTACGTACGCTGCTATGATGCCGCGAACGGCGGTGCCGTCCTCGCGTGCGCTGCGGGAGAAAACCTGCGGGCAGCCGGGGACGTATCGCCTGTGTAGACCGGGTGAGGGCGTTGCGTATCCCTCGCCGGGAGGAGAATGACATGCCAGAGCACACAGACGAGAGGCTTGACGCACCGTTCGCCTATACCGTGACCCGCCGCACGCTGCTGCGCGGTGGGCTCCTCGGCGGCGTCGGGCTTGCGGCCGCCGCGCTGATCGGCTGCGGCGGCGATGACGACGACGATGACGAGCAGGCGCCCGCCGCCCAGGCGACCGCCCAGGCGGCCGCGACAGCGCAGGCTGCCGCGCAGCAGGACGACGACGACGAGGACGAGGGCGGCGCGCAGGTCGCGGTGACCGACGAGGACGTCGAGGACGAGGACACCGTCGCCACGATCAAGCGGGCGGAGGGCTTCACCACCGAGGCCGGCCGCTTCGTCCCGTTCCAGATCCCGGAGCCGGACAAGCCCGTGAAGTTCGGCGGGACGATGACCCAGCGCTTCACGTTCGACCCCGGCCCGCTGGACCCGGCCATCGCCGCCGCGGGCGGCACCATGACCGCGGTCAACATCATGTACAACCGCGTACTGGGCGTGTACAGCGGCTGGGACTCCGACCCCTACGCCCGCAACGACCTGGTCCCCGAGCTGGCGGAGTCCTGGGAGATCTCCGAGGACGGGCTGACGTACACGTTCAACATGCGCGGCGACGTCAAGTTCCACAACATCCCGCCCGTCAACGGCCGCACGCTCACGGCCCACGACGTGAAGTTCTCCTGGGACCGCTACAAGGACGTGGGCAGTCCGCACCGCTCGTACTTCCTGCAGGTCGCCTCGATCGACGTGGTCGACGACCAGACGGTGGCCGTGACGCTCAACCAGCCGACCCCGGACTTCATCTACCCGCTCGCCACGGCCTACACCACGGTGCACGGCCCGGAGCTGGCGGACAGCGGCGAGATCACCTCGAACGCCATCGGGACCGGCCCGATGATCCTGGACCACTGGACCGGCGGCGTCGGCGGCGCGTTCGACAAGAACCCGGATTACTTCCGCGGGCCGGTCAAGATCGACCGCTGGGAGCTCCCGCTGGTGCGCGACGCGGCTGCCGGCTGGGCGCAGTTCCGCGTCGGCAACCACGACTTCGGGATGTCCGCGGCCACGTCCGACGAGCTTGAGAACATCCTCGAGACGAACCCGGAGACGCAGTACTTCTCGGCCCCGATTTTCGCCTCGACGTTCGCGCTCAACTTCAACCTGGACCTGCCGAAGTGGGAGGACGAGCGCATCCGCCGCGGCATCTCGCTGGCCTACGACCGCGAGGAGATCCTCGACGTGATCTACTCCGGCGCGGGCATCGTGCTGCCGCAGATGGACTGGCGCTTCTTCTGGGAGGACGAGCCGTCCGTGGAGAACGGCACGCTCGGCAACTGGTGGCGCCATGCTCCGGAGGAGTCGAAGAAGCTGCTCGCCGCGGCGGGCGCGGAAGAGCTCGAGTTCGACCTCGTCTACTACAACTACAGCAACACCTCGAACAGCCTCCAGAACGAGGTGCTGATCGACCAGTTCCGGCGCGTGGGCATGAAGCTCAACGCCAACGCCGTCGACTACACCGAGTACAACTCGCAGTGGACGACGCGCTCCGGCGAGTCCGAGTCCTTCGACGGCTGGGCGTCGTTCAGCCCGACGGCCGACCACTACGTCTTCGGGCTCAACCACTCGGGTTCGGGCGGGAACCGCAACCGCATCAACGACCCCGAGATCGACGCCTGGGCCGAGCAGCACCAGGTCGAGCTCGACCCGGACGCGCGGACCGAGCTGGCCCGCAACGTCTGGAACAAGGTGCTGGACCAGGTCTACCGCATCGAGAAGCCGAGCGGATACGCCGCGTACCTCCAGCAGCCATGGCTGCGCGCGGTGCGCTACATCCGCCCGATCGGCAGCGGGCACTTCTACCTCGACACGGGGTACGAGGCGTTCAACGCCTGGATCGACAAGTAGCGGGGAGCCCTCGGGCCGGTATCACGAGGGGCGGCGTCGCGAGGCGCCGCCCCTTCGCATGCCCGGTGCGCCGCGCCGCCCCGGGCGCTACGAGGCGTCGGCGGTGGCGGGCGCGGCGGTGGGGCGCGCCGAGGGGCCGGTGTACGGGCGCGCGAAGGCGACCGTGGCGGCCGCGACGACGAACGCGACCGAGAGCGCCATGAACGCGAAGCGGTACGAGCCGGTCTCCTCGAACGATGCGCCGACCCACAGCGGTCCCGCGAGGGCCGAGCCGAGCGTCGCGAAGTTGATGAGCCCGAAGATGGTGCCGAAGGCGCGCAGCCCGAACGTCTCCTGCACCAGCAGCGGCATCAGTGCGCCCAGCGCGCCGAAGCCCAGCCCGAACACCGGCACCGCTGCCCAGAACCATGACGCCGACCCCGCGGCGAGGAGCACCCAGAGGCCCGTCACCTGGCAGGCGATGCTCGCCGCCATCACGTAGCGCGAGGGCAGCCGCTCCGTCATCCACCCGAACGAGACCTTGCCGCACATCCCGAACAGCGCGAACAGGCTGAGCGCCGCGGCCGCCGAGGTCTTCGAGACGCCCTCGTTCTCCAGGTGCGGCACCACCTGCGGCAAAACCGAGCCGTAGGTCATGGTCGCCAGCACGAGCGCGAGCGTGACGAGCCAGAACGGGCGGCTGCGGAGCGCCTGGGCAACGGTGGCGCCGCCCAGGGCCGGGTCGTGGTCACCTGCCTCCTCGCCCCCCTCGTCGACGGCGCTCCGCCGGTCGCGCACCACGAGGATCACGACGGGCACCAGCGCGGCGAAGAGCAGCCCGTAGACGAAGTACGAGGAGCGCCAGCCGATGGTCGTGATGAGCGTCGCGGTGAGCGAGGAGAAGATGATGCCGCCGAAGTTCGCGCCCATCGCGGTCAGGCCCATCGCTCGCCCGCGGCTCGCCTCGAACCACTCACCGACGACCCGGCCGGCGGTGATGATGACCGCGCCGGGCATGGCCGCGAACTGGATCGCGTTCAGCGCGTAGAACTGCCAGACCTCGGTCATCAACGGGCGCAGCAGGTAGCTCACTGCCAGCGCGGTGAGCGAGGCCGCCATCACCGGCCGCGCGCCGTAGCGGTCCAGCAGCCACCCGGCCGGCAGCGAGAAGATCCCGACGAGCGCGAAGAACGACACCGCCGCGGTGATCTCCGCGCGGCTCCACCCGAGGTCGCCCTCGAGATCCGTGACGAAGACGCCGAACGAGTACTGGGTGATGCCGACCGTGAGCGTGAACGACAGGAAAACGACGAACGCGATGACCACGCCCTGGTGGATGCGCACGCTCATCCCTGTCCGTTAGGCTCGCGCTGCACCGGGCGCGGGACACCGCGCGCCGCACGCTGGGGGTGAGCAACCATGGCCGGGACGCTCGACGGCATCAAGGTATTCGAGGTCACGCAGATTCTCGCCGGGCCCTTCTGTGGGCTGAATCTCGCCGACCTGGGCGCCGACGTGATCAAGGTGGAACCGCCCTCGGGCGACGGCACGCGCGTCTCCGCTGCGTTCGCGCCGGGCGAGAGCAAGTTCTTCCACGCGCTCAACCGCGGCAAGCGCAGCCTGGTCATCGACCTGGCGCACGACCGTGGGCGTGAGCTGGTGTATCGCATCATCCCGTCATTCGACGTTTTCGTCATCAACTCGCGCCCCGGCGTGCCGGAGCGGCTCGGGGTCGACTACGAGACGCTGAGGCAGCACCGCCCGGACCTCGTGTACTTCGAGAACAGCGGCTTCGGCCGCTCCGGGCCCAGCGCGCAGCGCTCGGGCTCCGACATTGTCGCGCAGGCGTACTCCGGGCTCATGGCCGGCGACGCGAAGACGGACGAGTTCGGCGCGCCGCAGCCGATCTCGGCCACCGCCCCCGCGGACTTCACCGCCGGCATGGCGGGCGCGATGGGCATCTGCGCCGCGCTCTTCCACCGCGAGCGCACCGGTGAGGGTCAGTACCTGGAGAGCTCGCTGCTACAGGTCGGGCTCGCGGTGCAGAACTACGTGGTCAGCCGCGTCCCGGTCTACGAGGCGATGGTCGGGGACCAGGTGCGGCAGCGCATCGAGGACGTACAGGAGGCGGGCGGCTCCTACGACGAGATCCTGAACGCCCGCGGCGACATGTTCTCGGCGCTCGGCTACAGCGCGGGGCGGCTGTACTACGGCGGCTACGTGGTGCAGGACGGCGGGATCGTCCTCGGCGCGCTCACCCCGGCGAACCGCGACCAGATGCGGCGCGCGATCGGCATCGACGACGACCCGACGGCCGATGAGAACTTCGACGCCTTCGCACCCGACGCCAACGCGCGGGTCGACGAGGTCTACGAGCGCATCCGCGCCATCATGCGCACTCGCACGATGGACGAGTGGATCGAGCGCTTCGACGCCGAGGGCGCGCCCGTCTCGAAGGTGAACATCCCGGACATGATGGCGGAGGACCCGCAGGTGCAGGCGATGGGCTACATGATGGAAGTCGAGCACGCGACGACCGGGCCGGAGCTGATGGTGGGTCCGGCCGTGACGATGGGCGGCACACCCAGCGACAACGTCCTCGCCAGCCCGCCGCTGGGCCACCACACCGACGAGGTGCTGCACGAGCTGGGCCTCAACGACACCGAGATCGCGGACTACCGTGCCTCCGGCGCCGTGGTCTAGTCCGGCTCCCTCTCCCTTGTCTGGCCCCCTCTCCCGCACTGCGGGAGAGGGCGGGGGGTGAGGGTCTGCGGGCGCCTCGACGGCTGCTCGCTCGCGGATCAGGCCCCCTCACCCTAACCCTCTCCCCCGCAGACGGGGGCGAGGGGATCAGACGGCTGGTGTGAGGGTCCGGCGAGCTTCGGGATAGCTGCTCGCACCCTGCCCAGACCAGACCCCCCAGCCCTGTCCCCCGCGGGGGGGAGAGGGGATCGGAGGGCAGAGCGAGAGCCTGCTACAGGTCGAGATCGGGGGCCGTCAGGTCGAACTCCTCGAGCATGCCGGAGGCGGTGACGACGCGGCCTGAGAGGCTCGAGGGGTCGCCGTGCGCGAGCTGCAGCGAGGCCTCGGCGACGTCCTCGACGGGCGTGACCATGTCGCGGTTCGCGTCGGTGATCATGCCGAAGTACTCGACCCCCGGGGTGGCGACGAGGCCCGGCCGGATCGCGTTGACGGCAATCCCGTCGTCGCGCGTCTCGGTCGCGAGGCCGGAGCTGAAGCGCTCCAGCGCGGCCTTGCACATCCCGTAGATGGTGCCGTTGTTGATGGTCCCGTCGAGGTCCGGAAGGATGGCCGCCCCGGACGACATGTTCACGATCCACCCGGACTTGCGCTCCCGCATCCCCGGCAGCACGAGCTGGCAGAGGTGCATGGCCGCGTAGACCTGCACCTCCATCATGATCTTGAAGCGGCTCTCCGGGAACTCGTCGACGGAGATGTAGTAGGTCACCGCCCCGTTGTTCACCAGGATGTCGACCGGGCCGAGCTCGCGCTCGGTCGTCGCGACGAGGTTCGCGCGGTCCTCGGCGTCCGCGAGGTTGCACTGGACCGCGAGCGCGGCGCCGCCGGCGTCGTTGATGCGGCCGGCGACGCCCGTGATGCTGCCGGCGAGCAGCCGGTGGTCGCCCTCGTTGACCGTGCGCGCGGCCACGGCCACGCGCGCGCCCTCCATGGCGTAGCGAATCGCGATCGCCTCGCCGATGCCGCGCGAGGCGCCGGTCACGATGGCGGTCTTGCCCGCGAGGAGCCCGCCGGGGTTGATGGTTGCCGTCATGACGGATCCGCCGTTCTACCGTTCCCCGCCATGCGCGCGGGGCGCTCAACGTCGGCGGGAGTATACTCGCCCGGCGGTCGAACATTGCCTTCGGTGCGCGCTGCGCCGCGGTAGCGCTCCCTCCGACGCGGGACGACGCCGGGCGCGGGCAGAGTACGAGGGGTCGAAAGGGACGGCGTGATGTTGAGTGCGTTTTCGGTGGGCCGCGTGCCCGCACCAGTCAGGCCGATCGCCCGGGGCATGGTGCTCATCGCGGCAATGCTCGCGCTCGTTGCGGCCATCGGTTGCGAGGGGCTCGGAGACGGCGCGCCCTCGACGGAAGACCCCGACGCCTACACCAAGCACGTGGTCGAGCAGGCCATCGCGCGCTACGACGAACAGGGCCAGGCCTCGGCGCTGCGCTACTTCAACACCCGGGAGAGCGTCGAGGGTCAGTGGTTCATCTTCATCGTCGGCGAGGACTACACGATCCGCGCCATCCACCCGAGCCGCCAGGACCTGATCGGCACCGACGTGCGCGGACTGGTCGACAAGAACGGATATCCCTACGGCCCGGTGATCGCTTCCGCTTCCGAATCCGGCCGATGGGTCACGTACACGAGCAAGAACCCGACGAGGAGCCTGCGCGAGCAGACGACGAACTCGTGGGTCGTGCGCCACAAGGGCCAGATCTTCGGCTCCAGCTGGTACGACGATGAGGCCGAGTCCAGCCCGGTCCTCCCGCTTCCCGAGGAGGACCCCGAGGCTGACGAGACCGCCGAGGATGCAGCCCCCTCGCAGGAGGACGGCGACGCCTACGCCAAGTACATCGTGCAGCAGGCCATCAACTACTACGACGCCGAGGGCCGCCAGGCCACGCTCGGGTACTTCAACCGCGCCGACACCGTCGATGGAGAGTGGTACGTCGTCGTCGCCGACGAGTTCAACAACCTGGTGGTCCATCCGGCGCGACCCGAGGAGGTCGGCGACAACCTGCTCGACCCCGAGGAGTCCTCGGACTCCGCCGGTTACTTCTTCGGCGAGATCGTCGCGGCCGCCACCGGCCAGGGGCGGTGGGTGACCGCAACGTTGCCCAACCCGGTGACCGGCCTCGATCAGATCAAGCACCTCTGGGCCGTGCGGCACGACGGGTTGATCTTCGTCTCCGGCTACTACGAGACGCCCGAGGTGCCCGAGACGCTGGCGCCCGACCGCGAGGATGTGGACGCGTACACGAAGTACGTCGTGCAGCAGGCCCTCAACCGCCACGACATCCAGGGGCGCGAGGCGACCATCGCGTACTACAACACCGAGGAGAGCGTCGACGGCGAGTGGTACGTCTTCATCACCGATGAGGACAACATCATGATCTCGCACGCGACCCTCCCCCAGAACGTGGGGCTCTCGCTCATCGAGGACCTCGGCATCGACAGCACCGGCTACGCGTTCGGGCCCGTCATGGCCGCGGCCGGGGAGAACGGCCGCTGGGTGAGCTACGTCTACCTCAACCCGGCCACCGGGCAGGAAGAGACCAAGCACACCTGGGTGGTCCGACGCCACGGCCTGCTGTTCGGCTCCGGCTGGTACGAGGTAACGGACGTGAGCGCCCCGATCCCCACCAAGTCACAGCCGGACATCTTCACGAAGCACTTCGTGGACCAGGCGGTCCAGTTCTACATCGACAATGGCCGCGAGGCCACGGTCGCGTTCTACAACTCGCCCGCCAGCATCGACGGGCAGTGGTACGTGTTCATCGCGGACGAGAGCGACATCGTGATCGCGCACGCGCCCGTGCCCGAGCGTCGCGGCGGCTACCTCCGCGACCCGGCGACACGCACGGACATCACGGGCTTCTTCTACGGCCCGGTCGTGGCCGACGCCTCGGAGCAGGGCCGGTGGATCACCTACCGGTTCCTCAACCCCGAGGCCGGGCAGATCCAGACGAAGCACACGTGGGCCGTGCGCTACGACGGCCTGCTCTTCGGTTCCGGCTGGTACGAGTAGCGCCCCGCGCCTCGGCTCGCCGATGCGGGAGGGCGGCTTCGGCCGCCCTCCTGCGCGTCACCCCTACGGCAGCCCCGCGTGCGGGACCGCCACCTCGACCACCTCGATGAACCCGGATGCCTGATTGGCGGACCAGTCCGCTTCGTTGGCGTCCGCCGAGCAGATGTAGAGCGTCGTCCCGCCGTCGCCGCCGAGCATGCAGGCGTAGGTGTTGTGCTCGGTGGAGACGCGGTCCGTGACCTCGCCGCCCTCGAGGACGCGGATGCACTCCGGCGCGAGCGGGTTGCTGACCCACACCCCGCCCTCGGCGTCCAGGCAGATCCCGTCGGGCGATACCTCGTCGAAGTCGGCGAAGACGCGCCGCCCCGAAAGCCCGCCGTCGTCGGCGACATCGAACGCGGTCAGCCGCCCTCCGCGGCTCTCCGCGACGATCAGCGTGCGTCCGTCCGGGCTGATGACCGTCCCGTTGGGGAACTCGAGGTTGTCCGCCGCCATGCGCACCTCGTTGTCTTCGGTGACCAGCGCAATCGCGGCGGGGCTCACCTCGTCGCCGGATAGGGTGTCCGAGCCGAAGTTGCCGACGTAGGCGCGCCCCCGGGCGTCGACGACCATGTCGTTGCAGTGCCACGTCGCCACCGACGAAAGGTCCGCGACCTCCTCGAGGCCGTCGGGCGGGACGTGGCGCATCAGCTTGCGGTCTTCCATCGAGACGATGAGCAGCGTCCCGTCGGGCCGCCAGCCGAGGCCGGACGGGCGCTCGGGGACGTGGACGACGACCTCGGCGTTGCCGTCGGGGTCGACGGTCATGACCTGGTAGCGCTGCATGTCGGAGAACCACAGCTTGCCGTCGCGCCACCGTGGCCCCTCGCCGAAGCGCAGGCCGTCGAGCAGCACGGTGGACTGGTACTCGGCCATCGCTCGACCTCCTCGCGCGTCAGGCCGTGAGGCCGCCGTCGATGATGAACTCGGAGCCGGTGCTGTACTCGCTGTCGTCGGAGGCGAGGTAGAGCGCGAGCTTCGCGACCTCCATCGCCTCGGCGATGCGGCCCAGCGGGATGCGGCGCACCATCTGGTCCAGGTTGCCCGCCTCGACGTTCGGGAGCTGGTGCAGCATCGCGGTGTCGATGAGTCCCGGGTGGATCGAGTTGACCCGGATGTTGTGCGGGCCGAGCGCCACCGCCGCAGCCTTCGTCATGCCTCGCACGGCCCACTTGCTGGCCGTGTAGCCGAACGCGCCGCCCCCGCCGCGCAGCCCGGCGACCGAGGAGATGTTCACGATCGAGCCGCCGCCGCGCTCGATCATCGCCGGCGCCGCCTCGCGCATCCCTAGGAACACGCCGACCTGGTTGACGTCGATCACGCGCTTGTAGTCGTCCAGGTTCCCGCCGATGAGCGGCGTGCTGACGTAGATGCCGGCGTTGTTGATGAGCACGTCGAGGCCGCCATACAGCTCGACCGTCCGCGCCACTGCGGCGGCCCACTCGTCCTCGCTGGTGACGTCGTGGTGGAGGTACGCGCCGCCCACCTCGGCCGCGACCTGCTCGCCCTCGTCGTCGAGGACGTCGGTGAGGACGACCTCGGCGCCCTCGGCGGCGAACAGCCGGGCCTCGTCGGCGCCCTGTCCGCGCGCGCCGCCGCTGATCAGCGCCACCTTGCCTTCGAGCCTGCCCATCACGCACTCCCCTCGCGCGGCGCCACTGCGCCCGTGCGCAGGCTACGGCACGCGGCGGGGGAGTGGGGAGTGGCCGCTACGATCCGGGGCTCTTGCGGCGGGCGGCATCGTCGTCGTACTTGGCCTGCAGACCGAGCCAGAGGTACGCGGGTGTCCCGAACTCGCCCTCAAGCTGCCGCGCGATCTCCGGCGTAATCGCCCTGAGCCCTCGCACGATCTCGTTGATGACCTGGAACGGCCGTCCGATGCGCCTCGCGAGCTCACGCTGCGACACGCCGCGCACCTCGAGTTCCTCGGCCAGCATCCCGCCGGGGTGCGAGACGGGGGCGTCCGATTCGATGTAGGGGAAGGTCTCAGTCATGGCAGTCCACCACCTCCACAGTTCCCGGACGACTGCGGAGTCCCTTCGATAGCCTCCTACGGCCTCACGATGGTCTTACCACGCGAGCCTGAAGTCACCCTCAGATAGCGTGCCGTCGCGATCCAGGTCGCACCATTCCATTCCGAAGGCATTCTGTGCCAGATCGCCGCCTTGGCCGAGGCAGATGGCCTCTGGCCCGCAGGAGTACGCGACAAACAGGGCGAAGGCGACCGCAGCCGCAATCAACCACCCACGATGAATCCCGGACCTACCGCCCTGTCTCTCGGCAGGCGCAGGGGACGTGGCGCGGTGTCCGGGAGACCAGCGTCGTGGCAGCGGCCGAGCCGGACGAGCGCTGGACCCTGACCGTGCTGCAGCGCTCTGCTGTCTGCGCTGGTCTGCCCGTGTTGCCCTCGGTGGGTCGGTTGGCGGCTCGGCGCCCTCCTCAGGCTCAGGCGCTGCGGTTGCCGGTGCCTCCGAGCCGAACGCCTGATCAAGCACCACCCTCCGGCGCTCGTCGAACTCCTCATCAGTGATCAGGCCTTCGTCGCGGAGCTGCTGCAGCTCGCGCAAACGGTCGGAGGTGGGACGTCCGCTACCTGTACCGTGCTCGCCCGTGTCCGGTTCCAACGCGCCTCGCCCCCTGGCTCGTTGCGTGCGTGCCGCAAAGCTTGCGCGCGGGGACTATACGTCATCCATGATGCGGGCGCGCTGTTCCTCGTACTCCTCGTCCGTGATCTGGCCCTCGCTGTGGAGGCGCTGGAGCTCGCGCAGGCGCTCGGCGTTCGACTCCTCGCGCATCGAGGCGGCCTCGCGGGGGTAGTCCATCAAGCCGGACGGCGAGGGCGGCGCGGGGGGATCGACGCGGCCGGACGGGATGCCGCCGGCGGCGGGCGGCTGCTCGCCGCGCGCCGCCATCTCGTCGGCCGTCGGCGGGCGGTAGCCCTGCGGCGAGTGCGCGATGTACGTCGAACCGACCTTGTCCCAGAGGCACTGCCGCTCCGCGTCCCACACGCACCACAGCGCCGGGACCACCCAGAGCAGCTGACCGAGGCCGCCCGTCATCGCACCGAGGACGGCGAAGAGCCCACCGAAGAGCAGGACCTTGATGATCAGCTCGCGCACCCACGTGTAGGCGCCACCGGCGCGGGTGCCGTCCGAGCGGATGATGTACATCCCGAGCAGCTGCTTGCCGGGTGACTGGCCCCGCGGCGCGGCGAGGAGCAACCACACGAGCCACCCGATGCCGAACGTGAGCACGACGATCAGCGAGTCCAGCACGTAGCCGACGAGCCGCCGACCCTGCGTCGCGGTCTGGAGGTCCTCGGGGTGGTAGCACGACTCGATGAATCGCTGTGGCTGCTGGACCATCTCGCTCCTCTCGCGCGCGCCGCCACTCTACGGCACGCACGAGGGATGCGCCGCACCCCAGCGGTGGCAGAGGCCGCTCAGGGGATAGAGGGGTGGTAGGCCGTCCCGATGTGGTTCAGCTCCTCGTAGCGCGCGTACTCCTCCTCGGAGAAGCCGAGCAGCTCGCGGTACACGTACTCGTTGTGCTGGCCCAGCAGCGGGGCGTGCCGGGCGGGCGTCATCGGCGTGCCGCTCGCGCGCCACGCCCGGCCCACGTTGAGGTGCGTCCCCGCGTCCGGGTGCGCGATCTCCTGGAAGAAGCCGCGCGCCGCGTGCTGGCGGTCCTCGAAGGCGATCGCCTCGTCCATCACCACGCCCGCGGGCACGCCCACCTGCTGGAGCCGCTGCTGGATCCAGGACGCGTCAATGCCCTCCGTCCAGGCCGCGATCTCGGCGTCCAGCTCGCGGCGGTTCGCGTAGCGGCTCGCCATGTCGGCGAAGCGCGGGTCGTCGATGAGGTCGTGGCGGCGCATCACGTCGCAGAGCCGCCGCCACTCCTCCTCGTTGCGGACGGCGATGGTGACCCAGGCGTCCTCGCCGTACGTGCGGTAGACGTTGTGCGGGGCCAGCCACCAGTGGTCGTTGCCCATGCGGTCCCAGAGGCGGCCGTTCATTGAGTAGTCGAGGATGAACTCGCCGACCATCGGCATGAAGTTCTCCGCCGTCGCCTGCTCGATCATGAGCCCTCGCCCGGTGCGTTCGCGGTAGCGGATGCCGAGGAGGAACGCGAGCGCCGCGCCGATGCCGGAGGCGGCGTCGGACGGCACGGCGGTGGGGGCGTACTCGAGGCTCAGGCCCGGGTAGCTGCGGATGGCAGGGTGCCCGGCCAGCGCCTCCATGTGGTGACCCATCGTCCGGTAGCTGCGGTACGGGCCGTCGATGCCGAAGCCCGGGATCCGCACCATGACGAGGTTCGGGTTGACCCTCGACAGCCGCTCCCAGGTGACGCCCTGCTTCTCGATGTTGGGCGGGAGGTTGTTCTCGATCACCCCGTCCGAGACGGCGAGCAGGCGGTCGAGCACGTCCTGGCCCTCCGGCCGGGTGAGGTCGACGGTCATCGAGAGCTTGTTGCGGGCGTGGCAGTTGAAGGAGGCGGCCATGTTCCACGGGCGCGGCCCGGCGTCGTCGTCGGGGAAGCCCATGCCGCTGTTGCCCTGCGCGATCACCGCGTCCCGTGGCGGCCGCGCGAGCTGCCCGCGCGTCGCGGGCGCGAGGTGCATGACGGACTCGACCCGGATCACCTCGGCGCCCCAGTCGGCGAGCTGCATGGTCGAGTAGGGCCCGGCCCACACCACCGTGAAGTCGAGGATGCGCAGCCCCTCGAGCGGCAGTTGCTTCGAGGAGGAGACGCGGGGCGGCGGCGAGGCCGCGGGCGCGGGTGACGACGCCTCCAGCTCGGCCAGCACCTCCTCGGTGTGCTCACCGAGGAGCGGCGCGCGACGCCGCTCCGGCATCGGCCCCTCCTCGCGGCGGAAGTGCGCGTGGAAGCCGGGGTAGGTCAGCGGGCCGGTCTCGGGGTGGTCGATGGTCTGGTAGAAGTTGCGGTGCGTGAAGTTGGGGTCCTCGAACGTGTCGGCGATGGTGTTGAGCGGGCCGCCGAGCACGCCGAACTCCTGACAGGCGTCACGGACCTGCGCGCGGGTCCGCTCGATCATCCACGGCAGGATGATCGGGATGAACTCCTCGATGCGCTCGGGCGCGGAGAGCGCCGCGGGCGTCGACCAGTCGGGGTGATCGAGGAGGTCGGCGCGTCCCACCATGGGCAGGATGCGCGGCATGTAGGCCGGCCCGCCGGTCATGAGGAAGAAACCGTCGGAGCACGGGAAGACGCCCGTGCCGACCTGCGAGACGCGCCCCGCGCGCGGGGCGACGCGCCCCGAGTACTGGAACCCGAGCAGGCGCCCGAGCCGCAGGTCGATCGAGTGGTTCGCCGTCTCGTAGATGCTGATGTCCAGGTGCTCGCCCTCGCCGCGGTCGGCGGTGGCGCGCAGCGCGACGGCCGTCGCGAGCGCGCCGACGTAGCCCCCGTGGTAGCTGGTAATGCGGCCGGCCGTCTTGAGCGGCTCGTGGTCGACGTCGCCCTGCGCGTACATCGCCCCGCCCATGCCGAACAGCGTGAGGTCGGTCGCCTCGTAGTCGCGGTACGGGCCGTCCTGCCCGAAGTTGGAGATCGAGGTGAGCACGATCGTCGGGTTCACCTCGCGCAGCACGTCGTAGCCGATGCCGAGGCGGTCGAGCGTGCCGGGCTTGAAGTTCTCGACGACCACGTCGGCGCCGGCGACGAGGCGGAGCAGCGTCTCGCGCCCCCCGTCGGTCTTGAGGTCGAGCACGACGCTGCGCTTGTTGGTGTTGAGGAACAGGAAGGTGCCGGAGCGCTCCGAATGCGGCTCGTCGTTGGGGAACGGTGGAAGCTGCCGCGCCGGGTCGCCGCCGGGCCGCTCAATCTTGATCACGTCGGCGCCGTAGTCGGCGAGGATGCGGGTGCAGAACGGCCCCGCGCTGGTGTGGGTGAGGTCGATCACGCGTACGTCGTCGAGCGGCATCAGCCCGGTCATATCGAGGCCCCCCTCGCGCGGCTGCCCCTGCCGCGCGCCCGTACGATAGAAGCCTCGCGCCCGCCTTGCACGGCGAGGCGCTGCGTAGCCCGCTGGGCGCGATGGCCGGTCAGTTGTCAGCTGCGAGCTGACCGGTCAATGTCGGGAGTGGAACGAAGATGAACTTCTTGCCCACACGCGTCTTGCTGAACAGCCCAAGTTTCTCAAGTCGGAGCAGGTCGGTACGAGCAGTCTCATAGGTGACTCCGTGTCGATTGGCCTGCGCTTGAATGGTAAAGGTGGCTCCCGGATCCCGAAGCGCGTCACTAATGAGAACGTGTTGGCGATGGTTCAGGTCCGCGCGGCCACGCAGGAGTAGCTCGGCGTCGCGCTGCTCCTTCATCTTTCGGGCGAGGTACTCATCGAGACTCTTCAGAGCCCGGACGATCACCTCCAGTTGGTGAATCACGAAGTAGGTGACATCGTTGTTATCGGTCTCGACATGGAGATACGACTCGGCGTACTCCCGCCGATCGCGGCGCAGGATGCTCGATATCGATAGAAACTGCGCTAGCCAGTAGCCCGAGCGCAGCATCGACCAGTAGAAGAGTGCGCGTGCAGTCCGCCCGTTCCCATCCGCGAAGGGGTGGTCGTAGGCCAGCACGAAATGTAGAACGATGGCCCGCACCACCGGATGGATGAACCCGTCAGCCCCGCTGCCGTTTGCGAAGTCACAAAGCCTCTCCAGCCGGTCCGGAAGCTCCTCGGCTGGCGGAGGTTGGTAGACCACCTGTCCGTCGTAACCGCCCACCACTATGCGCTCGTCCCCGGGCATCTGCAGTCGTCCGGCATCGCGTTCGTCATCGAGCGTGTCGCGCGTGACAATGCGATGTAGTTCGAGCACGTGGCTCGGCGTTAGGGGCTCAGCGCCTGACGCAAGTTCTTCCACGGCGCGTATGGCCTCGTAGTTGTTCAGGATCATGCGCTCGCTGCGATCTTGCGGGAGGCGGCCACTCTGGAGCATCTCCCTAGCGGCCGGCCGCGTGGTGCTCGCTCCTTCTAACTGGCTCGATGTGATCGCCTCCTCGATCAACGAGCTGATGACAAACCGATCTCGGACACGCGGGTTCGTCACGCTCTGATCGGCAAGGATGTGTCCACTCGCTTGCTGATCGATGCGATGGACGAGTTCTTGAACCCGGTCAATGTTGCTGTAGCGGAACGGTTGCCCATCCACAGCCACAAGTGGCAGAGGGCGGGCCAGTGCCTGCCGAGCAATGGCAGTCGCGAGCCACCATTGCTTGCTCGTCCAGTCGTTCGGGGGAGTCCGCCTCCGCAGCTGATCCCAGTGGAGATAGCGACCCCTCGGGTCGACAGGCCGACCATCAGCGAGCAGTTGGAGTGAGAGCTCTGGCTGCTTAGCAGTCAGCTCCACGAACAGTTCGGAATGCGGTGGTGGCGACTCGGGGATTCTCACAACTTCCAGTTTCCTACTAGCGTCGTTGGGATTAGTAGAACACACTGCGCGGCCAAATACTAGTCCTAGCTCCCTTAGTAGGAAACTGGTACGTCAGAGCGCCCCCCTAGGTGCTGCCCCCGTCCTCGGTGCCCTCGACCTCGCGGGTGTTCACCATCCGCATCGCCACGGGCCGCAGCGCCGTCATGATCTCCGTCGCCAGCGCCTCGTCGATCCCGTCCGCGACGAGGGCGCCCTCGAAGTGCGCGAGCCAGCGCTCGGCGGCCGGCACGGTGATGGCGAAGGGCAGGTGGCGGCGGCGCATCATCGGCGCGCCGTGGGCGCGCTCGTACAGCGGCTCACCGCCCAGCCACTGCTCCAGGAACAGCTTCTGCTTCTCCCGGCCCGGCACGAGGTCGTCGGGGAAGACCAGGCGCAGCTCCGCGTCGGCGTCGATGCGGGCGTAGAAGTCGTCGATGATGCGGTGGAGGACCTCGCGGCCGCCGAGGCGCTCGAACGGCGTCAGGAATCGAGCTGTCATCGCGCTCCCCGCCGGATTGTGACGCGCGTGCAGCCGCCGTGTCGCGGCGCTGATAGCATCATGCTAGACACAGCGCGAGCGTGCGCGTGAGGATCGGCGCCATGACCACTTCGCAGTCTGCATCGAGGCCGTTCGCTACCGGGCCGGAGGTCGGCGAGACACTGCCGGGCTTCACGCTCCCCGACCAGCACGGCAACCCGGTCGACGTGCACGAGGCTCGCGAGGGCGGCCGCGCCTTCCTCGTCTTCGTGCGCGGCACCAGCTGGTGACCGTACTGCCGCACGCAGCTCGTGGAGCTGCAGGAACACCTGGATGCCTTCGCCGACGCAGGGGTTCGCGTCATCGCCGTCACGCCCGAGCCGGTCGAGGTCATCGCGGCGTTCACGGAGCGCCACGGCGTCAGCTTCCCGGTGCTGTCGGACGCGGGCTCGGTGGTGATCAACGAGTACGGCATCCTCAACACCGAGGTGCCCGAGGACCATCGGCTGTACGGCATGCCCTTCCCCGGTGCGTACCTCGTCGACGCCGACGGGCGCATCACGCAGAAGCACTTCAACACCAACTACCGGGTGCGCGAGAGCGCGGAGATGGTCATCCGCGGCGACCTCGGCGAGTGGTATGACCCCGAGGGCTACCCCGCGGCCAGCGGCGGCGCCGTGGTCAGCGCCTCGCTCGGCAGCCGCGAGCTCAAGCCCTTCAGCCGCGTCGAGGTGCTGGTCCGCATCGACCTCCCGGATGGTCAGCACGCGTACGGCGAGCCCGTGCCGGAGGGCCTCGTGGCAACCA
The DNA here is from genome assembly GCA_009840945.1 of Chloroflexota bacterium. Classification (GTDB taxonomy): domain Bacteria; phylum Chloroflexota; class Dehalococcoidia; order UBA2979; family UBA2979; genus VXMT01. The sequence goes on along the minus strand of VXMU01000044.1, from coordinate 58,578 downwards.
GCGTCGCCGTGACCGGTCCCGAGGAACTGCGGGCCGAGGCGCCCGTGATGCCGTCGACGCGCCCCCTCTTCGTCGAGGGCGTGGGCGAGGAGCTGCAGGTCTTCGAGGGCGACATCCACATCCGCGTGCCCATCTCGTACCGGGCGGCCGAGGCGCCGGACGGCGGCGACACCGTCCCGATCGGCATCGAGGTCCGCTACCAGGCCTGCGACGAGCTGGTGTGCTTCCTGCCGGCCGAGGAGCGCCTGACGCTCAACGCCCCGCTCGGCGGCCACCTGCGGCCGGAGCGCGATTGAGCGGCGATGAGATGACAAGCGGAGCACCCGAGGCCCACGGCCGCGAGACGCCCACCGAGGGCACTGCACGGCTGCTCGTGCAGTGCCCGGATCGCCCCGGCATCGTCGCGGCGGTGTCCGAGCACCTCTACCGCTACGGCGCGAACATCGTGCAGGGCGACCAGCACTCCACCGGCGGTGACGCACCGCGCTTCTTCCTGCGCCTCGAGTTCGACCTCGGCAGCCTCGAGATGCCGGCGTCCGACATCGCCGAGTCGTTCGGCACGGAGGTGGCGCCGCGCTTCGACATGCAGTGGCACATCTCGTACAGCGCGAGGCGGCCGCGCATCGCGCTGCTCGGCACGCGCGAGCCGCACTGCGTGCTCGACCTGCTGTGGCGCTGGCAGACGGGCGAGCTCGCGGCCGACATCGAGGTCGTGATCTCGAACCACGACGAGCTGCGCTACCTGGCCGACCGCTACGGGGTGCCGTACGAGCACCTGCCCGTGAGCGCGGCGACGAAGCCGCAGCAGGAGCAGGCGATGATCGAGCTGCTGCGCGGGCGCGTCGACCTGATCGTGCTCGCGCGCTACATGCAGATCCTCTCGCCGACGTTCCTGGCGGAGTTCCCGCAGGCGATCATCAACATCCACCACTCGTTCCTGCCGGCGTTCGCGGGTGCGAACCCGCGCGCGCAGGCATGGCGGCGCGGCGTCAAGATCATCGGCGCGAGCGCCCACTACGCCACCGAGGAGCTCGACGAGGGCCCGATCATCGAGCAGGACGTGGTGCGGGTGACGCACCGCAACAACCTGGACGACCTCGCGCGGCTCGGCCGGGAGATCGAGCGGGTGGTGCTGGCGCGCGCGGTGCGCTGGCACATCGAGGACCGCATCCTGGTCCACGACAACAAGACGATCGTCTTCCGGTAGGCCGGTGGGGCGGGCGGCTATCCCGGAGCGCAAGACTTGTTATACTGAGGCTCGATGACGCAGCACACGGCGTCGCCCGGCCCCCTGAGCGCCGGGTACCGCACTGTCCAGACACCGCACAGGGTTCGACAACCGGGCTCCGTTCCGGCGAGCGCGCTTGCGCCCTCGTATCCCCGTGCGTTTGAGGAGCGCCGGTGAGCCTGTTCGGCCGCATCCGAGACTTGCTTGCACCACCCCGTAGCGCGGCCGAGAGTTCGGCCGCCTCCTCCCGGTCCGGCCGGAAGCGTCGCCGCGGCAAGCGCGGCGGACGCGGCCGAGGACGGCGCAGCGACGCCAACCAGCACGAAGGAACGAGTATCCCGCAGACCCAGACCGAATCCCGACCCCGATCCAGCCAGCAGAACACCACCGAGCGACGCGACCGCGGCGGCCGCCGCGGATCCGAGCGACGCGGCGAGCGTCGCTCCGACCGGCGCGACGACCAGCGTCGCGGAGACCGGCGTCGCAGGTCTCGCGGCAACCTCGACGCGCCGCTCCCCGAGGATGTCGCGTTCCGCCCGGCCGCCGAGGGCGGCGACGACACCATCCTGCCGGGCCGCCGCCGCCCGCCGCCGGGCCCCCGCACCACGCCGCGCGTGTGGGTCGGCGGCCTGCGCAACCTGCCCGTCCTCGGCAACGGCGACGCCGACCCCACTGCCGATTCCCCCACCGACGAGCAGCCGCCCGCCGACACGGCGCCGCCCACGCCGGCCACCACCACCGACGGCCCGGATGACACCGAGGTGACATCGGAAGCCTCGCCCGCGAAGCGAAGGCGTCGCGGACGCCGCGGCGGGCGCGGGCGCAACCGCTCATCGAACGGCAACGGCTCCGCACCCGCGGCGACGGACGAGGCGGCCGACGAGGCTGTCGAGGACGACCCACCCGAGATCGACATCGACGTTGCCGAGGCGCCGGAGGCGTTCCGAGCGCTCGGCGTCTCTGATCGCTCGCTCGCCGCGGTGATGGAGATGGGCTTCACCGAGCCCACCCCGGTGCAGGCGCGGTCGATCCCCGTCCTGCTCACCGGCCACGACGTCGTCGGCATCGCGCAGACCGGCACCGGCAAGACGCTCGCCTTCGGCCTGCCGATGGCAGAGCGGCTCGACCCCGAACGTGCCGAGGCGCAGGCGCTCGTGCTCGTGCCGACGCGCGAGCTGGCGCAGCAGGTGCTCTCCGTGCTCACCCACATCGGGCGGCCGTTCGGGCTGCGCACCGTCGGGCTCCTCGGCGGGCACGCGCTGCAGGGCGATTTCCGCGCGCTCGAGGCCAACCCGCACGTCGTCGTCGGCACGCCGGGGCGCATCAAGGACCACCTGCGCCGCCGCACGCTCTCGCTCAGCAACATCCGCTACGCGGTGCTCGATGAGGCCGACCAGATGCTCGACATCGGGTTCCTGCCCGACATCACGCACATCCTCGGCCGCACGCCGCGCCGCCGCCAGACGGCGCTCTTCTCCGCGACCATGCCCCAGAACGTCATGCGCCTCGTCCGGCGCTACATGGACCGCCCGGAGACCATCGCCGTCGCCTCTGAGCTCGAGACCGTCGAGTCCGTCGAACACGTCTACTTCGAGGTGGCCGAGCGTGACAAGGTGCGCGGGCTACGCGAGTTGATCGACCGGGAGCTGCGCGGGCGCACGCTGGTGTTCTCCCGCACCCGGCGCGGCGTCGACCGCCTCGCCGACCGCCTGCAGGGCCTCGGCGTGCAGGTGGGGGCGCTGCACGGCGACATGGACCAGCGCAAGCGTGACCGCGTGGTGCGGAGCTTCCGCGACGGCCAGCTCGACCTGCTCATCGCCACCAACGTCGCCGCGCGCGGCATCGACATCCCGGAGATCACCCACGTGGTGAACTTCGACGCCGCCGACAACGCCGAGGAGTATGTGCACCGCACCGGCCGGACCGGCCGTGCGGGCCGCGAGGGCAAAGCGATCTCCTTCGTCAGCGAGGTCGACATCGACCGCTTCGACGTGCTGTGCGAGACCTTCGGCGAGCGGCTGACGCGCGACCGCCTCGACATCTACGCCTGACCGGTGACCGAGGACGCCGCGCCGGACGAGGTGCTCCCCGAGTACGTCCGCGCGCTGCTGCGGCCCGACGCCTACCCCTCGCCGCCGCCGGACGTGGAGCTGCGCCAGACGCACGTCTCGTACGTCTTCCTCGCGGGCGACGTGGTCTACAAGACCAAGAAGCCGGTCGACTTCGGGTTCATCGACCAGGTCGCGCCCGAGCGCCGTGAGGCGTTCTGCCACGCCGAGGTGCGCCTCAACCGGCGGCTCGCGCCGGACGTGTACCTCGGCGTCGGGCCCATCGTCCGCCACCCTGACGGCCGCATCGCCGTGCTCCCGGCCGGCGAGCCCCCGTCCGCGGGCGCCGAAGTCGTCGAGTGGTGCGTGCAGATGCGGCGCCTCCCGGACGACCGCACCCTGCGTGAGCTGCTCCCCGCCGGCGCGGCCCCACCGCGCGCGGCGGAGCACGTGGTGCGACGCCTCATCGCCTTCCACGAGGCTGCCGAGGTCGTGGAGAACGACCCCGCCTTCGCCGGCGCGGCCGGTGACGCCGCGTGGTGGGAGCGCGAGTACGGCGAGACCGAGGGCTTCATCGGCGCGACCTGGGCGCCCGGGGACGCGGCCGCCACGCGCGACTTCGTTGCCTCGGAGATCGAGCGCGAGTGGGCGCTGTTCGACGCACGGCTCGCGGCCGGGCGCGTGATCGAGGGCCACGGCGACCTGCGGGCCGACCACGTCTACGTGCTGGACGAGACCGGCGAGGACCTCGCGATTGTGGACTGCATCGAGTTCAGCGAGTGGTACCACTTCCGCTATCTCGACGCCGGGTACGACGTGGCGTTCCTCGCGATGGACCTTGAGGCACTCGGCCACGCGGAGCTGGGCGACGAGATCGTCGGGCGCTACATCGCCGCCTCGGGCGACGAGACGATGGGGGTGCTGCAGCCGCTGCACCGCACGTTCCGCGCGTTCGTGCGCGGCAAGGTCGAGTCGATCGGCGCGCACGCCACCGAGGTGAGCGAGGAGCAGCGCGCCGAGCTCGCCGAGTCGGCGGCGCGCTTCTTCCGCCTCGCCGCAAGCTACGGGGAGCGGCGCGCGGAGCCGGCGGTGGTCGTGATGTGCGGGCTGCCCGCGAGCGGCAAGTCGACCGTGGCGGGGACGCTCGCGGGGCGCGTCGGCGCGGCGTACGTCTCCTCGGACATCGTGCGCAAGCAGATCGCGGGCATCGACCTGCGCGAGCGCGTCGGCGAGGCGTTCCGAGCGGGGCTCTACTCCCCGGAGATGACGGAGCGCACCTACGCCGAGCTGCGCCGCCGGGTCCGCGAGCACCTCGACGCCGGCCGCGCGGTGGTCATCGACGCGATGCACGGGCGCGCCTCGGAGCGCGCCGCCGCGCGGGCGCTGGCCGCCGAGCATGGCGTCCCCTGCCTCTTCGTCGAGCTGCGGCTGGACGAGGCTGCGGCGCGAGCGCGCATCGTGGGACGCGACGACGACCCGCTGCGCACCTCGGACGCGACGGAGGACGTGTACGCGTTGCAGCGCGAGCGCTTCGAGCCCGTCGGCGGCGACGAGGGGCCATCGGTCACCCTCGATTCGTCGAGGTCGCCGGGCGCGCTCGCGCGTGAGGTGGCGGAGTCGCTGGCGGGGATGGGATAGGCCGGATCCGGGTAGCCTCTGCATTCGGACTCGGGACTGAACAGGACAGTGATCGGGTTGGAATCGTGGGTCGTCGTCGGCGCGGCGGCGGTGTACGTTGCGCTGGAAGCGGGAGAGATCATCGTGTTGGCAGCCAGGTATCGCCAGCTACTGAAGGACGAGGGACGCACAGAGGGCGTAGCGGTGGGTCGTCGTGAGCAGCAGCATCGCTGGGAGGCCTGGGCACGAGAGAGTCAGCTGGCGAGGGAAGAGGGTCGCGAGCCTCCACCCCCGCCCGAGCTCGACTAGACGTTCCTGTTCCGCCCGCGGCTGACGCCGCCCCTCAACTCAGCTCTTCGCACATCCTCGCTACGTCGTCCCGCCAACCTGCGCCCTTGACCCGTCGCCGCCCCGGTGCGAGTCTCACGGCAACCAGTGAGGCCGCTGGGGGTGCCCCGTCGGGCTGAGAGGCGTGCAGCGCGCCAACCCCTGGAACCTGATCACGTTCATGCGTGCGTAGGGATGCGGTTCAGTTGCCAGTACTTACCTTCACGGACTCAGGCAGCGGTCTCCCCAGCATGGGAGGTTCCCGATGCCTGCTCGACGCCCGACCCTGACCCGCAGCCTCGCGCTGCTCGCCGCCGCGCTGCTCGCTGCCCTCGCCGTCGCCTGCGGCGACGAGGCCGAGACGCCCGAGGAGCCGCCCGAGCCGCCCGCACCCGCGGACCCGACGACGCTCACCGTCATCACGCACGACTCGTTCGACGTGAGCGACGGGCTCATCGAGCAGTTCGAGCAGGAGCACAACGCGAAAGTCGAGCTGATCGCCGGGGGCGACGCGAACGAGGTAGTGAACCGCGCCATCCTCAACGCCGGCAACCCCGAAGGCGACGTGCTGTTCGGCGTCGACAACCTCAGCTTCCAGCGCGCGGTCAGGGCCGGCGTGTTCCGGGAGTACGAGTCGGCCCGCCGCAGCGACATCCCCGCCGACGTCCGCGCGCAGTTCGGCGACTCGCTGCTGCTCACGCCCATCGACTACGGCTACGTGAACCTCAACTTCGACCCCGCGGCCGGTGAGCCGCCGTCCACGCTCGAGGAGCTCACCGAGCGGCAGTGGCGTGGCAAGCTCGTGGTCGAGGACCCGGCGACCTCGTCACCCGGCCTGCAGTTCCTCGCCACGACGATCGCGTACTTCGGCGAGGGGCGCTGGCAGCAGTTCTGGCACGACCTGCATGAGAACGAGGTGCGCGTTGAGCTCGGGTGGAGCGACGCCTACTACACGCACTTCAGCGTGTACGGTGGCGACCGCCCGCTCGTGGTCTCGTACACGTCGAGCCCGGCCGCGGAGTTCTTCTTCTCCGAGGAGCCGCTCACCGAGCCGCCCACCCGCAACGTGATTCCCAGCCCGCTCTTCCGCCAGGTCGAGGCGGCCGCGGTCCTCGAGGGCAGCGAGCACCCTGACCTCGCCGGCAAGTTCATCGACTTCATGCTGAGCGACGCGTTCCAGGCCCAGATCCCGGAGACGATGTTCGTCTACCCCGTGATCCCGGGCCTCGACCTCCCCGAGTGGTGGAGCTGGGCCGAGGTCGACGTCGAGACAGCCTCGATCGAGTTCACTGCCGAGGATGTCGACCGCTGGATCCGCGAGTGGACGGAGATCATGCGTCGATGATCGGAGCCGGCGGGGTCACCCCGTCTCCGCCGACGCCCGTGGGACGAGCGGCCGGCGCGCCGAGGGCCGGGCCGTGGGCGCTGCCGGTGCTCGTGGTGCTGCTCCCGCTGTTGTTGTGGCCCCTTGCCACGATCCTGTGGCGAGGCCTCGCGCCCGAGGGGGTCCCGGATGCCGCCGCGATTGCGGACGTGCTCGGCGACGGCTACTACTGGGACCGGCTCGTCTTCACCACGGCGCAGGCCGCCGCCTCGACGGCCGTCGCGCTGCTCGTGGGGCTCCCGTCGGCGTACGTCTTCGCGCACATCCGCTTCCCCGGCCGCGCGGTGGCGAGGGCGCTCGTCACCGTGCCGTTCGTGCTGCCGACCCTCGTCGTCGCGCTCGCGTTCCAGCAGCTCGCGGGCCCAGACGGCCTGCTTAATAGCGCCCTCGCGTGGTTCGGCCTCGGGCGCGTCGAGGTGGTCGGCACGATCTGGGCGATCCTTGCCGCGCACGTCTTCTACAACGTCTCGATCGTGATCCGCCTCGTCGCGGGCGTGTGGGCGAACCTCGACCCGCGCACCGAGGAGGCCGCGCGCCTGCTCGGCGCGGGCCGCTGGGCGACGCTGCGCGAGGTGACGCTGCCGGCGCTCGCCCCCGCGATCGCGTCGGCGGCGGCGCTCGTCTTCGTCTTCTCGTTCACCTCGTTCGGCGTCGTGCTCGTGCTCGGGGGGCCGGGCCTCGACACGCTCGAGGTGGTCATCTATCGCCTCGCGATCCGGCTGGTCGAGCTGCCCGCGGCGGCAGTGCTGTCAACCGTGCAGATCGCGACGACCGTCGCGGTGCTGGGCGCCTACTCGCTGCTCCAGCGCCGCACCGCGCGCCCGCTCACGCAGCGCAGCGAGCGCTCCCGAGCCCTCCGTGACACCTCGTGGGCCGAGCGTGGGCTCGCGCTCGGCGTGGCGGTCGTGCTCGCGCTGCTGATCGTCGCGCCGCTCGCTGCGCTCGTGCACGGCGCGTTCACCATCGGCGCATCGGGCGGCGTCACCGCGGCGAACTTCACGCGCGCGTTCGAGGACCCCGGGCGGCTCTCGTTCGTCGAGCCGCTCAACGCCATGCGCTGGAGCGTGACCTTCGCCGGCGGGGCAGCGCTGATCGCGGTCGTGCTGGGCACGCTCGCCGCGACCGCCATCGCGCGCTCGCGAGGACGCCTCGCGGCGCTCGCCGACGGGCTGCTGATGGCGCCCCTCGCGGTGCCTGCGGTCGTGCTGGGCTTCGGGTTCCTGATCACGTTCAACAGCGGCGTCACGGACCTCCGAGGCTCGCCGTGGCTGATCGTGATCGCGCACGCGCTCATCGCGTACCCCTTCGTGCTGCGCGCCGCGCTCGCCGTGCTGCGCACGCTCGACCCGCGGCTGCCCGAGGCAGCGCGCGTACTCGGCGCTTCGCCGCTCGCCGCGTGGCGTTACGTCGAGTTGCCCCTGGCGTGGCGCGCGCTCCTCGTCGGCGCGGGGTTCGCCTTCGTGGTCTCGCTCGGCGAGTTCGGCGCGACCGCGGTGCTGCAGCGCCGCGAGTTCGCCACGCTGCCGGTCGCCATCTACACCTCACTCGGCCGGCCGGGTCTCGCCAACCTCGGGCAGGCGCTGGCGATGGCCACCATCCTCATGACCGTCACGGCCGCCGCGCTGCTGCTCATCGAGCGCGTGCGCTACCGCGACATCGGCGAGTTCTGACCCGTGGCGACCCTCACCGTCCGCGAACTGACCCACGGCTACGAGGCCGCCCGCCGCGTCGTCGACGGCGTGAGCTTCGAGGTGGCCGACGGGCGCGTGGCGGCGCTCCTCGGGCCATCGGGGAGCGGCAAGACCACCATCCTGCGGCTGATCGCGGGCCTCGAACGGCCCGAGGGCGGCGACGTGCAGCTCGACGGCGCGTCGGTGCTCGGCCGCGCGCCGCACCGGCGCGGCGTGGGGCTGATGTTCCAGGAGCTGGCGCTCTTCCCCCACCTCGACGTGCGCGCCAACGTCGCCTTCGGCCTGCGCATGGCGAGGTGGCCGCGCGACCGCCGCGAGCGTCGCGTCGACGAGCTGCTCGCGCTCGTGGGCATCGAGGCCCTCGGCGGGAGACGCGTCGACGCGCTCTCGGGCGGCGAGCGTCAGCGCGTGGGCCTGGCGCGCGCGCTCGCCCCGGAGCCGGCCGTGCTGCTGCTCGATGAGCCGCTCGGCGCCCTCGACGAGGCACGCAAGCGCGAGCTGCGGCGCGAGCTGCGAGGACTCCTCGAACGCCTCGAGACGACCGCCCTGCTCGTCAGCCACGACCTGCGCGACGCGCAGGCGCTGGCCGACGACCTCGTCGCGCTCGACGCCGGGCGCGTGCTCCAGGCGGGGTCGCTGCACACCGTGCTGGCGGAGCCGGCGAGCCCCGAGGTGGCGTCGATGGTCGGTTGGGTGCGGCTGGTCGAGGGGGACGCACGCGACGGGCGCGTCGAGGAGTCCGGTGTCGGCTCCGTCGCCGTGCCCGAGCCCCTCGAGGGGCCGGTGCTGGTCATGGCGCACCCCTCGGCGATGACGGCGGTCCCCACCGGCGACGCGCGGGACTCGGGCGCGCGCGGCACCGTCGTCGGTGCGCAGCCCGAGGGGCCGCTCCGGGTGCTCGAGGTCGCGATCGGGGCCCTCTCGGCTGTGCGTTATGTCGAGGTTCGGTGGGACGCGCGCGACGAGCCGCCCGCACCCGGGAGCCCCGTCGCGCTCGCCGTCGATCCCGCGACGCTGCGCTGCTACAGGCGATAGGCGCGCTGGCACACCCCCGCGGGCGCGCGGTACGCTCGGCAGCGCCATGAAGCTGACCGACCGGCTCCTGCGACGCGACCCCGAACGGCGGGCGCTGCGCGCGCTCGCGCGCGGCGTGAAGCGGCTCCCGGCGCGCCGCCGGCCCGACGAGTCGTTACAGCTCGTCGTCGACCTCGCCCGCGAAATGACGCACGCGAAGTACGGCGCCCTCGCGGTGACCGACGAGCACGACATGACGCAGGGGTTCGTCACCTCGGGGCTGTCGGCGGACGACCTGCGCGGCCTGCGGACGCCGCCGCAGGCGCACGGCCCGCTCAGCTCGCTGCGCGCCGACGGGCGTCCGGTGCGGTTCGAGAACGTCCAGCACTCGCCTCGCGCGTTCGGGTTCCCGCCGCACCATCCGGAGATGGAGGCGCTGATCGGCGTGCCGATCTGGAGTGCGGGCCACGTGCGCGGCTCGCTCTACGTGACCGACCGCGACGACGGCAAGCCGTTCGACGACCAGGACGAGCGCATCCTCGTCACCCTCGCCCGGCACGCCTCGACGGTGATCGAGCGGGAGTGGTACTAGCGGACTTGCGCGGCTACGACCCGCCGGTCGGTCGACGCTGACCCTGGAACTCGCTCGCGGCTGCAGTCGGCCGACCGCGGACCTCCTCGACTATCAGCTGGCAGATCGGGAGGCCGGGGTAGAGCCGCAGTGGATACCGCCCGAGACACATCATCTCCAGCGCGATGGACCCCGACCATCCGGCATGGATGGTGGGCGCTGTGAAGTGGACGAGCAGGCCGAATCGAGCACGAGAGCTCTTACCTTCGATGCGCGCGGCCAGGACGGGCTTGCCGTCCGCGCGCCGATCCAGGCGCTCGGACAGCGGCAGTCGTATCGTTTCCAGCGTGTGCCCAAGGATGAGGTTCTGCGGTCCCGGTTCCAGCACGTAGCCGGCGTCGCCCATCTCGAACTCGTCCGTGAAGGCATCGAGCGTGTCACCGATCGGGCCGGGCCGTCCGAGATCAAGCACGGCGTGTGGTGCCTCCCTGGGCCTCGCGATCACAGACCCAAGACGGAGATCGACTGCGGACGTACCGAATTGCGACCCCTCCCTGACCGAGCGCTCGGGTTCGGGGTCGAGGATCAGGCGGCCGTCGTCGAGCGCCTCGTAGAGCGCGCTGTTACTGAGGATCACGCAGGAATCAGATCCTGCTCAGGCACCCAGACGGTCTGACCGGTCTCTACCGGTTCGCCCGGAACGGTCACCAGCGAGAACTCTCCTGAGCGCCCAACGACCACCACCTCCGCCGTCAGGTCGCCATCACGTTCCTCAAGGTCCTTGAGGGGGACGATCACGTAGATCGTGTACCCATCGGCGCCTTCAACGCTGAACAGGCGCTCGTGCGAGAACGTGCTGGGCGTGATCCGGCCCTTCAGGCGGAACGTTGACTTCGTGTGCATCGCGACCTCCCCCGATTCGTGTCGCACCCGATCGTGTCAGACGGTACATCGGAGGAAATGCTATGGCAAGTTCTCATTTGTAATATCGCGTGCGTGCGTGACCCGCGCTCCGCGCGCCACGCCTCGACGGTGATCGAGCGGGGTTGTGCTCGCGGGACGCCGCCCCCACGACGCCCCACCCACGACTCAGCCGTCGGCTACGACAGGTGGTCGCCGAACCACTGCAGCGTGCGGCCCCATGCGTCGGCTGCCGCCTCTGTGTGGAACGCCTCGCCGGCATTGAAGAACGAGTGCCCGGCGCCGTCGTAGAGCACCACGTCCGTGGGGACGCGGCCCTCGAGGGTGCTGCGCAGCATGTCCACCTGGTCGGCCGGGATGCTCTCGTCGGTCGCACCGTACGAGCCCATGACCGGGCAGGTGATCGTCCCGAGCTCCTCCGCCGATGGCATCCCGCCGCCGTAGAAGACGTGGACCGCGTCCACGTTCGAGGTCGGCCGCATGGCCGCGGCCAGCGTCAGGCCGCCGCCCATGCAGAACCCGATACAGCCGGTCTTCGACACGCCGTGCTCGGCCTTCAGCCAGTTCAGCGCTGCGTCGACCACCTGGCTCGCGACGTCGCGCTCCAGCGCCATCGCCAGCTTCAGCGCCTCGTCGGGCTCGGTGGAGACCACGCCGTCGTAGAGGTCGGGTGCGAAGGCCACGTAGCCCTCGGCGGCGAAGCGGTCAGCGATGCCCTTGATGTCATCGTTGAGGCCCCACCACTCCTGGATCACGACCACTCCGGCGCGAGGAGTGCCCTCGGGCTCGGAGAGGTAGCCCTCCACGTGCTGGCCGTTGTGGTCGAAGGTCAGATCGCCGGTCATCGCTGCTCCTCATCCTGATGCGCGGACGGCAGTATACGACGCTCGACTCAACGCGAGACGAGCTGCTCACTCCTCGGGCAACTCGAACCGCAGCCACATCACGTCGCCGACCGCGATCCCGTTCGCCTCGTACCACCCGGCGTGCGCCTCGACGGCATACATGTAGCCGCGGTCGGGCCGGTGCAGGTCGTCGGTGTCGGCCGTCATGCGCTGGATGTCGATGATCACGAAGTCCGCGCCCACGAAGGCGATATCGAGGTCGATGTGGGTGTTGCGCATCCAGAACGGGCGCGCGCGCGAGTCGTCCGGGTAGTGGAACAGCATGCCGCGCTCCCCCAGCTCGTACCGCCCGGAGAGCCCGACGCTGTACTCGGAAAGCGGCGGCACCTCCACGCGGAGGCTCACCGACGACCCGTCGCCGCGCACGAACTCGATGACCGGCAGCTCCTCGACCGCGATCGCGCCGGTCGTCGCCGTCGGCTCGACGGGAAGCGGCGTGGGCGTCGGAGGCGGCACAGGTGTCGGGGTCGGGGCGGGCACGGGCGAGGGCGTCGAGGTGGGAACCGGGGTCACGGCCGGCGTCGGCGTAGGCGTGGGGGCGGGTGTCGCCGTCGCGGTGGCACTGGCGGTCGCTATCGTCGTTGCCTCGACGGTGGGCGACTCGGTCGGAGCGGGCGTCGGAGGAGCGATCGGCGTGGCGGTGCGCGTCGGAGGGGCTGTCGCCGTGGCCGTCGGCGTTGCCACGGACGTACGGGCGGCGGCCGAGACGGTCGGCGGCACCGAGGGCGTCGCGGTGGCGGGCTCGATGACGACGCCGGGAGGCTCGGACGCACCGCGGCACGCGGCGGCGACCAGCCACAGCGCGACGAGGCCGACAGACGCTCCTCGCGCGAACCGGCGCGCGGCAGTCCTGGAGTGACGGCGCATGCGCCGATCGTAGGTGGCGCCCGGCGCGCGGGCCACGGACCCGCGTTGACACTGCCGAGGGGCGTTCGTAGCGTCGCGGGCGTGTCAGACACTCCCATCCTCGATGCCGCGCTCAGGCTCTGGCCCGCCGCCCGGGACAGCGGCGCCGTCGACAACCCCGACGACCTCGACGCCCTGCTCGACGCATTCGGCCAGCCCGGCTCGCCCGGTCACGACTGCGGCGTCACGACCACGTTCGCGTGCTTCCCGCCCGACGCCGAGGCATCGCTGACGCTGCCCACCGGCGAGCCCAGCGCGTCAGACGAGGAGGCGCGGCTGATCGGCCACATTCTGGTGACGCGGACGCTCATGGCCGCCGGGCTCGGCGTCGACGCCCGCGTCTCGCAGGCGATGGCGACCGCGCACGCGATGACGTGGACCACCGAGGGCGGCGGCCACCACCACACGACCCCGCTCGCCCTCGCCTCCGCGCTCTGGCTCGTCGCGCTCGACCCGCTGACGGCCGACGACCGCCCGCTCCCGATCGACTGGTCACCGGCCTGCTTCGAGCGCGAGTGGTGGGACCCGGACTACCGGCTGTTCTCGCACTACGACGTGCGCGAGCGGGCGCTCGACTGGGCAGCGCGCGTCGGGCGTGACCCCTCGCGCCACCCGGGGTGCTCCGGCTGGACGATTGCCGAGCCACTGCTGCGGCTCGGCGGCGACTCGCGCGTCGACATCGCGCTGCCCATGCTCTCGACGGGCGCGCAGGCCACGACCGACGGTGCGCCGATCCGCGCCGCCGCCGGCCTCGAGCGGGGCCGTATCGCCGCGCTCGTGCAGCTCTACCTCCAGTCGGCGGAAGCCCCGGGCCAGGGCGGCGCGCGCCCTGCGCCGGAGGCGTAGCTCCGATCCCCTCGCCCCCGCCCGCGGGGTATCCACGCGTCGAGGAGAGCCGAGGGCAGTCCTCGGCTCTCCGACCCGGCTGCAGAGCGGGGGAGAGAGGGTGAGGGTGAGGGGGTCTGCTCTGGTGCTGCGAGCAGGCGTCGAGGAGCCCACCGGACCCTACTCCAACCCTCTCCCGCTGCATGGTCGGGTCCGCAAGCCGCGGCCCGAGGGCGCAGCCTCGCCTCGATGCGGGGATACCCCGCCGTGCGGGAGAGGGGGCCGGAGTCGGATCCGCTTGCCCTGCCCGGGGGGTATCCCTGCGGGGCGGGAGAGCGCGCGGGTTCGAGGGGCTACTCGTTCTGGAGCACGCGCTCCGGGGTGATGCGCAGCATCGCGCGGTTGCCGGCGTCGAGCATCTCGCGGAAGGCGTCGCCCTCCTGCGGCAGCCCGAGCTCGCCGCCCTTGCCGTGGGTCTGCGTGCGGTGCGCGCGGTAGCGGTCGACGCGCTCCGGGTCGTCGCTGACCTGCTCGGCCGTGCCGTAGACGACGAGCTGCGCGCGGCCCTCGTTCACGAGGACGGCGACGCGCGGCTGGCGCGCGACGTTGTGCCACTTCGCCGAGTTGCGTGCGAGACCGATGTAGATGCCGTCGTCCTGCACCGAGTAGTGGAGCGTCGACACCTGCGGCGTCCCGTCACGCCTGGACGTGGCGAGGATGCACAGCAGGTTGCGGTCCAGGTATGCGCGCTGCTCGTCGGTGAGTTCCATCTCGCGGCTCCTATTCGCCGTTGTTCGACCCGTCGCCCCCTGGAGCACGGCCATCGGCGAGCGCCTCGATCTCCTCGAGCACGTTGAGAAGCTCGCGGTCGTCGCGGCGGGCGATGTCGGGGATGTGGTAGCCGGCGTCGAAGGCGCGCACCACCTGGGGGTGGTCGTCGATCACGTAGTCCGGGACGATCGGCACGTCCATCTCATCGAGCCGCTCGCGGTAGCGGTACAGCGGCTTCACGAAGTAGTCGTCCACGTAGCCGTCGAGGCCGTGCAGGCGCATGTCGAAGCGGCGGATGCCGACGCCGGACCAGATGTAGATGGAGTGGCCCGCGTCCTTGAGGCGCTGGAAGACCTCCTCGGTGTGATTGCGTAGCCGCCCGTCCGCCATGATCAGCGTGTAGTCGACGTCGAAGAACACGTTGAGGCGGCGCTGCTCGGCCACGGTCGCACCTCGGAGCGCCCGCGCGGGCGTGCCCGCGGGCGTTGCGAACCGGCCGAGACGGCCGGTCGGCGTGCAGCGTATCAGCGCGGGTCGTTATGACGTACCGGTTGCGGCCGTCCCTACGCCTCCGGCGGCGGCGCGACGCACGACGTGAACGTGAACGCGAACGTGGCGAGTCCGTCCGACTCCGTCTCCACCGTCAGCGTGTGCCGCTCGACGTCGACCCCACGTACGAGGCGGTACATGCGCGGCTTGTCGACGGTGACCACGCCGCCCTCGGCGTCCTCGCCTGCGGCGTCGCCCGCCGGCGGCTCGCCGTCCAGCAGCACGCGCGCCTCGCCGCTCCCGCCCATGATCGGCGGGTGCATCACGAGGTTCACGTCGGCGGCCATGTAGGTGAGCGTCATGCGGCTCGGGCCCTGCGCGCCGAACGGTCGCGCCGCGTTCTCGCCGGACACCATCCAGTGCCCGTCCAGGTACAGCGTCCCCTCGACGTGCTTCCCGGGGTCCGAGTAGCGGTGCGGACGGTCCGGCTGCGGGCCGCCGAGGTTGCCGATGATGCCGCGCGAGTAGCCGCAGTACAGCTCCGGCGTGACGCGGTAGCAGACCGCGCCCGGCCCGTCCTCGGGGCGCAGCGGCTCCATCGGGGCGGGTAGCTCGGCGTCGAAGCCTTCCTGCTCGCGCAGTAGCGCCTGCACCACCTGCTCGGACTCGCCGTAGGCGCCCTCGCCCGCGTGCTGCGCGCGGATCTTGCCCTCGCGGTCGACGAAGTACTTGGAGGGCCAGAAGCGGTTCGCGTAGGCCCGCCAGATGTTGAACTCGGCGTCCAGCACCACCGGGTACGGGATCTCGAGGTCTGCGATCGCCTCGCGCACGCGGTCCGGGTTGCGGGCGAAGTCGAACTCCGGCGTGTGCACCCCGACGACGGTGAGTCCGTGCTCCTCGTAGCGGCGGTGCCACTCGGCCAGGTACGGGAGCGTGCGCAGGCAGTTGAGGCAGGTGTAGTCCCAGAAGTCGACGAGCAGCGGCTTGCCGAGGCCCCGGACGTCGATCGGGCCGCCTTGCAGCCACTCGCCGCCGTCGAGGGCGGGCGCGTCGACGACCTGTGGTTGCTGCGGTGGCGGTCCGGGTCCGGTGGTCATCGCGTCTCCTCGTGCCGGGAAAGCCGTGTTCGAGCGGCCGGCGAGGCGTCTCGCGGGGCCGCCGCCGGGCCAGTGTAGCGCGTGCCGCACGGGGCAACAGTGCGACGGAGTACCGCCTGCATTGTCGTCTCCGGCCCGGAGACGTAGGCTGCGCGACCGTGAGTACCGAAGAGCCTGCATTTGCCGGCGGGGCCGACTACGAACGGCTGCTTGGGCCGTTCGTGGGCGACCTCGCGCAGCCGACCTCCCTCTCACCCCTCGCCTACGACCTCAACGCCGGCGTGCCCGACCGCGACTCGCTGCCCGTCGACGCCATCGCGGACGCGATGGAGCGCGCGCTGCGCGCCGACCCCGGCGGTGCCCTCACCTACGGCGGCGCGCAGGGTTACGAGCCGCTGCGGGCGTGGATCGCCGACCGGGAGTCCGAGGCGAGCAGCCTCGCGCTCGGCCCCGCCAACGTCACGCTCTGCTCGGGCAGCGCCCACGCGATCGACAACATCGCCGCGACGTTCCTCGGCCCGGGTGATGTCGCCGTGATCAGCGCGCCCGCCTACCCGGGCGCGATCCGCTCGTTCCGCGCCCGCGGCGCGCGCATCGCCGCCGTCCCGCAGGACGAGGGCGGGATGCGCGCCGACGCGCTCGAGGAGGTCCTCGATCGCATCACCGCCCAGGGCGCGACGGCCAAGCTCATCTACCTCGTCGCCACCTACGACAACCCGAGCGGCGCGACCGTGCCGCGCGCACGCCGCGAGCAGATCGTCGAGGTCGCCGCGCGCCACGGCGTGCTCATCGTCGAGGACGACGCGTACGCGGGGCTCGACCTCGATGGTCCCGCGCCCGACTCGCTGTTCTCGGTCGCCCGCGGGCGCGGCGTGCTCCACGTCGGGACCGCCTCGAAGACCATCGCGACGGGACTGCGCGTGGGATGGGTCGTGGGCGCCGAGGAGGCCGTACGGCACGTCGTCTTCACGCGGCTCGACAACGGCAGCTCGCCGCTCGTGCTGCGCACGCTCCTCGCCTACTACGAGGGGGGCACGCACGCGGCGCACCTCGAACGCATCCAGGGCGTGTACCGCGAGCGCCGCGACGTGGCCGCCGAGGCGGTGCGGGCCGCGTTCGGCGAGCTCGCGTCGTTCGTGCTGCCCGGCGGCGGCTTCTACCTGTGGGTCCGCCTCGCCGAGGGCATCGACGCGAGCGCGCTGCAGGCCGCGGCGGCGGAGCGCGACGTGGCTGTCACCACAGGCACCCTCTACGCACCCGAGGGCACGGACGAGCGCCACATCCGCCTCGCCTACCCCACGGTGGCGCCCGACACCCTGCGCGAGGCGATTGCTCGCCTCGGCGAGGCGTGCGCGGCGGTGGCCGCGAAGTCAGCCGGGCTGAGCTAGCGTCGGCGGCCGGTCGCCGCCGGGATCTGCTCCCGGAACTCCTCGTGCGGCGGCACGTCCTCACCGACGACGTAGAGGAAGTAGTACGCCCCGAAGTCGCCGAGGAACTTGAAGTCCTTGCGCAGCATCTTGAGCGTGTCCCAGAACTCGCCCCGCGAGCGCAGGTAGTCACGGAAGGTGCCGTGCTCGTCCTCGAGCTCCAGCATGCGGCCGGCGTTGCTGACCACGGCGTGCAGCTTGCGCCGGTTGCGGATCACGCGCGTGTCGTTGGCGAGGGCGTCGATCTCCGCCTCGTCCATCACGGCGATGCGTTCGACGTCGAAGTCGTGGAACGCCTCGCGCGTGGTGTCCCACTTGCCCTCGACGACCTTCCAGGACATGCCGCTCTGGAAGACGGCCTTGCTCATCACGTCGAGGTAGTCGCCGAGCCCCTGCGGATCGATGCGGTCGGGCGCCTCTGGCATGGGATGGCCTTTCGTCGCGTGCGGGCTCGCCGCTCCATCATCGCATCGCGCGACGCGCAGCGCTCGTCGGGCTATCGTGTAGTGGGAGGCGTTGCAGTGCACCCGATCGTCGAGGAGCATCGAGGCGAAACTCGGGGAGCGCTCCATGGAGCGTGAAGCTCGGGCTCGCATCTACGACATCGCAACAGCTATCTCCCGCATCGAGGAGTTCACAGCCGGCGCGTCGTTCGAGCTCTACCAGCAAGACCTGCTGTTGCGCAGCGCGGTCGAGCGCCAGTTCGGAATCATCGGCGAGGCACTGACGAGACTTCGCCAGCGTGATCCCGACCTAGCCACGCGGCTCGCCGACCATAGTGCGATCATCGACTTCCGCGATGTTCTCGCCTACGAGTACAAGGACGTCCCTGACGCGATCCTCTGGGGCGCGGTTCACGAACGTCTGCCTGGGCTACGCCGAGACGTCGAGGCTCTGCTCGCCGAAGATTGAGCCCCTGCAGGCCTCGTCCGCTACGGGTTGAGGACGATCTTGCCGAAGAACGTGGAGCCCTCCATCAGCTCGTGCGCCTGCGCGATCTCGCTGAGCGGGAACTTGGCGTGCACGATCGAGCGGATCGAGCCCTGTTCGAGCATGTGGAAGAGCCCGGTCAGCGTGCGACGGATCTCGTGCGGGCCGGGGCGGCCGATGCCCATGTAGGCATGGCCCATCGTGAACAGCCGCCCGAGGTGGATGCTCGCGAGGTGCCCCGCCGTCACGCCGCACGTCACGAATCGCCCCTCGGGCGCGAGCGAGTCGGTGCAGGCGCGCCACACCGGCGTGCCGACCGAGTCACACACCACCTCGACGCCCCGCCCGCCGGTCAGCTCGCGCACGCGGGCGGCGATGTCCTCCTCGTAGTGGTTGATCGCGGCGTCGGCGCCAAGGTCGAGCGCCTGCTGGCACTTGTCGGCGGCCCCGGCCGTGGCGATGACGCGGCACCCGGCCGCCTTCGAGATCTGCAGCGCGAAGCTGCCGACGCCGCTCCCGGCGGCGATGACGAGCACCGTCTCGCCCGGCTGGATGCGCGCCTTGTCGATCAGCGCGCCGTGCGCGCTGCGCCCCGCCGTGGGGGCCGACCCCGCCTCGTCGAACGAGAGGTTGTCGGGGATCGCGAAGGCACCCACCGCCGCGGCGACGGCGAGCTCCGCGTGCGTCGAGGAGCCCGTCCCGGCGACCCGTTGCCCCACCTCGAAGCCGCGCACCTCGCTGCCGAGCGCCTCGAGCGTCCCGGCGAAGTCGCGCCCGCCGATGTAGCGGTCGCCGACGACGCCTTGGCCGTGCGAGCCCTCGCGGGTGAAGACGTCGAGGCGGTCCATCGAGGTGGCCTCGACGCGGATGAGCACGTCGTTCGGGCCGGGCTCAGGGTCTGGCACGTCGCCGTACTGCAGGACGTCGAGTCCGCCCTCGGTCTCGTGGTATGCCGCGCGCATCGTCGCCTCCTCGCCGCGCCGCCGAGGGCGCCCTGTCACGTGGGCCGGTCGCACCCGGTCTGGCCCCGGGTGGGGGTCGGTCCTAGCCGTCGCGCTCTTCGTAGACCTCGCGCGCGACGGTCACTGCGTTCACCGCGGTGGGCCAGCCGGCGTAGGCCGCCATGTGGGTGATGATCGCGCCGATCTCCTCGCGCGTCACGCCGTTGTCCAGCGCGCGGCCGATGTGCGCCCTCAGCTGGTCGGTGCGGTAGAGCGCCGTCAGCGCGGCGACGGTGATGAAGCTGCGGTCGCGCGGCGAGAGGTCGTCGTGCTCCCAGAGCTGGTCGACGACCACCTCGTTGGTGATGTCGGCAAGCCGCGGCGCGACATCCGCCATCATCTCGCGCACCGCCGAGCGGTCGTCCTGTGGTTGCGTCATCGCCGCCTCCCTCGCCGCGCGGGCTCGCCCGGGCCCGGCGCGGGCATGATAGCGCCGCGCCGAGGGCGCACACGGCCTCGGCGCGCGGCGTGCCGGCGGTGACCCCCGGCCAGGTGGGGCCTCGAGGGCTACTCCGCGCTAGCCCCGTCGCGGTCGTCGTAGACCTGCTTCGCGACGTTGGCGGCGTTCACCGCGCACGGCCAGCCGGTGTAGAAGGCCATCTGCGTGATGATCTCCGAGATCTCCTCGCGCGTGACGCCGTTGTCGAGCGCGCGGCCGACGTGCGCCCGCAGCTGGTCGGTGCGGTACAGCGCGGTCAGCGCGGCGACGACGATCAGGCTGCGGTCGCGCTTCGAGAGCTGCGGGCGCTCCCAGATCTCGTCGAAGACGAGGTCCGTGGTGAGCTCGGCGAGCCTCGGCGTGAGCTCGGCGAGCACGCTGCGTGCCTGCGATCCGGTGTCTCGTGGCTGGGTCATGGCGGCTCCTCGTCTGATCCCGTCCGCGTCATCGCTGGACGCGGGCATGATAGGGCGCGCGAGCCGACGGGCCCGCGCGCCCTGAGCCGAGGAGGTCGAGGCGCCTGCAGGCCCTACTGCATCGGCGAGTAGTCGGTGGCGGCGAGGATGTCCGAGCGGATGCGCGTGGTCAGCGAGCCGTCGCGCTGCGACTCGGTGACCACCTCGCGCCACTCCTCGTCGGCGGCGAAGGCGGCCCACTTGGCGGCGCGGTCCTCCATGCTGTCGAACCGCATGATGTAGACGAGCTGGTCGCTCCAGCCGCCGTGGGCGTACGTCCAGAAGCCGACGACTTCCATGCCGTGGTTGCCGAAGATGCGCATGGTGTGGTCGCGGAAGCGCGCGTGCAGTGCGGGCATCTTGCCCGGCGCGGCCTCGTAGATGCGCAGCTCGTAGATCATGCGGCCCTCCACCCCTCGTGCTCACTGAATGCTCTCGATGCGGCAGCGTATCGCATCGAGGCGGCCCGGCGGTGCGAGCTCAGAACAGCGCGATCGGGTTCACGGGCGATCCCGTGCCCTGCGCCAGCCGCAGCGGCGCGAGCGTGAGCTGGAACTCCCATCGCCCGAAGTCCTCGCACGCGGCGGCGAGGCGCGAGAGCTGCATGTTGTCGATGAGGTGCACACCCAGCGCGACGAGCGCGAGGGCGTGGATCGGCATCGTCCACTCCGGCACCAGCGTCGGCAGCGCGTCGGAGACGCCGTCGCCGCCGAGCACGGCCACGTCGCGCTCGCGCAACCACGGCGCCGTCTCACCGGAGAGCCCCGCCAGGCCGCCCGTCATCGGGTCCCAGCGGCCCTCGGCGGCGTTGCGCTCGTCGCGCCCGGTGCATACCAGCAGGATGTCGCCCGGCGTAACGCGGACGCCCTGGCGCTCCTCGGCGGCCTCGAGGTCGGCGACGAGGATGCGCTCGCCGGGTTCGAGGTAGTCGACGCCGCGCACAGCCGGGATGTCGAGCAGCACACCGCGGCTCACGATGCCGTCCTGCCCGGCCATGATGCTGTTGAGGCGCGCCCCGATGCTCGTGACCATCGACGCCGGGTAGCCGTTGTACATCTGGTCGTTGTGGAAGATGTGGCAGAGGGCGTCGAGGTGCGTGGTCGCGTAGCCGTGCCAGCTGATCGCGATCATGTCGCTCGCGCCGCCCGCGCCGCCCCTCGTCACGTCGCCCGCGCCCTGCATCGCGTGGATCACGGGCGCGGGGTTGTCGGGAGCGGGCCGCTTGGGCAGCTCCTGCGCGCAACTCACGATCGCGCCCGTGCGGACGAGCGAGGCGGCCTCGGCACGCTTCGCGTCGGTGATCAGGTTGAGCGCTCCGCGCTGGTCGTCGTCGCCCCAGCGGCCCCAGTTGGAGATCGACTCGAACCACCCGTCGAGCTGCGCCTTCGTCACCGTGTCGGTCTTCGCCATCTCGCCCTCCCCTCGCACGCCCGGCAGGATACGCGAAACGGCGCGGCGGGCCGGTAGAATCCCGCCGAGCGTGGACGGGCCAAGGAGGCAGGGAGCGCGTGGCAGAACCGATCACGGTCCGACCCGCGGGCGCGCACGACGTGCCCGCGATCCAGCGCATCTACAACCGCGAGATCCTCGAGGGCGTCGCGACGCTCGACGAGTGGCCGTGGACGGACGCGCGGCGTCGGGCGTGGATGGAGACGTACCGCGACGAGCTGGTGATCGTCGCCCAGGGCGACGAGACGGTGATCGGCTTCGCGTATCTCTCGCCGATGCAGAAGTTCGGCTTCCGCTTCACGCGCGAGGTCACGGTCTACATCGACCCCGACCACCACCGCACGGGCGTCGGCCGGCAGCTCGTCGAAGCGGTCATCGAGGGCGCTCGCGAGCGCCGGATGCACGTGCTCATCGCGCGCATCACCTCGGAGAACACCGCCAGCATCGGGCTGTTCGAGTCGCTGGGCTTCGAGCGCACGGCGCTGCGCCGCCAGTTCGGCTACAAGTTCGGGCGCTGGCACGACATCGTCGAGATGCAGCTCACGCTGCAGTCGCCCGAGGAGTTCGAGGCGCTCGTCACGCCCGGCTTCCGCGTCTCCGTCGTCACGACGCCCGAGGAGATGGCGGACGCGCTGTCCGTGCGCCGCGCGGTGTTCATCGAGGAGCAGCGCATCGACGAGGACGAGGAGATCGACCGCTACGACGCCGACCCGGCGACGGTGACCGACGCCGTCCACGTCCTTGGCCGCCTCGACGGCCGGCCGGTGGCCACCGCCCGGCTGCTCCTCGACCAGCCCCACGGGGAGTACCCGCACATCGGCCGCGTGGCGGTGCTCCAGTCGGAGCGAGGGCGCTACTGGGGGGTCGGTATCATGGAGGCGTTGCACGAGGAGGCGCGACGGCGCGGACACGCCGGATGCACGCTGGCCGCGCAAGAGTACGCGGTCGGCTTCTACGCGAAGCTCGGCTACGTCGCACGCGGCGAGGTCTTCCTCGACGCCGGCATCGAGCACCGCTGGATGGACATCGAGTTCGACGAGACCGAAGGAGGCACGACATGACGATGCAGTCACGCAGCATGGAAGGCGACGAGCTCCGCGACTACCTGGACGCGGGCACCGGCAGCGAGTGGGGGCTGCTCGCTACCCTCGACCGCGAGGGCTACCCGCACGTGGTGCCGCTCGGCTACTTCCGCATCGGGGACGACATCCTGCTGGGCACGCCGGACGGCTCGCAGAAGATCCGCAACGCCGAGCGCGACCCGCGCGGCTCGCTCACCGTGACCGGGTCGCGGGCCGGTGGCGACCTCAGCGGGGCGCTGCTGCAGGGCGACATCGAGGTCGTACGCGACCCGGCCGCGCGGCTGGAGCTGGAGCGCGAGGCGCACCGCCTGCGCGGCGGCGCCGACGACGACGCGCCCACCGAGGCTCGCCCCGGCGCGGCATACCTGCGACTGCGCCCGAAGCGCACGATCACCTGGCGCTACGACTGACGCCCGACGGGCAACGACCTCGCGGCCCAACCCCGACGCCGTCAGCGCCGGCGTGATGCGCTCGACTCAGTCGTGCTACTGTGTCGCTACGTTGGACTGTTGCCGCCCTACGGATAGAGGGATTGCGCCCCGACCATGCCGCGCCGATCCAATCTCCGCTGCGGGATTGCGTGCCTGATTGCCGGGCTGCTCCTCATTGCGACCGCGTGCGAGGCGGAACGGAATCCTCCCGCACCGGCCACCCTCGAGCCCGCCGCGGAGTCGACCTCCCCACCCATGCCCACACCGACGTCCACCCCGACCGCTGCGCCGGTCGGCGAGGTACGGGAGCTGCGCCTCTCGAGTCCCGCCCGCGGCATGCTGCGGATCAGCTGGACCCACGCCGACCCCGCACCCACCGACTACCACGTGAGCTGGGCCAAGCTCAGCGACGACTTCCGGCCGCCGACCGACGATGCGGGCAACGCTTACCCCTCGGTGGCATCGCACGTGGTCACGGGTCTCGATGCGGGCACGATGTACAAGGTGCGCGTACGAGCTCGACGCCAGGACGGCTCAGACGAGGACTCGATCCGCACCGGCCCGTGGAGCGCGACTGAGGCGGTGCGAGTCATCGCCCCGCCGTTCGCCCCCACCGGGCTGACCGCCGTCGCAACCCACCGTGGTGTGGTCCTCGAATGGGACGACCCGGGCGACGACACGATCACCAGCTACGAGCTAGTCAGAATCTTCGAGGACCGCTTCGGTGGGTCCCATGTGGTGCAGACCTGGAGTGCCGAGACGCATTACGTCGACACCGACGTCCTCTACGACCTCGGCTATGTGTACACGCTCCACGCGGTCAACAGCTTCGGAAAGGGACAGGCTTCGGAGTCCGTCAGCGTGACCACGCTCGCTCGGATTCCCGGACGCGATTACTTGTACAAGCCGATATCACCGCCAATGGCGCCCGCGTACGCGGAATGGTACTGGGAACGGGGTCACGACCGTCTGCGAGAAGTGATCGTGGACTTCACGATTCGGAACGACGTAGGCGACTGGTCGGATGAGAATAGCTACTACCTCATTCTCATGCAGAACAGCATCTCCGGAGCGGCGTTCTATTTCGGGCTTCAGTCCGATGTCCAGCACGTGGACAACCGTCTCGGTCAGGTCGATCGAGGCAAGGGGGCGATTTTCTCCAGGTGGGGCACTCGGAACCTTGCCAATGCGAGAGCCGCACCCACAGACGGATGGACCGAGTCTTCTGGACACGAGGGGGACTTCATTGGAGTCCGGCGGGAATATGACTGGAGTGCCGGGGATTACCGCGCGCGGATCGCACCCGACGGTCTGGGAGACGATGGTGAGTGGTTCAGCGTGTGGATTACCGATGTGGGCGCCGACGTCACGACCTGGATCGGCTCATTGAAGTTCCCGCTCGTCGGTGGCTCCGCCACGATGAACGGCCGCGTACCGATAACGATCGAGCTGGTCGGCGAGCCAACTGTCCCCATAGCGGCCCCCGAATGGTACGTCACCGTCGAGCCACCCCAGGGGGATGGCGTCCCGCCTGTGCGCGTCGCCACGCGATACCCGTATGACGACTCCGTCAACGCCTTGTTGAACGCTAATGTGAGATTCGACCCAGCCGAACAGACCCTCCACTTCCGCATCGGCGGCGTAACCGAACGCAATGACCGGGCTGCCGAGTATGCGCTCCGGTAAGCTCGTGCCCCGTCGATCCCACCCTCATTGAGCCGGCTGCACGTCCTCGTGCGGCACGGTGTGGCGATCAGGCATCATGCCGGCCATGTACCGCCCGGCAAGTGACGCGCCATGACCTCGCCGCCCGGCCCAACGCCGTCCACGCCCACGCGCGACCCCGAGCTGGGCGAGCGCTCGCTGGACGAGACGCTGCCGCCCTACGTCGTCGTGCTGCACAACGACGACGTGAACGAGATGGGGCACGTGGTGCGCGCGCTGCTCGAGTCGGTGCCCGAGCTCGACACGGAGCGCGCGATGGCGATCATGATCGAGGCGCACCTGCGCGGCCGCGCCGAGGTCATCGCCTGCCCGCTGGAGCGCGCCGAGCTGTACCGCGACCGCCTCGAGTCCCACGGGCTGACCGCGACGATCGAGCGCGCCTGATACCGGCGGCGGTCAGTCCTGTGCGGGGGCTGTCTGCCGGGCGCCTGCTTCGTCCTGCTGCCTGTTGCCGTCGACCAGCACCGTGATGATGTCGGCGTTGTGGTACTTCTGGTGGCGGACCGACGAGGCGTAGTGGCGGAGGAGCCGGAACGAGATCTCGCGCTCGTCCTCGATCTCCGGCTGCTCGGGCAGGTATGCCAGCCGGTCCTCGAGGTTCTCGTCGCCCAGCACCGCGGAGAACTCCATCTCCGCCACGTCGTCCGTCACGTCGAGGGTCACGACCAGCTGCTTCCCGGTGCTCGCCTCGTCGTCGTCCTGCAGCAGGCTCGCGAGGGTCTCCTCGCCCGCCGAGCGCAGGCGGTCGGTAGCAGCCTCGTCCCAGCCGATCCGTGACGCGAACGCGTCGAGGAACTCGTCGAGCTGCGGCACGACCGACGCGCTCAACTCGAACCTCGCGCGCCTGCGACGACGTGAGAGGCCGATGAACTGGATCAGGACGATCGCGACGATCCCGCCGACGACCATGCCGTTGCCGAGGATGGTCCCCAGCGACCCGCTGAGCAGGTCCGGGAAGACGAACTTGTACTCGAACCCGATGCCGGTCCAGAAGGCCATCCCGAGGATCAGCGTCTTCTGCTGGTCCAGCCCGTCGTGCGCAACGGTCTTGAGCCCCTCGACGAACACGAGCGCGAGGAACACCGTCACGTACGCGCCAACGACGGGTGCGGGGATGGCGAGCAGCAGGGCCGCGATCTTCGGGAAGAAGGCCGAGGCGGCGAGAATCGCGCCCGCGTAGACCCCCACGCGCCGCGCCGCCACCCCGGTGAGCGCGATCAACGGGATACTGGACGAGTAGGTCGTGTTGGGCACCGTGCCGGTGAGGCCGGACAGCACATTGCCGAGCCCGTCCGCGTTGAGCGCCCCCTGGATGACGCGGAAGTCGGTGGTCCGGGGCTCCCTGCGCGAGACCTGCTGGACCGCCACTCCGTCGCCGACCGTCTCGAGCGCGCTCACGAGCGAGACGAGCACGAACGTGAGCAGGAGCGCCCAGAACTCGGCGCCCAGCCCCACGTTCAGCCCCGCCCACTCGATCGCGGGCAGCCCGATCCACCCGGCATCGAGGACGCTCTGATAGTCGTAGAGCCCCCAGAAGGACGACACCAGGCAGCCGAGACCCACGCCGATGAGAGGCGCCCACAGCTGCACCGTCTTCGGTCCGCGCAGCGCCAGCGGCGTGACCGCGCCGACCGTCACCAGCGCGATGACCGGAGCGGCGACGTCGGGCGTGGAGTCGGGGACGTTCGCCAGCATGCCGAACACGATCGGCGCTGCCATCGCGGCGAGCAGCATGATCACGACGCCCGACACGAGGGGCGTGATGACCCGTCGCAGCGTCGCCAGCCGCGCGGCCAGCAGGAAGTACGCCAGCGACGAGGCGACGATCAACGTCGCCATCATGGCCGGTCCCCCGGCGTCGATCGCGAGGACGCAGATGACGAGGAAGGTCGGGGACGTCCCCATGAAGAGGATGTACCCGGACCCGAAGCGTCCGATGCGCGCCGCCTGGAGCATCGTGACCCCACCGCTGATCACGAGCGCGCAGAAGACGGCCCAGGTCAGGTAGCTCTCGGGCTGCTCGGCCGCCCGCATGATGATGGCCACCGTCACCACGATCGGAGCCAGCAGGATTGCGGTCGCCTGGAGTCCCAGGCCCGCGGAGAGCAAGTGCGGAGGGCTCTCCTCGGGCTCGTACCTGAGGTGCTCGTTCAGCATCGTCACCTACTGCTCCACCGCCGGACGTGATGAGCGGACGGCCGTCCGCGGATGCTCGGCGCCCCGCGTCGGTCCCGACCTGTCTGATATGCCGTCGCAGTGTAGGCTGCAGACGTGACAATAGTCGTGATTGCCCGCTGGCTCGCACTCCCGCTCCTCGCCGTCGCACTCGTGGTTGCGTGCGACGACGGCGAGGGCGGTGACGACAGCGCCGAGCCGCTGCGCATCGGCTACCTCGCCGACCGCTCGGGCTCGCTCGCCGAGCTTGGCGACGTAATCAGCGTCGGCGTCGAGCTCGCCGTGCAGCACATCAACGAGGCCGGCGGCGTCCTCGGCCGCGACGTGGAGCTGCTGTTCGGCGACACGAAGGTCAACCCGACGCAGGGCGTCGAGGAGGCCCGCCGGCTCGTCGACGTCGAGGGCGTGCAGGCGATGGTCGGGGCCATCTCCAGCACGGTGACGCTCGCAGTCACGGAGAGCGTGATCGGGCCGTCCGGCGTGGTGATGATCACGCCGTCGGCCTCCTCGCCCGCGCTCTCGACCTCGAACGACAACGACTTCCTGTTCCGCAGCGCCCCCTCCGACGTGGCGAAGGGCGTGGTGCTCGCCGCGCTCGCCGAGGAGGAGGGCCTCGACAACGTCGGCCTGCTGTACCGCGACGACGCCTACGGCCAGGGGTCGGCCGAGGTGTTCATCGACAACTTCCCCGGCAACGTCACGGCGGCCTCGTACTCCGCGCTCGGCCAGCCCACGTACCTCGCGGAGCTGCAGCAGGCGGCGAGCGGCGGGGCCGACCTGCTCGTCGTGATCGCCTTCCCCGGTGAGGCCGAGGTGTTCCTGCGCGAGTCGATCGAGAACGAGGTCTTCACGAAGTTCGTCTTCGCCGACGCCACGCGCAGCGAAAGTCTCGCCGCGATGATCGGCCCCGAGCACCTCGAGGGGATGAAGGGCACGGCGCCCGGTAGCAGCGCCCAGGAACCCTCGACGGCGGCGTGGAACCGGGCGTACATCGCGCAGTTCGGCGAGGAGCCGGCGCGCGCCTACGTGCGCGAGGGCTACGACGCGGTGATCGCCATCGCGCTGGCCGCCGAGGCGGCGGGCTCCACGGACAGCGCCGCGATCCGCGACCAGCTCCGCAACGTCGTCCAGCCGCCGGGCCGCACCGTCCTCGCGGGACCGGAGGGCGTCGCGGCCGCCCTCGAAGCCGTGCGCAGCGGCGAGGAGATCGACTACGACGGCGCGGCGTCGCCCCTCGACTGGAACGCGACGGGCGACCTCCAGACGGGGTTCGTCGAGATCTGGGAGTACCGCGGCGGCAAGATCGTCCCGATCGAGTCCCGCCCGTTCGACCTGCGCTAACCACCTGTCTCTGGCAAGGGCGAGCATGGGGCGCGGGGCCAGCCGGACCCTCAACCCAACCCTCTCCCAGGGAAGGGAAGCCGGACCTTCTGATCCCCTCTCCCTTGAGGGAGAGGGCTAGGGTGAGGGGGTTCCGGCTCCGGGGGCGCAGGGCGGCGATTGGGGAGCCCTCGGACCCTCACCCCCACCCTCTCCCAGGGGGAGAGGGGGCCGGACCGTCGGGCCCTCGCTTACCTCGCCCGCAGCGCCGACAGGCCGTGCGCGCGGCGGCGCTCGTTGGCTGCGCGCCACAGGGCGGCGTCCTGCGCGAGCAGCCGGCCGAGCGCGGCGGTCGATACGCCAGCGGCGCGCGCCGCGTCACTCACGCGCCACTCCGCCGCCTCAAGCACGTCGAAGAGCGCCGCGAGCGCCGGGAGGAACCGCGCGTCGCGCGTGCCGACGGCGATGCGCCCGTCGCGGTTGCGCACCGTCTCGATCTCCCGCGCCGGCGAGTAACCGTCGAGGTCCACGGGGGCGCGCAGCTCCGCGGCGATGGCGCGGCGCAGGCGGCGCAGCGCGCGGGCCCGGTTCTCGTGCTGCGACCGTGACTCGTTGGCCTCGGCGCTGACGCCGGAGGGGCGGTGCCGCAGCCGCACCGCCGAGTCGGTGACGTTGCGTTTCTGCCCGCCGGGCCCACTCGCGCGGAAGCGGTCGAAGTCGCACTGCGCGAGTAACGCGGCGTCGTCGAGCGTCAGGAAGTCGCGCCAGGTGGGCCGCTCGGTGGTCACGCCACGACCGTAGCACGCCGACGGGGCCACCCCTATGCTGTCAACTCGACGGGATGCGGACCGGAGGATGACACCATGCCGCGCGTGCAACTCGTGGGGGCAACCGGCTACGGCGGACTCGGCATGATCGAGATGCTGCTGCAGCATCCCGAGCTCGAAGCATCCGCGCTGATCGCGCGTGACGACGCCGGCAGGCGCATCGCCGACGTCTACCCGCACCTCCACGGCCGCACCGACCTCGTGGTGCAGGCGCCCGACGACACCTCGATCGGCAGCGACTGCGATGTCGTCGTCTTCGCCACGCCCGACCGCGTCTCGATGGGCTACGCGCCGGCGCTGGCCGACGCGGGCGTGCGCTTCCTCGACTACTCGGGCGACTTCCGCTTCCCCGACGCCCCCTCCTACGCGAAGTACGCCGCCGCGCACCCCTCGATCGGTGACAACGGGCACGCCGCCGAGGCGCTCCTGGACCGCGCGATCTACGGCGTGCCGGAGCTGACCGACGCCATCGCCGAGTCGCCGATCGTCGGGAACCCCGGCTGCTTCGCGGTCGGCATCATCCTCGGCCTCGCGCCGCTGTTCGCCGACGGGCTCGTCGAGGGCAATACGGTCACGGTCGATGGGCTCACGGGGTCATCGGGCGCGGGCAAGAAGCCGGCCGCGGCCCAGCACTTCTCGCACCTCAACGACAACGTGGTGCCGTACCGCGTGTTCAGCCACCAGCACGTCGTCGAGGCCGAACACACGCTGGGCGGGCTCGCCGGCGGCGGCGCGAGCGTGCACTTCGTCCCGCACCTGCTGGGCATGACGCGCGGCATCCTCAGCACGATGCACATGTCGCTCACCCGCACCGCCTCGCGCGAGGCGCTGCTGGAGCGCTACCGCGAGTTCTTCGCGGACGCGCCGTTCGTGCGCGTGCTGGACACGCCGCCCACGCTCAAGGGCACGGCGGGGTCGAACTTCTGCGACATCTCGCTGCTCACCTCGCCCGACGAGAGCCGCGTGGTGGTGATGTCGTCGATCGACAACCTGCTCAAGGGGCAGAGCGGGAACGCGTTGCAGAACCTCAATCTGATGTTCGGCTACGACCAGACGCTCGGCCTCGAACGGACGCCGATCTACCCGTAGCCGGCGGGGCTGGAGCAGCGACGGAGACTCCGACCGACACCACCTCCACGTTCGACGATGCCCGCGCGATGACGCGTCCGCCATCGAGCAACTCGAGGCGGGTGACATCCGCGATGCAGCGGAGAAGGCCTGGTGCGCTGCGAAGCGCGCCACCGATGCGCTGATCCTCGCGCGGGCCGGCGTCGAGCCGGAGCGGTCGCCTGAGACCAGCCGGCAACTCAATGAGCTCGCCCAGCGGGATCCGGGGGTCGAGACTCTGCTGGGCCGCTTCTACTCGCGGCAAGCCCAGCTGCACGGCGAGTGCTTCTACCTCGGCCTGTGCGAGCCCCTCGATACGACCACGCGCCGCATCCGCGAGACCGCAGACTACATCGCCGACGCTGAGGCCCTGGCGGCGCCACCCGCCTGATACACGGAAGGCGTCACCCCGTGTGCATCCCGCCTTCGTCGGCCGGCCCGTCGATCGGCGGCGGGGTGCGCCAGCGTGAGACGAGGCGGTCGAGGCCGACGGCGATGGCGAGCAGGAACACCGGTGAGATGGTGATCACCGTGTCGACGCCGACGCGGCTCGCGACGGCGCCGAGGGCCAGCAACGGGAAGATGGCGAGCCCGTCCTTGAGCACGCCGAGGAGCGCGAACGCCCGCCCCTGGATGCGCAGCGGCACGGTGCGGCTCACGTAGGTCTGCGTCGCGACGGCCGCGAGCGTGACGCCGAAGCCGAGGAAGATCGAGAGCAGGGCCGCCGTCTCGACCCTCGGCCCCACCCCGGGGATGTCGATGGGGATCAGCCAGCTCAGCGCCTCACTGAGCGGCGCGACCAGCCCGAGCGCCATCATTACGACCGAGACCAGCGCGAACCCGGTCACGGCGACCGGCCGCTCGCCCAGCCGCCCCACCAGCAGCGGCGTGATCGCGAGGGCGAGCAGCAGCCCGAGCGGCGCGGGGGCAAACACGTAGAGCGCATTCGCCGGGTCGACGTTGAGCACCTCGCTGACGTACTGCGGGCCGAGGATCCCGAGCACGACGTTGACCGTGCTCGCGAGCCCGGCCAGCACGAGCATGATCAGCACGCTGCGCTCGTCCAGCAGCCACTGCAACGCCTCGCGCGTCGAGGGTGGGGCCGTCGGCTCGGCGCCCGCCGCCCCGGGGCGCGCTGCCGGCCGCAGGTCGAAGACGCGGGTCGCGGAGAGCAGGAACAGCAGCCCGGCCATGACCGTCACGGGGTTCACGCCGAACGCACGCACGATCACCGGCGCCAGCAGCGCCTTCCCGATCAGCTCACCGGCCGACGAGACGAGCCCGAGCATCGAGGTGGCCCCGGCGAGCTCGTCGTCGTTCGCGACGAGCGGCACCGTGGAGGCCTCGCTCGGCTGCGAGACCTGGAAGAGCACGCGCACCAGGAAGAGCACGAGCAGCAGCGAGCCGAACTCGGTCCCGAGCGCGAGCGGGATCGCGAGCGTGAGCGCGCCCATCCCGAGGTACGCCCCGGCAAGGGCGACGCGCTTCGGCAGCGCGTCGGCCACCGCGCCCCCGTACATCCCGAGCACCACGCCCGGCAGCAGGAACGCGCAGCCGAGCAGGCCCGCCTCGAACGCGCCGCCGCCCTCGCGCGCGATCGCGATCAGCGCCCCGAAGAGCAGTGCCTGCTGGGCCATGTCGGCGAGGAAACGCGAGGCGAGCAGCGCCTGGAACTGCGTGTTGCGCGCCACCGACCCCGGCGGCGTCCAGAACCACAGGACGCGGAAGGCGCGCTCCTGCCCGCGATCGATGGCCTCGTCGATCCGCTCCAGGGAGCGGAACGGCGGCTCGTCGAACTGCGGAGGTAACGCCATCGCGATCGCTATCGTACGCGCCGCGAGGCCGGTTGCGCGGCTGCCCCGCTACACTTCTGCTCCGGCCGTCCATGTGGAGTCGAGGAGCCTGCGGCGTGACCGATCAGCTCGCCTCGCTCCCACGACGCGCGGCGCTCCCAGTCCTGCTCATGGCTTGCGCGCTCCTCGCCGCCTGCGAGGACGGCGAGCCGCCGCCGCTGCCCGTCGTGGCGCTCGAACCGGCGCTCGGCGGCGAGCGCTTCGACCGGCCGCTCGAGGTGGGCGCGTATCCCGGCGGGCGGTTCTTCGTCGCCGAGCAGCACGGCCGCGTGTGGGTGCTGGGCGCCGACGGGAGCGACCGCCGCGTGCTGCTCGACCTCGGCGACCACATCGACGCCGACCTCGGGGAGGGCCTGCTCTCGGTCACGCTCGACCCGGACTTCGAGCACAACGGCTACCTGTGGGCGTACTACTTCGCAGCCGGCGAGCCGCCGCGCAGCGTGCTCGCGCGCTTCGAGGTCGCCGGGGACACGGCCGACCCCGCTACGCGCCTCGAGGTGCTCGTGCTGCCGCAGCCCGGCTACAACCAGAACGGCGGCGCGATCCGGTTCGGGCCGGACGGCATGCTTTATCTGAGCCTCGGCGATGGTAGCGCCTCCACCGACCCGTTCGAGAACGGGCAGAACCTCGGCACGCTCCTCGGGAGCGTCGTCCGCATCGACGTGCGCGAGTCCTCGGCGGCGCAACCGTACGCGGTCCCGGCGGACAACCCGTTCGCCGGCGTCGAGGGGGCACGCGACGAGATCTGGGCGTACGGCTTCCGCAACCCCTGGCGCATGGCCTTCGACCCGGAGGACGGGGCGTTGTGGCTGGGCGACGTCGGCTTCATCGACAACGAGGAGGTCAACCGGGTCGGGCGAGGCGCGAACCACGGCTGGAACGTCCTCGAGGGGTTCGGGTGCCTGACCCCCGGCCGCGCGTGCGACGGCGCGGGCATGACGCCCCCGCTGATGGCCTACGGGCACGACGCCGGTCGCTGCTCCGTGACTGGCGGCGTCGTGTACCGGGGCAAGGCCCTCGAAGCGTTGCGCGGCGTCTACCTCTTCGGTGACTTCTGCACCGGCGACGTATTCGCGCTCCGGCCACCCGGCGAGGACGCCGATCCCGCGAGCGGGCGCACCGAGCCGGTCGTGCTCGTATCGGGCGCGGGCTCGCTCGTCTCGTTCGGGCTCGACGACGCGGGCGAGGTGCTGGTGGTCGACTTCACGGGCGCGATCTGGCGGCTCACCGCCCGGTAGCCCACGCTGCGCGCATGGACACCGCGTTCGAACTGGCCGCCATCGCCGCCGTCGCGTTCACCGTCGGGCTCTCGGGCGCGCTCACGCCGGGGCCGCTGACCGTGCTCGCGATCCGCGAGGCGACCGTGTTCGGCGTGCGCGCCGGCCCCCTCGCCACCCTCGGCCACGCGATCGCCGAGGGCGTCACCGTCGTGGTGCTCGCGCTCGGGCTGAGCGCCGCGCTCGACGACGAGAGCCCGCTCACGGCGGTGATCGCGCTCGTCGGCGGGGGCATCCTCGTCTACCTGGGGGTGGACCTGTTCCGCACCCTGCCGCGCGCGGAGCTCACGCCCGCGTTCGTCACCGCACCCGGCGAGACGACGGCGTCGGCGCGGCGCGTGGTGCTGCTCGGCATCCTCGTCTCGGTCGGCAACCCCTACTGGGTGATCTGGTGGGCGAGCGTGGGCACGAAGCTCACCGCCGACTCGCTCGACGCGGGGTTCGCGGGGCCCGTGGCCGTCTTCGGCGGGCACATCGTCTCGGACCTCGCCTGGCTCACCCTCATGGCGTGGCTGGTCCACTCCGGCCGGCGGTGGTTCGGCCGCCGGGCGTACCGAGGACTCCTCGCGGTGTGCGGCGTGTTCCTGCTCGGCCTCGGCGCGTACTTCGTCGCCTCCGGGATCGTGTTCCTGCGGTAGGCAGCACAACGCCCCGCTCTCGCGGGGCGTTTCGGTCAGTGCGGCCGGGGGACGCGCGAGGAGCTACTCCTCCTCGTCTTCCTCCATCTCCTCGGCGGGGTCGTGGACGTAGCGCAGGTAACGGTCGTCGCGCTCGCCGAGGAGCACGAGGCGGCCCTCGGCCTCATGCTCGCGCACCCACTCGGGCATGATCGCGCTGTGCCCGAAGATGAGGAACGTGGAGCCGTCGAAGCTGAACCGCCGACCGTCGACATCGACGTAGTACGGCGGTGGCTCATCCGTCTCGTTGAGGTTGACGACGAACACGTCGGCGCCGCCCTCGGTGAGGACGGTCATGTCATCGAATGTGACGGCTAGCTCGGACACACAGCCCCCTCGGAGGTCTTCACGCGGCGACGCTGCGCCGGATCATACGGTCGGTCGCGCCCCGGAGCCACCCGCGACGCGCAGGTCGGCCACGCTGAGCACCATGATCAGCGTGACGATCACCGCCGACGTTACGCACCACGCGCAGATCGCCTCGATCTCGAACAGCTCGAGGTAGGTGAGATACCCCGAGTAGAGCGCGCCACTCAGCGCCACCCCGAACGTCGCGCTGGCCATCGGACGGTCGAGTCCCGCCTCGGCGGCGCCGGACCAGAAGCGACGAGCGGCGACCAGCGCGAGCAGCGTCACGTACATGCCCAGGCCGAGCACCGCGATGGGGATGCCGCCGATCTCGGCGAACTCGGAGCTCTGCACGGCCTGGCAGTCGCCGACCCCGCTGCAGAACGGCTGCTGCTCGCTGTCGACGGCGACCCAGCTCAGGTACGCGGCGACGCCGGTCCCCACCAGCGCGAGGGCGAGCAGGGCGTCAGGTCGCCGTGCGAGCAGGGCCCCCACGGCAACGCGCCTATCCGCCGCCCGCGGCCAACGCCGCCTCGATGCGCTCGCGGAAGACCTCGATCGGCCGCGCACCCTCCACGGCGAGCTCGCCGTTGATGAAGAACGTCGGCGTCGAGGGCTGCCCGCCCGCGCCGACGATCATCTGGCCCGCCGCGTCGGTCGAGTCGCGCACCATCTGCAGCTTCTCGCCGGAGTCCACGCACGCGTCGAACGCGTCGAGGTCCAGGCCATGCACCGAGCGGGCGAAGTCCTTGAGATGGTCGTCCGAGGCCCAGCCGGAGCCGCCCTGCCGGGCGAAGAGGACATCGTGGTACGGCCAGAACAGGTTCTGGTCCGCGGCGCATTCGGACGCCGCGGCGGCGCGCTCGGAGTCCGCGCCGAGGATGGCGAAGTGCCGGAACTCGATCGCCACGCGGCCGTCGGTGATGTACTCGGCCTCGATCAGCGGCTTCGTCTGCAGGGAGAACGTGCCGCAGTGCGAGCAGCTGAAGTCCTCGAAGGCCACGAGCTGCACCGGCGCGTCGGGGTCGCCGAGCAGGCGCCCGTCGACCGGCGGGCCGGGGTCGGGCGCGGCAGACTCGTCCGCCCCGGCGCTGTCGTCCTCACCCGCGCTGTCGTCGGGGAGCAGCGCGTCGATGCGCTCGCGGAAGACCTCGATCGGCTGCGCGCCCTGGAAGGCGAGCGCGCCGTTGATGACGAACGTCGGCGTCGAGGGCCGCCCGCCCGCGCCGACCACCAGCCGGCTCGCCTCGTCCGTCTCGGCGCGCACCAGCAGCTCCTTGGTGCCGGTGTCGACGCAGTCATCGAACGCGTCGAGGTCGAGCCCGCCGCTGCCGAGGGCGTCGTTCATCTCACGGGCGAAGTCCTTGAGGTTGCCGATGGAGGCCCAGCCGGCGGTGCCCTGCCGCGCGTAGAGGATGTCGTGGTACGGCCAGAACAGGTTTTGGTCGGCGGCGCACGCGGATGCCGCGGCGGCTTGCTCGGAGTCCGGCCCGAGGATCGCCATGTGCCGGTACTCGAGCGACACGAGGCCGCGGTTGATGTACTCCTCCTCAAGCAGCGGCTTGGTGTCGCGCGTGAACGTCCCGCAGTGGGCGCAGCTGAAGTCCTCGAGCGCGAGGATGCGCACCGGCGCGTCCGGGCTGCCGAGCAGCCGGCCGTCCACGGGCGCCTCGATCGCGGGTGGGACGAACTCCTCGTCGCCGACGGAGCCATCACCGCCCGGCCGGTTGAGGATGATCAGGACGATCACCGCGCCGACGGCGATGGCGACGGAGCCGATGGTGAGGAAGCCGCCAAACGAGTCGACGGTGGCGCGGACGCCCTGCAGCCGCGAGGACCTCGCGGGTGCGGCGCCACGGTCGCGTCGACGCGAAGAACTCGCGCCGCGGCGTGGCCGCGCCGGTTCGGCGTCGGACTGATCGGGGCGCTGCGACTGCTCCTGAGCCTGCTCGCCCTCCTGCCGCCCCCTGTTGCCGCCTCGGCGGCGTCGACGGCGTCGGCGGTTGCTGCCCAAGGTGGCCTCCGGCTCGTGCTGCGGTGGGAACAGCGGGGTGTCACTCGATTATCGGAGCACGGGCCGAGGCGGGCAACGGGCCGTCGCAAGCAGCAGCCGTCAGACGCGGCCGATGGTGTAGTCGGTGTCGTCACGGACTCGTTCGTAGTCCGCACGCGAGAGCCAGTGACACCAGACGTTCGATCCAGGGACGGAGAGTCGCTGGCGGCGACGGCGGCTCACGCTCTGCCAGGCTGCAACCTCGATGGTCACGTCCGTCCGGATCTGCACCTCCTCGATGGCGGGGAGGATGTCGGAATCGGCCGAGGCGATGACTGCCACATCACACTCACCTCGCAGCGTCAGCGACACAAGGTCGGTCGCCAGGGCCACATCGACGCCCTTCTCGTGTGCGGGTGATGCCGGCCAGTCAGCGGGATAGCGGAGCATTCGCGGGCGCACCTGAACTCCGGAACGCGACCACGCAACGGACTGCCGGGCGTTCGCGGCGTGACCTCGCACGTCCCTGGTGCGATCGGGCCGCCCGTAGTACACCCGGACATCCCGAAGCTCGCGATCGTCGTACCTGCGAACGATCAATTCTGCGACAGCCCGGGGCCAGAATTGCCCGAGCCGGGATGAGGACGACTGGTCGTCGAAGAACGCACGACGGGCGTTGCGGTAGAAATTCTGCCCGTCGAAGAAGACGGTGACCCTTCGAATGACGGACTTCCTTCGAGTGGGAGCGTCGGAAGCGGTCATGTAAAAGCCCGCCACGGCACCTACTGGTGCAGGGCGGGCAGGGTTGATCAGAGTATGCTACGGCGCCCGGCGGGTCGTCAAGCCTCGCCGGGCGCCCCGAGGGGTGCTAGACCGGCACCTCCTCGCGCGCTCGCTCCGCCGCGAACGTGTACTCACCCGTGTCTCCGTCGCGGTCGACGACGACGGTGTCGCCCTCGTCGAACTCACCGGCGAGGACGCGACGCGCCAGCTCGTTCTCGACCCGGCGCTGGATCGTGCGGCGCAGCGGGCGCGCGCCGAAGTCGGGGTCGAAGCCCTCATCGACCAGCGCCGCCTTCGCGGCTTCCGTGACCCGGAAGTCGATGCGCCGCTCGGCCAGCCGCTCCCGCACCTCGGCGAGGAGCAGGTCGGCGACCTGCGCGATCTCGGCAGCCGTCAGCGCCTCGAAGACGATGATCTCGTCCAGGCGGTTGAGGAACTCCGGCCGGAACGCCTGCTTCAGCGCCTCGTCGACGTTGCGGCGGCGCGCGTCGCGCTCCCCATCCGACCGCGTGCGGCCGAAGCCGATCGTCGCCGTCGAACCCGACGTGCCGAGGTTCGAGGTGAGGATGACCACGGTGTTGCGGAAGTCGACCGTGCGGCCGTGCGTGTCCGTGAGCCGCCCGTCCTCGAGGATCTGGAGCAGCGCGTTGAAGACGTCCGGGTGCGCCTTCTCGATCTCGTCGAAGAGCACGACCTGGTACGGGCGACGGCGCACGGCCTCCGTGAGGCCGCCCGCCTGGTCGAAGCCGATGTAGCCGGGAGGCGCGCCGACGAGCCGCGAGACGGTGTGGCGCTCCTGGTATTCCGACATGTCGAGCCGCAGTAGCGCGTCCTCGTCGTTGAACATGTACTCGGCGAGCGCCTTCGCCAGCTCCGTCTTCCCCACCCCGGTGGGCCCGAGGAAGATGAACGAGCCGATCGGGCGGCGCGGGTCCTTGAGACCGGAGCGCGCCCGCCGGATGGCGTCGGCGAGGGTCACGATCGCCTGCTCCTGGCCGACCACGCGGCCGTGCAACGCCTCCTCCATGTGCAGCAGCTTCTCGGCCTCGCCCTCGAGCATGCGGTCGACGGGGATGCCGGTCATCTGCGCGATCAGCGCGGCGATGTCGGACTCGGTGACCTCGTCGGAGACGCCGGCCTCCGAGCGCCACTCACGCTCGCGCGAGCGGTACTCGTCCTGGACGTGCAGGACCTCTTGCTTCACGCGCGCGGCCTCCTCGAAGTCCTCGCGCGCCGCGGCGGCGTCGAGGCGGTCCGAGGCTTCCTGCAGGCGCTGCTTGAGGTCGCGCACGTCGCCCGGCAGCGACTCGGCGAGGATCACGTGGCGCGAGGCCGCCTCGTCGATGAGGTCGATGGCCTTGTCGGGGAGGTGCCGCTCCGTCAGGTAGCGCGCGCTCAGGCGCACCGCTGCGTCGAGCGCGTCGTCGGTGATGCGCAGGCCGTGGTGCTCCTCGTAGCGCGCGCGGAGCCCGCCGAGGATCTCGACGGCCTCGTCCTCGCTCGGCTCGTCGACGTAGACGGGCGAGAAGCGCCGCTCGAGTGCCGGGTCGGCCTCGATCTTGCGGTACTCGTCGAGCGTGGTGGCGCCGATGACGTGCAGCTCACCGCGCGCCAGCGCGGGCTTCATCATGTTCGACGCGTCGATGGCGCCCTCGGCGCCGCCCGCCCCGACGAGCTGGTGGATCTCGTCGAGGAAGAGGATGATCTCGCCCTTCGACTCCCGCACCTCGCGCATCACGGACTGCAGGCGCTCCTCGAACTCCCCGCGGAACTTCGAGCCCGCCACCAGCGCGCCCATGTCGAGCGCGAGCACGGACTTGTCGCGCAGCCGCTCGGGCGCCTCGCCCGCGGCGATGCGCTGCGCGAGGCCCTCGACGATGGCGGTCTTGCCGACGCCGGCCTCGCCGATGAGCACGGGGTTGTTCTTCGTGCGGCGGTTCAGCACCTGCATCACCCGCTCGCATTCGACGTCGCGGCCGATGACCGGGTCGAGGTCGCCGTCGCGGGCGAGCTGCGTGAGATCGCTCGAGTAGCGGCTGAGCGCCTGGTACTGCGAGTCGGCCGTGGGCGAGTCGACGCGGGCGGTGCCGCGCACCCGCTGGAGGGCGGCGTAGATGCGCTCCCGGGAGACCTCGTACTCGGCGAGGATCGCCGCCGCCTCGCCGTCGCGGATGTCGGCGATGGCGACGAGCAGGTGCTCGACGCCGACGAACTGGTCCTTGAGCCGGTCGGCCTCGGTGTTGGCGGCCTCGAGGAGCTGGACGATGCGCGGCGTGGTGTAGATCTGCACCACGTCGTGGCTGAGCTTGGGTGACTGGTCGAGGTGGCGTTGGATGCGCGCCACCAGCGCCGCCTGGTTGACGCCGAGCTGGTCCAGCACGTCGCGCGCGACGCCCTCGGGCATCTGCGCGATCGCGAGGAAGACGTGCTCGACGTCCCACTGCGCGTGCCGCTGGTCGCGCACGAGCTGCTGCGAGGACTGCAGCACGGCCTGTGCCTGCTCCGTGAACCGGTCCTGTCTCATCATCGCTGCATCACCTCGGCTTGTGCTGTCCCGTCGTCTGGCTCGCTTCTGTTCCGTCACTCACCGTCACTAGTCGGGCTGTATCCGGCCAGGAACTCCTCTTGCGCGCGCTGATGACGCTCGGAGCGGGCGATATCGGGTACAAGTTCCCCGTCGTCCGTAACCTCGTAGCCGTACTTGCACCGAAGTGTCTTGACGACCGGGTCTCTTATCAGGGCCATCAGTGCCACGGCGTCTTTCCCGCCACGCTCTAACAACGGCTTGCGCAACCTGTGCCACATCCGCTTCCACCGCGGCCGGTTCTCATACTCGTCCCAAAGTTCTAGGTAACGCTCAGCCATCGCGGCCCATTTTCTAAGCCCGAACCTTATCGAATACGCAACTTCGGGATCAGTGACGCCTTCTGGGGTGAGGCTCAGCGCATATGCGTGCTCGGTCTGTTCTCGCTCCACGTAAAGCCAGAATGCCTGGAGGTACAGCCCAAGCGGCATGTGCAGCGAGAGTTCGCCAGCCACGTCCCACCAACGGATCCCACCAGCAGGGTGGCCGGCTGCGCGACCCTGTTCAGCCGCAAGTCCGCAGATTTGGAGCCACCTCACCAGGTCGCCACGAATCGCCTGCTGGAGGGCCACGCCTCGGCGCTCCTCACGGCGACGTTCGAGCGCCGCCGACGAACGCGCCACGACCACGGCTCCAATAAAGGCAGCGGCAAGGGGGACGATGACCGACCAGAGATTGATGTCGTCCGGAGTCATTCGGCGCGTCTCTCGGTGCGCTGCTCGAGCAGCTCGACCACGCGCGCAAGCTCGGCGCGCGTCGCGTCGAGCTCGCGCTGCAGGTCCTCGACGCGGCGGTTGAGGCGCAGCATCACCTCGGCGCCGGCGAGGTTCACGCCCAGGTCGTCCATGTACTCGCGCAGCCGCAGCAGGCGGTTGACGTCGCGCTGCGAGTAGAGGCGGCGGTTGCCGCCGCTGCGCGCCGGCGCCACCAGTCCCATGCGCTCGTAGGTGCGCAGCGTCTGCTGGTGGACGCCGACCATGCGCGCCACGACGGAGATCTGGAAGACCGGCTCATCCTGCGGGATGTTCGTCATCGTTCGCCTTCATTCGTTCCGTTCGATACGGGATGGCCTGCCCGCCTTACGACGGCGTCGAGGCCTCCTCGTCGGCTGTCCGCGTGCCCGGGTTGCCGTCCTCGCTCGCGCGCAGGCGCCCGATGAGCTCGAGCTGCTCCGCGCCCAGGTGCTCGGGGAGCTGCAGCAGCGCCCGCGCGTGCAGGTCGCCGAAGCCGCCGCCGTCGCGGCGCGGCATGCCCTGGCCGGCCAGGCGGAACGTGTGGCCGCTGCGCGTCCCCGCTGGGATCGTGAGCGCGAGCGTGCGTCCCTTGACCGTCGGCACCCGCACCTCGCCGCCGAGCGCGGCGACCGTCACCGGCACGTCGACGTCGATGTGCAGGTCGGCATTGCGCCGCTCGAAGCGCGGGTGGCGGTTCACGGTGACGATGAGGAAGAGGTCTCCCGGCTGCCCGCCGTGCAGGCTCCGCTCACCCTGGCCGCGCACGCGGACGCGTTGGTCACTGCCGATGCCGGGGGGGATCGTCACCTCGATGCGCCGCATCGTCCCGGCGCGCCCGCCGCCGCGGCAGGAGTGGCAGGTGGCCCCGGCGAGGCTGCCCGAGCCGCCGCAGACGGTGCACGGCGCGGACTCCTCGGCGATCTCGATCGTGCGGGTGGTGCCGTCGTAGGCCTCCTGCAGCGTGACCTCGACGGGATGGTCGATGTCGCGGCCGCGCCTCGGCGCGCGTGGCGCGGCGTCGCCGCGGCCGAAGAGGCCGTCGAAGATGCCGCCGAAGCCGCCCGAGCCGTCGCCGCCGATGTCGCCGAGGTTGAACTCAAAGGTGCGCGCGTCGCCGCCGCCGCCAAAGCCGAAGGGCCCGCCTGCGCCGAACGGCCCCGCGCCGCGCTTGCGCATCTCCTCGATGTGCTCAGCGTCGCGCCAGCGGTCGCCGTAGCGGTCGTAGGCGGCGCGTGTATCGGCGTTGGAGAGCACGGCGTGCGCCTCGGAGATCTCCTCGAAGCGCTCCTCGGCGGCCTCGTCACCGGGATTGACGTCGGGGTGGTACTGGCGCGCGAGCTTGCGGAACGCGGAACGTATCGCCTTGTCGTCGGCGCCGCGGGGCACCCCGAGGACCTCGTAGAAGTCTCTTGCCATGGCTGTAATATAGCAGAGCGACTGTTCGCGTACCAGACTTCTTTAGTGATAGTTACTCAAGAGTATTGACACTGCATACCCCACGCTCTATGATTCATTCACCAGCAGGACAACCGGCCCGGACTGCCGGGCCTCCAGCCGCTGGACCCACCAACCAGAGAGCAGAGAGGAGACAGGAATGGCAAACATCGTTGTTCGGCGCGACCCGTTCACGGGCATGAGGCAGGTGATGGACCGGCTCTTCGACGAGTCGTTCTTCCGCCCCATCCACACCCACTCGTGGGACGAGGGCACGCTCCCCGTCGACGTCTACGAGCGGGACGGCAAGCTCCAGGTGCGGGCTTCCCTGCCCGGGTTTGACAAGGACGACATCGGCATCGAGGTCCACGAGGGCGTGCTCTCCATCAACGCGAAGCACACCACCGAGGACGAGACCGACGAGGGCCGGTACTACCGGCGCGAGCGCCACATCAACTCGGTGAGCCGCCGCATCGCCCTGCCGGGCGTGGTGCATGACGCCGAGGTGGACGCGGAGCTGACCAACGGCGTGCTCACGCTGAGCCTGCCGCTCCAGGAGCAGCCGCAGCCCCGCCAGATCGAGATCCGCGAGAGCTAGCGCCCGCGCGGACACCGCACCCGTCCGGCCCCGGGGACCCCCCGCCCCGGGGCCGGACGCGAGCATGAACACAGTGAGGCGGCATCGAGCCGCCGCCAGTACACCAGTCAGACCATCGCCCGCATCTCGCGGGCGCCATGAGGAGTAACTCCACTGGACACGATCAGCCTGATCGAGGCCTACCGCCGCGCCGATGGCTCGGCGCACCCCGAGCGGCTCTCGCCGCAGGACCTGCAGGTGGTGCTGAAGCGCATCGGCGCGGTGGTGCCGTACCAGTACTTCGGCTTCAACTAGCGGCCGAGGTCATCCGACCAGCAGCAGCCCCCCGGCGCCGCCCCGGGGGGCGGGCCGTTATCACGGCTGTTTTGGGGGGCGACCCCCCCCACAACACCAGAAACACAATGAACCCCGGGGGCCCCC
>VXMU01000044.1:0-15705 GCA_009840945.1 Chloroflexota bacterium | reverse complement strand
TTTTTTCCCCCCCCCCCCGCCATCCCCCGAGCGCGTTGGGCCCGGGGGCCGGGCTTTGGGTTATACGCCACTGCCCCCCCCCCCCCCCGGGGCGCCCCCCGGGGGCTGCTGCCTTTACTCCGGATGTTGTGGCATGCTGCCGCCCGCACTCATCCTGATACGCGATGTCACGAGGGAGGCCCCGGTGACGACCATGATTCGAGGACTCCTCGCCACCACCGCGCTGCTCCTGGCAGCAGCGTGCGGCGGCGACGACTCGCCCGAAAGCGTCGGCGCGACGGCGCGGGCCACGCTTGCGATGCCGAACGGCCACGCGGTGGGCCAGGTGATCCTGACGCAGACGGCGACGGGTGTACTCATCTCGGCCGAGGTGGTCGGGCTCACCCCCGGCGCCCACGGCTTCCACATCCACGGCGTCGGCGCCTGCTCGCCCGACTTCACCGCGGCAGGCAGCCACTTCGCCCCCGACGGCAAGCCCCACGGCTACCTCGCCGAGGGCGGCCCGCATGCGGGCGACCTCCCCAACCTCCACGCCGGTGAGGACGGCTCGGCACGCGCGGAGTACTTCACCGCAGCCGTCACCCTCGACTCGGGCCCGGACCACTCGCTCTTCGACGACGACGGCTCGGCGTTCATCGTGCACGCGGACCCCGACGACTACCGCGACGTGGCGTCGGCGGGCGCGCGCATCGCGTGCGGGGTGATCGAGCGCGGCTAGATCGCCTCGCTCCCTGCGTCGCCCTCGGCGTCTTCGCCGCTCTCGCTCGCCGGGTACGGCTCGCGATCGCCGGCCGAGCGCCACAGCGCGTAGGCCACGATCACCACGACGACCAGCGCCGCGCTCGCCGCGGCGAGCGAGCTCCCGAGCCCGACGCGGTCGACGGCGAGCCCGAGGCCGAGCGAGATGGCGATCGTCGAGACCCACGCGGCGAGCTGGTGCACGGACAGCGTGGTCGCCCGCTCGCCGTCCGGGACGCGCCTCGAGAGGTACTCGACGACCAGCGGGTGCAGGGACTCGCGGACGAACATCGCCGCGGTGAACACTGGGAACAGCCACAGCATCCCGCTCGCTCCCCCGAGGATGCCGAGCGCGGCGAGCGCCGGCAGCACGGCGAGCGAGCGGCTGAGCCCGAAGCGCTGCCGCACCCGCCAGGACGACCACCCGCCGGCGGCCGCCACGAGCATCATCCCCGCCGCCACCCAGCCAAGCGCCCACACCGGGACTCCCTCCCCGACGAGGATCGGCTGGAAGGTCGTGAACGCGACGATCTCGATGCCCTGTACCGCCGCCGAGATCACGACGATCCAGCGCAGCGCGCGCGTGCGCACGATGCGTCCCGCGGCCCTGCGCCCGATGCGCATGAACGAGAGGTCGGACGGCTCGCGCGGCGGCTCGACCAGCAGCAGCGCGAACCCGGCCGCCACGAGCGAGAGCACGCCGCTGAGCACGATCGGCCATGACAGCGGCGTCCAGATCACCATCAGGCCGCCGGCCACCGTGAACACGGCGATGCCGACCGTCATCCGCGCGTTGAAGCGCCCGAAGACCCCCGCGAACTCCTCGGAGCGTCCGACAGCGCGCAGCGAGTCGTACAGGAAGGCCTCGTCGGCCCCGCTCATCAGCGCGCCGCCGACGGCGAAGAGCACGTAGGAGCCCATCAGCAGCTCGATCGAGCTCGCGAGGCCGAAGACCACGAACGCCCCGGCGGAGACGAGCGAGCCAAGCAGCAGGCTGAGCCGCCGTGTGTAGCGGTCTGCGATGACGCCCGTGGGCACCTCGGCGATCACGATGGCGCCGAACACCACGGCCTCGAGAAGCAGGATCTGGCCCAGCGTGAGGCCGCGGTCCTCGATCAGGTAGATGACCCAGATCGCCTCGCCCAGCCACGCCCAGCGCAGCACCCACCACCACGGCAGGAGCCGCAGGCTGCGCTCGATGCCGGGCGGGGGCGTCACCGTCTCGGCCATGCGATCGAGCGTAGCCGCCTCGCGGGTGACGCGCGCGGGTTACCGGCATGCGCGCTTCCGCTCGCGGGGCGTTACGCTTGCGCGGCCCCGCC
The DNA here is from genome assembly GCA_009840945.1 of Chloroflexota bacterium. Taxonomy (GTDB): domain Bacteria; phylum Chloroflexota; class Dehalococcoidia; order UBA2979; family UBA2979; genus VXMT01. The sequence continues at coordinate 13,645 of VXMU01000044.1, read as the reverse complement.
CGGAGGACGCCTGCCGTGAGCCGAGACACCGCGCCGCCCGCCGCAGCCGCGCCCGCCGAGGCGTCCCCCGGCCTCCGCGGCCGGCTGCACGGGTTCGTCGACGACCTCGGCGCGCTCAAGCACCCGCTGTTCCGCCGCTACTGGTTCGGCTCGCTGGGTGCGGTGGCCGGGACGCAGTTCATCATCCTCGCCACCGGCTGGCTCGTCGTCGACGGGCTGGGCGGCTCGCCGCGCGACCTCGGCTACGTCGGCGCCGCCACTGCCGCGCCGACGATCGCCGTCAACCTCTTCGGGGGCGTGCTCGCCGACCGCATGGACCGTCGCGTCCTGCTGATCGTGACCTCGGCGGTCACGGGCGTGCTCGTCGGACTGCTCGCCGTGCTCGACGCTACCGGTGCCGTCGAGATCTGGCACGTGGTGGCCATCTCGGCCGCGCTCGGCCTCGTCTACGGGGTCGACTGGCCGGTGCGCAACGCGTTCTTCCCGCAGCTCATCGACGAGGAGCAGATGATCAGCGCCGTCGCGCTCAACTCGGTGATGTGGCAGGCGACGCGCATCGTCTCGCCGGCCATCGCCGGGATCGCGATCGCGCTGTTCGGGACGGCGTTCGTGTTCGCGGCCTCAGCGGCCTGCTTCGGCGTCATGGTCGTCGTGCTGCTCGCGCTGCGCGTCGAGCGCGCCGTGACCGGCCCGCGCAGCGCGATGGTGCGCGAGCTGTTCGAGGGCGTCGCGTTCATCGTGCGCGAGCGGCTCTTCGCCGCGCTCATGCTGGTCACGTACACCACGACGTTCTTCGCGATGTCGTACATCTTCCTGATGCCGCTCATGGCGGACGAGCTGGAGATCGGGGCGGCGAGCTTCGGCTTCATGCTCTCGGCGATCGGCGTCGGGGCCGTGAGCGGGACCGTGCTCTCGTTCCGCCTGCAGCGCGTCGCCGGGCTGGGTCCGATGATGCTCACGGCGAGCTTCGGATCGAGCCTCTTCGTCTTCCTGTTCGCGTGGTCACCCGTGTACGCGCTGTCGGTCGCGCTGGTGTACTGCGCGGGCATCACCAACTCGATCTTCCTCATCACCTCGATGACCGTGATGCAGCTGCGCGTGCCGGAGGAGCTGCGAGGGCGCGTGATGGGCATCCACGCCATCACGTTCAGCCTGATCAGCCTCGGCGGGCTCGTCGGCGGCTTCATCGCCGACGCGTTCGGCATCCGCGTCGCGATCGCCTTCGGCGCGTGCGTGCTGGCGTGCGTCGCGCTGGCGGTCGCCCTCACGCAGCCCGAGGTGCGGCGGATCCGCTCGCACGCCGCGACACCGAACGCCTGAGGCGCCTCCCGTGCTCCGCCTCGCGCTCGCCGCGCTCGCGCTGGCCCTCGCCGCCGGCTGCGCGGGCGCGCGCGACGGCGGCTGCGGCGAGCCCCTCGAGGCGATCCCGGCGCCGGCCGAGCGCTCGGACGCCCCGGCGTTCCGCATCCTCTGGCTCGGCGACACCCTGCTCGCCGACGCCGCCGAGCCACACCTCGTGGCGAACGGCTACGCGTGGGCGTTCGAGCGCCTCCGCCCGCTGCCCGACGCCGACTACGTCGTCGCCAACGCCGAGGGCCCCATCACCACCCGGACCAAGGTCTTCGACCCGCTGCAGACGTGGAGCTACGCGGCCCGCCCGGAAGCGGCGCGGGCGCTTGCCGCCGAGGGCGTCACGGCGGTGGGCCTCGCCAACAACCACGCGCTCGACCGCGGCCCGGCCGGCCTCGCCGACACGCTTGAGCACCTCGGCGCGTCGAGGGTGGCGGCATTCGGCGCGGGCGCGGACCTCGACGAGGCGCTGCGCCCGCTCATCGTCGACACGCCACACGGGCGCGTCGGCGTCGTCGCCTTCGGGCAGGGCGGCGGGGTGCGCGAGAACGCGGGCGCGGGCCGACCGGGTATCGCGGTCCTCACGCGCTGCAACGCGGCCGAGGGCGCGAGGCGCGCCCGCGATGCCGGCGCGAGGTGGCTCGTGGCGTTCGTGCACTGGGGCGTCAACTACGGCGAGGTCATGCACGCCCAGCGGCGGCAGGCCACGCTGCTCGCCGGGGCCGGCTACGACCTCGTGATTGGGCATGGGCCGCACGTCGCCCAGCGCGTCGAGGTCGTCGACGGGATGCCCGTGCTCTACTCGCTCGGGAACTGGGTGTTCGGCACGCCCGGGCGCTTCACCGGCGCCGCGCCCGGCGTCGGCCTGATGGCGACGACGGCGTTCGGCCCCGGGGGCATCGAGGAGCTGCGGCTGCACTGCATCCGCACCGACAACGACGAAGTCGGCTTCCAGCCGCGGCCCTGCTCGGGCGCGGAGGCTGACGCGGCGCTCCGCGCGGTGCATCCTGACATCACGGTCGAGGATGGCGTGGGGGTGCTGCGGTGGCCGGTCCGGTGATCCCTCGGGGCCGCGCGTGGCGGCGGGTGGCGTTCCAGCTCGCGGGGTGGGCGGCGCTGCTGCTCGTGCTGCGGCTCACCGTCGTGCCGGCCGAGTCGCGCGACCTGCTGACGCCCGACGAGCTGCGGGCGTCCTCGACCGCCGCGCGCGAGTGGATCGAGCGCAACCTCCAGCCCGACGGCCGCTACACGTACGTCTACGACGCCGACCTCGACGACATCCCGGACGACTACAACGAGGTGCGCCACGCAGGCGTCACGATGTCGCTGTTCCAGTCCGCCGGGCGCGACGGGGACGTCGAGGCGTTCGAGGCCGGTGACGCCGCCGTTGATTGGATGCTCGACCGCCTCTACCGCCGCGACGGCTGGGCCGCCCTGACCACGCCGCACGGTGACCGCTGCAAGGTGGGCGCGAGCGGGCTGATGCTCATCGCCCTCGCGGAGCGGCGGCTCGCCACCGGCGACACCCGGCACGACGAGGTGATGCGCGAGCTCGGGCGCTTCCTCGCGACGATGCAGCGCCCCGACGGCGGCTTCTACCTGGCGTGGCTGGTCGCCCGCGGCGAGCCCGACTACGTCGGCACCTCGCGCTACTACCCGGGCGAGGCGACATGGGGCCTCGCGCTCTTGCACGAGGCCCTGCCCGGCGAGGGGTGGGACGAGTACGCCCGCGCCGGCTCAATCTTCCTCACTACGCTCCGCGACGAGGTCGAGGGGGTGCGCTTCCGCCCGCTCCCCGACCACTGGGCCGCCTATTCGATGGCCGAGATGGTCGAGTGGGGCCTGAGCGACGAGGAGATCGACTACGCTCGCCGCCTCGCCGCACGATTCGGGTTCCTGATCCGCGCGGAGTCGCAGCGCGAGCATGGCCTGTTCGGCGGGCCGGGCTCGCTGATCCGCGTCCACGTGCGCGCGGCGGCCTTCGGGACGTGGATCGAGGCGATGGGCGCGCTGTGGCGCATCGCCGCCGCCGACCCGCGGATGGCCGACCTCAAGCCGGCCATCGAGGAGCGCCTCCGCGTCGGCGCGAGCCTGCTCGCGCACCGCCAAACGGACGGCGTCGAAGCCCGCGGCTACCCTCGCCCCGCGTTCGTGGACGGGGCGTGGATCACGCGCGGCGAGACGCGCATGGATGACCAGCAGCACGCCCTCTCCGGCCTGCTCTTCGCCGCCGACGCGCTCGAGGGCCGCACGCTGCGCTCCCCCGCCGAGCCGCTCGCCATCCCGGACGCGCTACCGTGAGGACGCCATGACCGACATCCTGCTGCTCCTCGCCGTCTTCTGGGCCGCGATCAACCCGCCCGCCTCGGTCGCCTCGCTCCCCGAGACGTTCGAGGGCGCCGACCCCGGCGGTCGCACGCGGCTCCTCGTCGGTGGGTGGCTGGCCGCGGGCGTGCTGCTCGTCGTCGCCACGATGATGCACGGACAGTTCCTCGACCTCCTCGGCGTCGCTGCCCCGAGCTTCGACATCGCCGCCGGGATCGTCATGCTCGCCGGGGCCTGGCGGCCGCTCCTGCGCGGCCGTGCGATCGACGAGTCGACGGCATCCCTCCTCGACACGAGTGATCGCGCGGCGCTCATCCCGCTCGCGATGCCGCTGCTGGCAAGCCCCGCCGCGCTCGCAGCCGCGATCTCCCATGGAGGGCGCGTGGGTGAAGGCGAGACCATCGTCGTGGCCCTCGTGGTGGCGTCCCTCGCCGCCCTCGCGATGGGCGCGGAGCCGTTGCTGCAGTGGCGGAGGCGGCAGGCGCTGGCGGGGGTGTTGGCCCGGCTGACCGGGGGGTTCCTCGTGTTCATCGCGGTCGCGCTCATCGTGGACGGCGTGTTCAGCGTGTAGCTCGGGTCTTCATCGCCGTCGAGCCGTCACGTAGCGCGTCGGACCCTCACCCCAACCCTCTCCCAGGGGAGAGGGGGTCAGAGCGGAACAGAGGTCACACCAGGCGGGCGGCAACCTCGTCGATCTCAGCCAGCAACTCGGCCTTCGCAGCGTCGTCGAGGAACGTGGCCTCGAGGGAGTTGCGGGCGATCGTCACGACCTCGTCGCGGGTGAGGGCGAGCGCCTCGGCGGTCTCGACGTAGTTCTGGCCGATGTAGCCGCCGAAGTACGCCGGGTCGTCCGAGTTGATCAGCACGCGCACGCCCGCGTCGAGCAGGCGCTTGAGGTTGTGGTCCTCCAGGCGGTCGACCACGCGCAGCTTCACGTTCGATAGCGGGCACATCGTCAGCGGGACGCCCTCGCGCACGAGCCGTTCGAGGAGCGCCGGGTCCTCCTCGCTGCGCACGCCGTGGTCGATGCGTTCTACGCCGAGCAGGTCGAGCGCCTGGCGCACGTACTCCGGCGGCCCCTCCTCGCCCGCGTGGGCGACGGCGCGCAAGCCCTCGGCGCGCGCCCGCGCGTAGACCTCGACGAAGTCCGCGGGCGGATGGCCTGCCTCCGACGAGTCGAGGCCGACGGCCGCGATGCGGTCGAGGAACGGCAGCGCCTCTTCGAGCGTCGCCATCGCCTGCTCGGCAGGGAGGTGGCGCAGGAAGCAGAGGATGAGCAGCGCGCTGATCCCGAACTCCGCGCGCGCCTCCTCGATGGCCGCGTGGAGGCCGTTGACCACCGTCTCGAACGGGACGGCGCGCCCGGTGTGGGCCTGCGGGTCGAAGAACAGCTCGGCGTGGCGGACGCCGTCCGTGTGGGCGCGCTGGAAGTAGGCGCGCGCGAGATCGTGGAAGTCGCGCTCCGTCAGCAGCACCGCCATGCCCTCGTAGTAGATGTCGAGGAATGACTGCAGGTCGGTGAAGGCGTAGGCGGCGCGTACCTCCTCGACGCTCGCGAAGCGCAGCGCCACGCCGTTGCGGGCGGCGAGGTCGAACATCATCTCGGGCTCCAGCGTGCCCTCGACGTGGACGTGCAGCTCGGCCTTGGGCAGCGCCCGGATCAGTTCTTCCACGCCCATCGCCCTCCGCCCCGCGATTCGAGCCGCGCGCGGCCACGATACGATGCCACACGCACCGCGAGGAGGCCGCCCGCGTGGAGCTCGAACCCCGGTTCAGCGCAGACGAGATCCGCGAGGCCGTGGCCCGCGTCGCACGCGCCATCGAGGCTGACGCGGCGCAGCGCGACAGCGAGGAGCCGCCGCTGCTCGTGGGCGTGCTCAAGGGCAGCTTCGTGTTCCTCGCCGACCTGATGCGCGAGCTGCGCATCCCGGCCGAGGTCGACTTCGTTCGCGCGAGCTCCTACGGGGCGGGCACCACCTCCTCGGGCGAGGTCGACCTCACGAAGGACATCAAGACCGAGGTTGCGGGCCGCGACGTGATCGTGGTGGAGGACATCGCCGAGACGGGCCTGACGATGCGCGCCATCTGCGATCACGTCGCCACCAGTGAACCCGCGTCGCTGCGCACGTGCGCGCTGCTCGTGCGCGAGGGCGGCCCGCCGCCCGGCGAGGAGCCGGACTACGCCGGGCTGCGCGTCGGGCCCGGCTTCCTCGTCGGCTACGGCCTCGACCACGCCGAGCGGTACCGCGGCCTACCCGACATCCGCGCGCTGCCCGAGGACCGACCGGACACATAGCCCTCGACGTTTGGAGCGGCTCCCCGGCGGGCATATCCTCGATGGAGAGGTTTGCAGCACCAGGGAGGCGCGCATGCCCGACGCCGAACACTTCGACGTGCTGATCGCCGGCCAGGGGGCGGCCGCCTACGCGGCGGCGCTCTACGCCGCGCGCTACCGCGTGAGCGCGCTCGTCGCGGGGGAGCGCTTCGGCGGCGAGACGGCTATCGGCGGCGCGATCGAGAACTACCCCGGCCACCCGGAGATCGACGGCTTCGACCTGATGCTCCGCTTCCAGGAGCAGGTCACCCGCTACGACGTCCCGATCCGGTACGCCGACGTGACCGCCCTCGCCACCGACGGCGACCACTTCATGGCCGCGCTCTCCGACGGCTCCGAGGTCGACGCGAGCGCGGTCATCCTCGCCGTCGGCCGCGAGCGGCGGAAGCTCGGCCTGCCGCACGAGGACGAGTGGACGGGCCGCGGCGTCTCGTACTGCTCGACGTGTGACGCGCCGCTGTACGGGGGCAAGGTCGCCGCGGTCGTCGGCGGCGGCAGCGCGGCCGTCGAGGGCGCTTTGCTCAACGCTCGCCATGCCGCCCGCACCTACCTCATCTACCGCGGCGACCGCCTGTGGCGGCCCGAGCCCGTCCTCGTCGAACTGCTCGGCCAGGCCGACAACGTCGAGGTGCTCCTCGAGACCGAGGTCGCCGAGCTGCTTGGCGACGACGACGCCGGCCTGACCGGCGTGCGCCTCAACCGCCCGTTCGAGGGCAGCGACACGCTGGACCTCGATGTGCTGTTCATCGAGGCCGGCGCCGACCCGCGCGTGGACCTCGCCCGTGGTCTCGGCGTCGAGCTCGACCCCGAGACCAACGAGGTGCACGTCGACCGTGAGATGCGGACGAACGTGCCGGGGCTGTTCGCGGCGGGCGACCTCACGGACGGGTCGGGCGCGCTCAAGCAGACGGTGACGGCGGCGGCGCAGGGCGCAATCGCCGCGCTCTCCGCCTACCAGCACGTCACGGAGCACGGCCGCTACTGCGAGTACCACGCCTCCGGCTTCGTGCTGGAGGGCGAGGCGGAGATGGCAGCGCGATAGGGCCGGCCGCCTCCTCGCCGGCTCGTCGCACGCCGTAGACCCCCCTCACCCTCACCCTCTCCCCCCGCCGGGGGGAGAGGGGATCAGAGTCCGGCTCCCTCTCCCGCCCCGCGGGGTATCCCCGCGTCGAGGCAAGCTGCGGGCTGTGCCCCGCGGCTGGCCGACCCGGAGAGATTGCGGGAGATGGTTGGGGTGAGGGGGTCCGGCGGCCTCGTCGACGCCCGGTCGCACCCCTCAACACTCGCGCGACACACGGGCATCGCTATGATGGGCTCGACGACGCGGCGCGCGAGGCGCCAATCCGGAAGGCAGGACACACGTATGGACTGGGCAGACACTCCTGAGCAGGCCGCATTCCGCGCCGAGGTGCGCGAGGCATTCGTCGACGGCATCCCCTCGTACTATCGCGAGCGCGCCGCGCGCGGCCTCGACTCCGACTGGGGCCAGGACCGCCGCTCCGGCGACCCCGATCGCGAGAACGCCGCCAACTCGTGGACCGACGCGCTCTTCGAGCACGGCTGGTTCGCGCCGCACCTCCCCAAGGAGTACGGCGGCGCCGGCATGTCGCCGATGGAGCAGTTCATCTTCACGCAGGAGCGCGCGGCCGCAGGGGCGCCGCAGGTCGGCGCGAACGGCCTCGCACTGCTCGCCCCGACGCTGATCGTGCATGGCACCGACGAGCAGAAGGCGCAGTACCTGCCCGGCATCCTCAACGGCGAGAAGCTGTGGGCGCAGGGCTACTCCGAGCCGGGCGCCGGCTCCGACCTCGCCGGCCTGCAGACCCGCGCCACCCGCGACGGCGACGAGTGGGTCATCAACGGCCAGAAGATCTGGACCTCCAGCGCCCACGTCGCCGACTCGATCTTCGCGCTCGTGCGCACCGACCCGGACGCACCGAAGCACCGCGGCATCTCGTTCGTGCTGATCGAGGACATCCACACGCCGGGGCTGAGCGTGCGCCCGCTGGTCAACATGGGCTGGGAGCACGGCTTCAACGAGACGTTCTTCGAGGACGTCCGCATCCCCGCCGAGAACGTGCTGGGCGAGGTCAACCGCGGCTGGTATGTCGGCATGACGCTGCTCGACTTCGAGCGCTCGAACATCGCGGGCGCGATCAGCGCGAAGCGGCGCCTCGACATCCTGACGGACTTCCTGCACAGCGAGCAGGGACAGTCGACGACGCACGTCTCGCCCGTCACGCGCACCGAGATCGCCGACCGCTACATCGAGTCGGACGTCGGGTTCAACTTCTCGTTCCGCATCATCTCGATGCAGGACCGCGGGCTGATCCCGAACTACGAGGCGTCGATGACGAAGCTGTTCCTGTCGGAGGTCACGCAGGACGTGGCGCGCACGGCGGTCCACTGCTTCGGGCTGTACGCGAACCTCTGGGACGAGGACGACGAGCGCTCGCCGGCGCGGGCGTTCTTCACCCGCCGCTACGTGCTGGACATCCCCGGCACGATCGCCGCGGGCAGTTCCGAGATCCAGCGCAACATCATCGCCACCCGCGGGCTGGGGCTGCCTCGCAGCTAGCCTCGAGACACTAGTAGCAGACACACGAGGCCGGGGCGCGTCCCCGGCCTCTGTGATCGTGTGGGCCCAGGCGACCGCGCGGGTAGCCAGCACACGCCCGCTCGCCGCACACTGGTGGCGGAGGGGTGCCCGAGCGGTTTATGGGAGCGGTCTTGAACACCGTCGTGGCGCTTGCGTCACCGTGGGTTCGAATCCCACCCCCTCCGCCATCCACCCACCGCCGCACGCAGACGACCTCACACCACAGCCGGAGGCCACCACGACATGTCCGCCATCTACGACCTCGCCGATGACTACGTCGTGCGCTACGCCGCGCTCTCGCCCAACGCCGCCACCAGCATGGGCATCCCCGGGCACGAGACCGAGCTGACCGACTTCTCGCCCGACGGCCACGAGGCCCGCGCCGCGCTGGAGCGTGAGACGCTCGCCGCCCTCGCCGCCGCGCCCGGCGAGGACGACCGCGACCGCGTCGCGCGCGACGCGATGTCGGAGTCGATGCGGCTCTCCGGGGAGCTGCACGACGCGGGCGAGCGGTTCCGCTCGCTCAACATCCTCGCCAGCCCGCTGCAGTCGCTGCGGCGCGTTTTCGACCTGATGCCGCGCGAAACCGAGGAGCACTGGAGCAACATCGCCGCTCGCCTCGCCGCGCTGCCGGCCGGGGTGGACGGGCTTCGCCAGACCCTCGACGCGGGCATCGAGCGCGGGATGGTGAGCACGCAGCGGCAGGCCTCGGAGTGCGCGAAGCAGTGCGCGACCTGGAGCGGCGCGGCGGGCGTGCCCTCCTACTTCGACGGGCTCGCCGAGGCGTTCGAGGCGTCGGACGTGACGAGCGAGGGGCTGGCGGCGCAACTTCGGAGTGGCGCGGCAGCGGCGAACGAGGCGTTCGCGGGCTTCGGCCGGTACCTCGACGACACCTACGTGCCCGCCGCCGAGCCCCACGACCCGGTGGGCCGCGACCGGTACGCCCTCGGCGTGCAGGTCTTCACGGGCGCCTCGCCCGACCTGGACGAGACGTACGAGTGGGGCTGGTCCGAGCTGCACCGCATCGAGGCCGAGATGGAGGCCACGGCAGAGCGCATCGCGCCCGGCCTCGGCGTCGAGGGCGTGAAGGAGCTGCTCGAGTCCGACCCGGACCGCGCCATCGACGGCGTCGACGCGTTCCAGCAGTGGATGCAGAACCTGCAGGAGACGACCATCGCCGAGCTCAACGGCACGCACTTCGACCTGCCCGAGGAGGTGCAGCGCATCGAGGCGCTGATCGCGCCGCCGGGCGGCCCGCTGGCGATGTACTACACCGGCCCCTCGGAGGACTTCAGCCGGCCGGGCCGGACCTGGTACCCGACGGCCGGCAAGACCCGCTTCCCGCTGTGGGGCGAAGTCTCGATCGCGTACCACGAGGGCGTACCGGGCCACCACCTGCAGATCGGGATGACGGTCTACCTGCGCGAGCACCTCTCGCGGTGGCAGCGGCTGATGGGCGGCTCGTCGGGCTACTCGGAGGGCTGGGGCCTCTACGCCGAGCGGCTGATGGGCGAGCTCGGCTACCTCGAGAACCCCGACTACTACCTCGGCATGCTGCGCGCGCAGGCGCTGCGCTGCGCCCGCATCGTGGTCGACATCGGGATGCACCTCGAGCTGCCGATCGCGGAGCACGACCACTTCCACCCGGGCGAGACGTGGACGCCGGAGCTGGGCCTGGAGTTCGTGCTGCAGCGCGCCCACTTCCCAGCCGACTTCATGGCCAGCGAGGTGGACCGCTACCTCGGCGTGCCGGGGCAGGCGATCAGCTACAAGGTGGGCGAGCGCGCGTGGCTGGACGCCCGCGAGGCGGCCCGCCGCCGCGACGGCGCCTCGTTCGACCTCGCGGCGTTCCACGCCCGCGCGTTCGAGCTGGGTCCGATGGGGCTGGACCAGATGCGGCGGGAGTTCGGCGGGTAGTCACGAGATCCGTGCTACACTGTGCTCGTGCGAAACGTGACGATCTCTCTGGACGACGAGACCGCTCGCTGGGCGCGGGTTGAGGCTGCCCGTCAGGACACCAGCCTCTCACGCTTCGTCGGCGGCCTGCTCCGCGAACGGATGCAACGCGGAGAGCGCTACGAGGAGGCTCGCCGCTCCTATCTCTCACGTCGGCCCGCTTCGCTGAGCAGCGGTGAGCCCTACCCTTCACGCGACGAGTTGCACGAGCGATGAGTGTTTTCGTCGACACTAATGTCCTCGTGTACGTCCGCGATCCCGATCACGCAGAGAAGCAGCAGCAAGCGCTCGCCTGGATGGGACATCTATGGGCTTCGGGCGAGGGCCGCATCAGCGCCCAGGTTCTCAACGAGTACTACGTCACCGTCACCCGCCGCCTCACCCCCGGTCTATCCCACGACGAGGCACGTGCTGACATCGAAGACCTGCTCGCCTGGGATCCGCAGCCAGTCGATGCCGAGTTGATTCAGCAGGCGTTCGAGATCACGGACTCCGCCCAGCTCTCCCATTGGGACTCACTGATCGTCGCCTCCGCCCAGCGAGCCAGTTGCGAGTACCTCTTGACCGAGGACCTCAACGACGGCCAGCGCATCGGCGGCGTGCGAGTGATCAGCCCGTTCACCGTCGAACCGGGCACGCTGTAGCTGCTCCGCTTGCCTACTCACCAACGCGTCCCCAGCTAACCCGGAGTGATGTCGCTGCGAGCTGAGGGTTCCGAGACGCGTGGCGCGATGCCCGCGCCTTGAGCACCCCGTCTCAGGTGCTACCATCCGCCGCGCCGCCTCCAACCACCGAGGCGACCACCCGCCACACCCGCATCGGGAGCCCGACATGAAGCTGCACGAGTACCAGGCCAAGGAACTGCTGGCGCGCTACGGCGTGCCCACACCCGAGGGCCGCGTCGCCCGCACCGCCGACGAGGCTGCCGAGGCCGCCGAGGCCCTTGGCGGGAAGGTCGTCGTCAAGGCGCAGGTCCACGCCGGCGGGCGCGGACGCGCCGGCGGCATCAAGCTCGCCGACTCCGCCGACGAGGCCCGCGCCGCCGCCGAGGAGCTGCTCGGCACGCGGCTCGTGACCTTCCAGGCCCCGCAGGGCCAGCCCATCGACGCCGTGCTCGTCGAGGAACAGATCGACGTTGCGCGCGAGCTCTATCTCGGCGCGGTGATCGACAACGCGGCGGGGATGCCCGTCATGATCGCCTCGGCGGCCGGCGGGATGGAGATCGAGGAGGTCGCCGAGGAGCACCCCGAGCAGATCCACCGCCAGGCCATCGACCCCATCACCGGCTTCCAGGGCTTCCAGGCCCGTGCGCTGGCCTTCGCGACCGGCCTCGACGGCGACCTCAACCGCCCGGCCGTCGCGCTCATCCAGGGCCTCGCCCGCGCGTTCCGCGAGAACGACGGCTCACTGGCCGAGATCAACCCGCTGGTCGTGACCGGCGACGGCCGCCTGCTGGCCGTCGACGCGAAGTTCTCGATCGACGACGACGCGGACTACCGCCGCCGCGACCTCGTCGAACTGCGCGACCGCTCGCAGGACGAGGCGCTCGAGGTCGAGGCCGAGGACGCGGGCATCCAGAACTACATCAAGCTCGACGGCGACATCGGCTGCCTGGTGAACGGCGCGGGCCTCGCCATGGCGACGATGGACGCGATCAAGTTCGAGGGCGGCGAGCCCGCGAACTTCCTCGACATCGGCACGGCGAACGACCCGGAGGCGATCGTGGCGGCGCTGCGCATCATCGGCGCGGACCCGGAGGTGAAGGCGGTCTTCGTCAACATCTTCGGCGGCCTCGCGCGCACCGACGTGATCGCAGAGGGCGTGGTGCAGGCCCACGCGCAGGGCCTGATCACGCAGCCGACCGTCGTGCGGCTGGCCGGCACGAACGTCGAGGACGGCAACCGCATCCTCGACGACTCAGGTCTGGAGCTGATCCGCGCGGACGGCTTCGCCGACGGCGCGCAGAAGGCCGTGCAGGCGGCCTCGGGCGCCGACTAGCGGCGCCGCACCGGGCAGACATCGAACCGACGCACAGACCGGAATACGAGGGAGCGCGAACGTGGGCGTACTGCTGGACGAGAACACGCGAGTCGCCGTGCAGGGCTTCGGCGGCGCCGGGCAGCGCGAGGCGCGCAACAGCCGCGCGTACGGCACCCAGATCGTCTGCGGCGTCACACCCGGCCGCGGCGGCCAGGTCCTGGAGGACACCCCGGTCCGCAACACCATGCGCGAGGCCGTCGACGAGTTCGGCGCGAACGTCGCGCTGATCTTCGTCCCGGCGCCCTTCGCCGCCGACGCCATCCTCGAGACTGCCGACGCGGGCATCCCCGTCGCAATCTGCATCACCGAGGGCATCCCGGTGCACGACATGGTGATGGTGAAGCGCGCGCTCGCAGGCTCCGCCACCACGCTCATCGGGCCGAACTGCCCCGGCGTCATCACGCCGGCCGCGCGCGCTCGCGCCGGCATCATGCCGCCCGACGTGTACCTCGAAGGCAACGTCGGCGTGATCTCGCGCTCCGGCACGCTCGTCTACGAGACGGTCGACCAGCTCAGCCGGCTCGGCATCGGGCAGTCCTCGAGCGTCGGCGTGGGCGGCGACCCGATCATCGGCACCACGCAGGCCGAGGCGCTCGCGCTGTTCGAGGCCGACCCGGACACGGCGGCCGTCGTGCTGATCGGCGAGATCGGCGGGACGGCGGAGCAGGAGGCCGCGGACTACATCGGGCAGATGTCGAAGCCGGTGACGGCGTTCATCGCCGGCGCCACGGCGCCTCCGGGCCGCCGCATGGGCCACGCGGGCGCGATCATCGCCGGGCGCGCCGGGACCGCCGACGCGAAGAAGGAGGCGCTGCGCGCCGCCGGCGCCGCCGTCGCCGAGTCCCCCTCGGACATCGGCGCGACGATGCAGCAGCAACTCCGCGACGCGGGGCTGGTGTAGCCGGGAGCCCCTCCCCTTCGTGCCCCCTCGGCATTGAGTTCGAGGCGCGCCCGCTTGCCCGCCTGAGCCCCACCCCCCTACGATCGGTGTGGAGGGGTCGCATAGTGGCCTAGTGCGGGCGCCTGCTAAGCGCTTATCC
>VXMU01000019.1 GCA_009840945.1 Chloroflexota bacterium | reverse complement strand
GCGATGTTCACGCATCATTGGTGTTGAGCCAGCCGCGCCCGCCCTTCCCCGACCCCACCTCGCCAACCGGCCACAGCACGTCGCGATCATCATGGACGGCAACGGCCGCTGGGCGAACGAGCGCGGCCTGGCCCGCCAGCAGGGTCACCGCGCCGGCGCCGAGCACATCCGCGGCGTGCTCGAACGCTTCGCCGAGCACGAGATCCCGGTGCTCACGCTCTTTGCCTTCTCGACCGAGAACTGGGGGCGGCCCCGCACCGAGATCGACTACCTGCTGCGGCTGGCCGGCCGCACCATCGACCGCGAGCTCGACGCGCTGCACGAGGCGGGGATCCGGCTCCAGCACATCGGCGACCTCGACGCGGTCCCGGACGCCCTCCAGCGCAAGGTCGAGGCGGCGGTGAAACTCACCGCCGGCAACGACCGCATGACCGTGAACCTCGCCTTCAACTACGGCGGCCGCGCCGACGTGGTGCAGGCCGTGCGGCAACTGGTCGCTGACGGCGTGCAGCCCGCCGACGTGACCGAGGAAGCGATCACGTGCCGCCTCGCCACGGCCGACATGCCCGCCCCGGACCTGCTGGTGCGGACGGGCGGCGAGCACCGCATTTCCAACTTCCTGGTCTGGCAGGCCGCGTACGCCGAGTACTACTTCACGCCCACGCTCTGGCCGGACTTCGGGCCGGCCGACGTGGACGCCGCGCTGGTCGAGTTCAGCCGCCGCCGCCGTCGCTTCGGCCTCGTCCCCGGCAACGGCGCGGACGGCGCCTCCTAGCGACGGCTCCGGCGACTCCCATGCTTCGCGCGCGGCTGGCGGTGGCGGCCATCGGCCTGCCCCTGCTCGCGCTGCTCGTCGCCGCACCCGCAACCGTCTTCGCCGCCGCCGTCACTGTCGTCATTGCCGCCGCCGCGTACGAGCTGGTCCGCGCGGCGAACAGCGATTGGCCGCGCTACGTGCCGCTCAGCGCGGCCGTGGCGACGGCGATGCTCGTCGCGTGGTCGCGACAGCTCGACGACTTCCCGCTCTGGACCCTGCTGGCGCTGCCGGCGATCGCGCTCTACGGCCTGCTCCGCCCAGGTCCCGGCCCGCGGCACTTCCGCGAGGCGTGGTGGCTGGGCGCCGTCATGTATGTCGGCGTGCTCGGCGCGCACTGGGTCCTGCTCCGCGACGTCGACGACGGCCGGCTCTGGGTGCTCGTGCTCCTCGGCGTGACGTTCGCGACGGACACCGGCGCGTACGCGGTCGGACGGCTCCTCGGCTCGCACCTGATGGCGCCGGACATCTCGCCGGGCAAGACGTGGGAGGGCTTCGCCGGCGGCTACCTCGCGGGCATCGCCGCCGCGATCGGCGTCCCGCTCGCGCTCGACCTGCACCCGGGTCCCGTCGTGCTGGGGGTGACGGCGGGTGTGCTGCCCGCCGCGGCCGTGATCGGCGACCTCGCGGAGTCGGCGCTGAAGCGGCGCATCGGGGTGAAGGACACCTCGGCGCTGCTGCCGGGACACGGTGGCCTGCTGGACCGCATGGACTCGCTACTGTTCGCGGGGCCGTGCCTATACTGGATCCTGCAATGGGTGTGACGTTCGCCATCCACGGATCGGCTCGACAGTGATCGGCCTCGCCGTCCTCGGATCCACCGGATCCATTGGCACACAGACACTCGACGTGGTGCGCGGCCTCTCCGACCGCTTCCGCGTGGTCGCGCTCGCCGCCGGCGGCAACGTCACCCTCCTGCGCGAACAGATCGAGGAGTTCCACCCGGACGCCGCGTGGGCCCGCCCCGGCCCCGAGGCCGACGTGCTCGCGTCGGAGTTCGGCCGTGACCGCTGGCAGCCCCTGGACGTGCTCGCCGCGCGGGACGACGTCGATGTGGTTGTCGTCGCCACCTCGGGGCGGCACGGGCTCGAACCGACGCTGCGCGGACTCGAGGCCGGCAAGGTCGTGGCGCTCGCCAACAAGGAGGTGCTCGTCGTCGGCGGGCACGTCGTGCGCGCCGCGCTCGAGGCGAACACGCACCGCGGCGCGGAGCTGCGCCCCATCGACTCGGAGCATTCGGCGATCTGGCAGTGCCTGTGGGGCGAGCCGATGGAGACCGTCGACCGGCTCACGCTCACCGCCTCCGGCGGCGCCTTCCGCGACTACGACCTCGACGCGCTCGCGCAGGTGACGCCTGAGCAGGCGCTCCGCCACCCGACGTGGGAGATGGGCCCGAAGGTCACGATCGACAGCGCCACGCTCTTCAACAAGGGCCTCGAGGCCATCGAGGCGCGCTGGCTCTTCGACATCGGCATCGACCGCATCGACATCGTCCAGCACCGCGAGAGCATCGTGCACTCGCTCGTGACCTACGCCGACGGCTCCATCAAGGCGCAGCTCGGCGAGCCCGACATGCGCCTGCCGATCCAGTGCGCGCTCACCTACCCGGAGCGCGCCCCCCAGCAGCCCGCGCCCCCGCTCGACCTCGCCGCACGCGGCGCGCTGCACTTCGGCGCGATCGACGAGGAGCGCTTCCCCGCGCTCCCGCTCGTGCTCGAAGCCGGACGCCGCGACGACACCTCGGCCGCCGCGCTCTCCGGCGCCGACGACGCAGCCGTCGAGCACTTCCTGGCCGGACGGTGCCGCTTCACCGACATCGCGCGGCTGCTCGGGCAGGCCCTCGAGGCGCACCCGGCCACCGCCGACCCGGACCTCGACGCGCTGATCGCGGCCGAGGCGTGGGGCCGCCACTTCGTAGATGAGCGCGTCGCTTCCGGCGCGCCATGAGCTTCCACGACCTGCCCGACCCCGCCCCGGAGCACGAGGCGAAGTCCCGGACACCGACGCTGCGACGCCTGAGCCTTGCCTCGACGGTGCTCGTCGCGCTCGTGGTTGCCTTCGCGATGTACCGCGACGCGACCAGCGCGGCGCTGATCTTCATCGGCATCCTCGTGTTCCTCGTGGTCGCGCACGAGTTCGCGCACTTCATCACGGCGAAGATGTACGGGATCAAGGTGCTCGAGTTCGGCATCGGCTTCCCGCCGCGCATGGCCGGCTTCCGCTACGGCGAGACCGAGTACACCGTGAACTGGCTGCCCCTCGGCGGCTTCGTGCGCCTGCTGGGCGAGGAGGATCCGGACGACCCCCGCTCGCTGGCCGCCGCGCCGCGCCCCGCGCGCTTCGTCGTGCTGGTGTCGGGCTCGCTGATGAACCTCGTGCTGCCCGTGCTGCTGTTCGCGATCGCGTACAGCATCCCGCACGAGGAGCAGATCGGCCGCGCGGTGATCGCGACCGTGGTGCCGGGCGCGCCGGCGGAGGCCGCCGGCTTCCTGCCCGACGACATCATCTACGAGATCGACGGCCGCGACGCCCGCAACGCCAACGACGCCGGCCGGCTTATCCGCCTCAACCTCGGCGAGGAGATCGAGGTGCGCGTGCGACGCGGCCAGGAGTTCGTCACGCTCACCGTCGTGCCGCGCTGGACGCCGCCAGAGGGCCAGGGCCCGACGGGGATCACGATCCGCCCGCAGTGCACCCTCGTCGGCGGCTACGGCTGCGTGCCGTTCACCGAGCGCGTCGCGGACCCGCCGTGGGTCTCGATCCCGCGCGGCTTCAACTCGACGGTCGACTCGATGATCCTCGTGCGCAACGAGATCCTGTCCTGGTTCAAGGGCGGGTCGAGCCCGGAGGTGGCGGGCCCGGTCGGCCTCGCGCAGACGACCGGCGAGGTGGCGCGTGCGGGCGGCGTGACGACGCTGCTCCAGCTCTCGGCAATCCTCTCGATCAACCTCGGCATCCTGAACCTGCTGCCGCTGCCGATGCTCGACGGCGGGCGCGTGATGTTCCTGTTCATCGAGGTGCTGCGCGGGGGTCGGCGCGTGCGGCCGGAGCGTGAGGCGCTGGTGCACCTCGTCGGCTTCGTGCTCTTCATCGCGCTGGCCGCGATCGTGACGTTCTTCGACATCACCCGCATCGCCAACGGCGAGTCGATCTTCCGCTAGTACCGCTGGCAGGGACCTCGTCCCGCGTGGCAAGATCAGGACGAGCCAGGAGGTTCACCGATGGCCCGCAACCCCACACGACAGGTTCGAGTCGGACCCGTCACCATCGGCGGCGGCGCGCCCATCGCGGTGCAGTCCATGGCCGCCACCAAGACACAGGACATCGAGGCGACCGTCCGCCAGGTCCAGCTCCTCGAGGCCGCGGGCGCCGACATCGTTCGCATCGCCGTCGACTCCCGCAAGGACGTCGAGGCGCTCGCCGAGGTGCGGGCTCGCACCTCGGCCACGCTGTCCGTGGACCTGCAGGAGAACTACCGCCTCGCCGAGATCGTCGCGCCGCACGTCGACAAGGTGCGCTACAACCCCGGCCACCTCTGGCACCACGAGCGCGAGAAGCCCACCCGCGACAAGGTCGCCTTCCTCGCCGAGATCGCCGAGCGCAACGACTGCGCCATCCGTGTCGGCGTGAACTGCGGCTCCGTCGACCCCGTCATGATCGAGCGCTTCGGCGACGACGACGTGGGTGCGATGGTCGAGAGCGCGCTGGAGCACTGTGCGATGCTCGACGACCTCGGCTTCACCCGTTACGTCGTCTCACTCAAGGACTCGGACTGGCTCAAGGTCGTCGCCGGCAACCGCCGCTTCGCCACGCAGCGCCCCGACGTGCCCCTGCACCTCGGCGTCACCGAGGCCGGGATGCTGCCGGAGGGCGAGATCAAGACGCGGCTGGCGTTCGAGCAGCTCATCCCCGAGGGCATCGGCGACACGCTGCGCGTCTCGCTCACCCTGCCTTTCGAGGAGAAGGGCACCGAGATCGAGACCGGCCACCGCATCCTCGACGACATCGAGTCGGGCCGCTTCCGCGGCATCCCGACGATCCTCCCCGAGGGGCTGAACATCATCTCCTGCCCCTCCTGCTCGCGCGTGGAGAACGAGGCGTTCATCGACCTCGCCCGTGACGTGCGCGAGATGACCGAGTACGCACGCGAGCACGACCTCACCATCGCCGTCATGGGCTGCCGCGTGAACGGCCCCGGCGAGACGGACGACGCCGACCTCGGCCTGTGGTGCGGCCCCGCCGCGGTGAACCTCAAGCGCGGCTCCGAGACTGTCGGCGCGTTCCCGTACGACGAGGTCCTCGGCCAGCTCCGGGTCGAACTCGACGCGCTGATCGCGCAGCAAAGCGGTTGAACCCCACCAACCCCTCGGGCGCGATGCCCGTCGCGCTCAGCACCATGTGGGCCGTGCAGCCGCGCTTCGAGCGCGACCTGCCCGCCTTCATGGAACGCGCCGCCGAACTCGGCTACGGCGCGATCGAGGTCAACCACTCGATGGACGCGCAGCAGATCGGCGCGATCCTCGCGGCCGGCACACTCCCGGTGACCGCCGTGCACGCGCCCGCCCCGCTCGAGCGCGACGCGGCGCGCGGCTGGAACCGCAACCTCAACCTCGCATCCATCGACGAGGGTGAGCGCGAGGCGGCCGTGCGCTACACGCTGCGCTCCGTCGACGCCGCCACCGAGGCCGGAGCGAGCGCCGTGGTGGTGCACCTCGGCGCGGCCGGCAGCCGCGGCGGCACCGCCGACCGGCGCCTGCGCGACGCCTACAACCGCGGCGACTCGGACTCGGAGACTCGCGATGCGCTGGTCGCGGACGCGCACCGCGAGCGCGCCGAGCGCGCCCCCGAGCACCTCGAGCAGGCACGTCGCTCCCTCGATGCGCTCGTGGGGTACGGCGAGCCGAAGGGCATCGCGATCGGGCTGGAGTGCCGGCTCTACTTCCACGAGATCCCGCTGCCCGACGAGGCCGCCGACCTGCTCGCGCCCTACCCGCCGCACGTCGCCGGGTACTGGCACGACGTCGGCCACGCCGAGGTGCTCCACCGCCTGGGTCTCGTCGACCTCGCAGCGTGGTTCAACCTCCTCGGCGACCGGCTCATCGGCACCCACCTCCACGATGTGGCGGGCGTGCGCGACCACCGCGCGCCGGGGAACGGCGACGTGGACTTCGCGTGGCTGGCCAAGCGCATCCCGCCCTCGGCGGCCCGCACGCTGGAGATCGACCAGCGTGAGCCCGACGACGCCGTCGGCGGCGCTATCGGGGTGCTGCGGGCGGCGGGCGTGATCGAGCATGGCCGGTCGTAGACTCCTTACACGCACCGAGCCTTGCAATGGCCCGGTCCGGCTCGGTACGATCCAATCATCCCTCGGCGCTGCTGAGGGGCTCGCAAGGGTCAGTGACAAGAGCCCCTGGGCTCTTCCGGCGTGAGCCGGATAGCTGACCCAACGCACAACCCTCACCATCGGCTGTTGCAGCAATCTCGCAGGGTTCCGTACGATCACTTCACGGTGTGGTCAGCCCGCGCCCCTAACCAGGCTGGTGACAAGAGCCCCTGGGCTCTTCCGGTGCAAGCCGGATAGCCGGCCTACTTTCACGCCCGCATTCCCGCGACCTCAGTAGAACCTCCGCCGTCCGCGACGGAACAGTTCCTGCTCAACGGCGATCCGATCACGTATCAAGCGATATGGTCGATCGTCTCCGCGCTCCCACCTGCGCTGGATTGCCCATGCGCAGTAGTCGGCAGCCTGTAGACCGAGCTCGGTCGCGGCCGGCCAGAACGCGACACGTGCCGGGGCTCCCGTAGATTCCCGTACAGCCCGCTCGAGACCTCGGAGGAATTCGCGTCGTTTGCTCCCCGTTCCGACCGAAGCTGCGATCACGTGCAGTTCGGCGTCCTGTGGGAGCAGCCCTGGCAGCACGTACTGGAGGTGATAGGCCCAGGCCGTGCGGTAGAACCGTTCCTCCGAACTCCGGATTGCCGGCCGAGCCTTGGGCTTCTCCAGGATTGTCGCGTCGACGCGGAAGTCGTGGGCGGCCAGCACCTCGAACACGCGCTCACGGACGGCGACCGTGTCGTCCGTCGCGTGGAACTCACGGCGGAGGTCGACGCCATCCCACGCCAGCTCGAAGCGCAGCGCGCGTAACGACGTGGCGAGGGCGTCGTGGCCCTCCGGGAATGCGACGGTCGTGAGGATGTAGAAGCGGCTCGCGCCCGCTTTGCGACTGAAGTCGAAGTTGCCCGCCTCGTCGGCGAACAAGTGCACGCGCGCCACGGGCGACCCCTGGCGGCGATGGGAGCGGCGCCGCTGTCCGCGGCGGCGAGGAGCACTCTACCACCGGTCGCACCTTCGCACCGACCGACGCGACGCCTTGCTTTGCCCGCTCCGCGCCGCCTGCGTACCCTCGATACATGCGCATGTCACGGCTCTTTGGACGCACCCTGCGCGAGGCGCCCGCCGACGCGGAGACGACGAGTCACCAGCTGCTGCTGCGCGCAGGCTTCATCGACCAGCTCATGGCCGGCGCCTACAGCTACATGCCCCTCGGCCACCGCACCAAGCTCAAGGTCGAGCAGATCGTGCGCGAGGAGATGGGCGCGGCCGGCGCGCAGGAGGTCCTCCTCCCGGCCATCCACCCCGTCGAGCTGTGGGAGCAGAGCGGGCGCGTCGAGTCGATGGGGTCGGTGCTCTTCACGCTCCGCGACAAGCGCGACCGCAGGCTCGTCCTCGGGCCGACGCACGAGGAGGTGATCACGCGCCTCTTCACCGACCACACCAGCTCGTACCGCGACGTCCCGGTGACGCTCTACCAGATCCAGACGAAGTTCCGCGACGAGGCACGCCCGCGCGGCGGCCTGGTGCGCGTCCGCGAGTTCACGATGAAGGACGCCTACTCCTTCGACCTCGACGAGTCCGGCCTCGACGCCTCGTACCAGGCGATGTTCGAGGCCTACGGGCGCATCTTCACGCGCTGCGGCGTGCCGACCGTGCCGGTCGAGGCGGACTCCGGCGCGATCGGCGGGAAGGGCTCGCAGGAGTTCATCTACATCAATGAGACCGGCGAGGACGTCGTCGCGCTCTGCGACGGGTGCGGCTACGCCGCCAACACCGAGAAGGCCGCGTTCGTGCGCCCGCCCGCCCTGGCCGCCGACGCGCTGCCGATGGAGGAGATCCACACGCCGGGCGCCCAGACCATCGACGAGCTCGCGACGTTCCTCGACGTCGAGGAGCGGCAGACCGCCAAGGCCGTCTTCTACATGGCCGAGGGCGGCGGCGAGGCCGACGAGCCGATCTTCGCGGTCGTGCGCGGCGACCTGCAGATCAACGAGGTCAAGCTGAGCAACACCCTCGGCGGCCGCTCGCTGCGCGCGATGACCGACGGAGAGGTCGACGACTTCGGGCTCACCGCCGGCGCCGCCTCCCCCGTCGGGCTGGGCGACCGCATGAAGGTCATCGCCGACGTGTCGGTCGAGGGCTCGCCCAACCTCGTCGCGGGGGCGAACCGGCCCGACTACCACCTCGTCAACACGAACCTCGGGCGCGACTGGACCGCGACCGAGGTCGCCGACATCGCCCTTGCCGAGGACGGCCACCGGTGCGGCTCGTGCGAGGCGGGCACGATCCGGCTGCATCGCGGCATCGAGATGGGCCATGTCTTCCGCCTGGGCCAGATCTACTCCGAGGCGTTCGAGACGGACGTGCTCGGCCCCGACGGGACCGGGGTCGTGCCGACCATGGGCTGCTACGGCATCGGCGTCGACCGCATCGTCGCCGCGGCGGTGGAGGCAGGGCACGACGACGACGGCATCACGTGGCCCGCCTCGATCGCCCCGTACGACGTCGCCATCGTCGCGCTCCGCCTCGACCGCGACGAGGACGTCGCAGCGGACGCCGAGGCGCTGTACGGCGAGCTGCGCGCGGCGGGCCTCGAGGTGCTGTTCGACGACCGCATCGAGTCGCCGGGGGTGAAGTTCAACGACGCCGACCTGATCGGCCTGCCGTTGCGCCTCACCGTCTCCCAGCGCAACCACGCGCAGGACGCCGTCGAGCTGCGCCGCCGCGACAACGGCGCGACGGAGCTCGTGCCGCGCGGCGAGATCGTCGAGCGTGTGCAGGCCCTGCGCGCCGAGGCCCTCGCGGCGCTGGCCGAGGCGGCGGATCGAGTGAACGACGGGCGGTAATGGCTCCCGCGCGCCCGTTTGAGGGGCGCTCCGGGCGCGTGCTATGATCCTTGGGACCTCGGCGTCCTGTCTCAGACAGACGTGGGCCACGTCCCACGTCTTTTTCTTAGCCCACCCCGGCAGCCCGACCGAGGTCGGGAAACGGCTCATCCAAAGGCTCACGGCTCCATGAAGAACGACTTCGTGCTCGCGATCTCCCAGCTCTCCGCCGAGAAGAACCTCGACCAGACCAAGGTCTTCGAGGCCGTCGAGGCGGCCATGGCGTCGGCCTACAAGAAGGACGAACTGCTCTACGCCGAGGTCGAGGTCAAGATCGACATCGCCACCGGCGACATCGACGCCTGGCGCGTCTGGGAGGTCCGCGACGACGAGGAAATCGAGGACGACGAGCTCCAGGTCACCCCGGAGCGCGCGACCGAGATGGGCTGGCCCGGCCAGGCGCCGGGCGCGCTCCTGCGCGAGCCCCTCGAGGCCTCGCTCGACGCGGGCCGCATCGCCGCCCAGACCGCGAAGCAGGTCGTGCTCCAGCGGCTGCGCGAGGCCGAGCGCGAGGCCGTCTACGGCGAGTTCACCACCAAGCAGGGCGAGCTGGTCTCCGGCACCGTCCTGCGCGTCGAGCCCGGCCGGCGGCAGGTCATCCTCGACCTCGGCCGCGCCGAGGCCGTGCTCCCTGCCTCCGAGCAGGTGCGGCCGGAGCACTACCGCGTGGGCCAGCGCCTGCGCGTCTACATCAAGGAGGTCTACCGCGCCTCGAAGGGCCCGCAGGTCGTCGCCTCGCGCGCGCACCCGGAGCTGCTGCGCCGCCTGCTGGAGCTCGAGGTGCCCGAGGTCGCCAAGGGTGTCGTCGAGATCATGGGGATGTCCCGCGAGCCGGGGTTCCGCAGCAAGATCGCCGTCATCTCGCGCCAGCACGGCGTCGACCCCATCGGCGCGGTCGTCGGCATGCGCGGCGCGCGCATCCAGAACGTGGTCAACGAGCTCGGCGGCGAGCGCGTCGACATCATCCGCTGGGACCCGAACGAGACGGCGTTCGTCGCGAACGCGTTGAGCCCCGCCGAGGTCGTCTCGATCCGCCTCGACGAGGACGAGAACACGGCCTTCGTGGCCGTGCCGGACAAGCAGCTCAGCCTTGCGATCGGCAAGGAGGGGCAGAACGCTCGCTTGGCGGCGAAGCTCACCGGACGCCGCATCGAGATCACCGCCGAGGGCGTACTGATCCGCGACGGCGAAGACCTCTACCCGCCGCCCGAGCCGAACATGGAAGCCATCCCGGTCGCGGAGCCCGTTGGGCTGCCGACCGTCGAGGTCACCCCCGCGGGGCCCGACTACGTCCAGCCCGGCCTGCCGGGCGAGCGCGCCGCGCCCGCACCGGTGGTGGAGGAGCCCGCGGCGCTCACGCCGGAGCAGGAGGTCCTCGCCGAGTTCGCCGAGCCGGCAGCCGAGGTCGGAGAGGTTGCAGAGCCGGCCGCCGCCGAGGCGACGCCCGAGGTCGCAGAGCCCGAGGTGGCCGAGGCGCCGGCGGAGCCGGAGCCCGAGCCGGTGGCGGCCTCCGCACCGCGCGGCGCGACGAGCGGCCTGCGCTTCGCCGAGGAGATCGGCGACCTGCGCGACCTCGACGATGAGGACGACCAGCGCCGCCAGCCCGCACGGCGGGCGCGCGGACGCCGGCGCGGGCCGGCCCAGCCGGAGCGGCCCGCACGCCCGGCCCGCCGCGGCTCACGGCGCTTCGAGGTCGACGAGGACGACATCGAAGAAGGCCTGAGCGACATCTACGAAGAGTACGAGGACGAAGACGAGGAATATGACGAGTACAGCTAGTCCGTCCGCACGCCGCACCCGGCGGCAGCCGCAACGCAGCTGCGTGACCTGCGGCGTGCAGCGTGACAAGCGCGACCTGGTCCGCCTCGCGCGCGTCAAGGACGCGGAGGGCGTGGTCCGCCTCGTCGTCGACGAGGCAGCGCGCGCGGGAGGCCGAGGCGCGTACCTCTGCGCGGAGCAGGCGTGCTGGTCGGAGGCCGTCGAGGGTCCAGCCGTCGCACGGGCGCTGCGCGGGCCGCTGACCGCGGACGAGCGCGAGGCGCTGCGCGCCTTCGCCGCCGACCGTTACACCGAGGGGCAGGCAGCATGACGCAGGCCCAGGCGCCCGGCACCGGACCACGAGTCGCGATCCCGCAGGCGGTCGTCGTCAATGACCTCGCCGACCTCCTCGACGTCACGCCCGTCGACGTCATCAAGGAGCTGATGAAGAACGGCGTCATGGCGACGATCAACCAGGTCGTCGACTTCGACACCGCTGCCGTCGTCGCGGCCGACCTCGGGTTCCTGCCCGAGGAGGAAGGCTCCGAGGACGGCGCGGCAGCGGCCGGCGACGACGAGCACGCCGCCTCGATCTCGCTCCGCGTCGTCGAGGAGGGCGAGGACCTCGCGCCCCGCCCGCCGGTGGTGACCGTGCTCGGGCACGTCGACCACGGCAAGACCACGCTGCTCGACAGCATCCGCCGCGCCAGCGTCGTGGACTCCGAGGCGGGCGGCATCACGCAGCACATCGGCGCCTACCAGGCCGCCGGCCCGGACGGCCGCGCGCTGACCTTCATCGACACCCCGGGCCACGAGGCGTTCACGGAGATGCGGGCGCGCGGCGCACAGGTCACCGACGTCGCGATCATCGTCGTCGCGGCCGACGACGGTGTGATGCCGCAGACGCGCGAGGCCATCGACCACGCGCGCGCGGCCGAGGTGCCGATCGTCGTCGCCATCAACAAGGCCGACCTGCCGAACGCCAACCCGGACCGCGCCAAGCAGCAGCTCATGGAGGTCCAGGTGGTGCCGGAAGAGTACGGCGGCGAGACGCCCGTCGTGCAGATCTCCGCGCTCCAGGGCGAGGGCATCGACGACCTGCTCGAGAACGTGCTGCTCGTCGCCGACCTCGACGACCCCCGCGCGAACCCCGACCGCGACGCGGTGGGCATCGTGCTCGAGGCGTCGACGGACCCGCGGCGCGGCATTGCGACGACGATCCTCGTCCAGACGGGGACGCTGCACACCGGCGACGTGATCCGGGCCGGGCTGGCCTACGGCAAGATCAAGGCGATGACCGACCACACGGGCCAGCGCATCAAGCAGGCAGGCCCCTCGGCGCCCGTCACCGTGCTCGGCCTCAACGAGGTGCCGCCCGCGGGCGAGCGCGTCGTCACGGTCAAGAACGAGAAGACCGCCCGCGCCGAGGTCACCGCGGACCGCCGCGCGATGGAGAGCACGGGCACGCCGCAGATCGGCGTCACCCTCGACTCGCTGTTCGGCGAGATCCACCGCGGGACGGTCAAGGACTTCAACATCGTGCTCAAGACCGACGTGCAGGGCTCCATCGAGCCGCTCGTGCGGGCGATCGAGAGCCTCGCGATGGACGAGATCAACGTGAAGGTCATCCACGCCGCCGCCGGCACCGTGAACGAGTCCGACGTGAACCTCGCGGTCGCCTCGCAGGGCGTGATCGTCGCGTTCAACACCAAGACCGAGACCGGCGCGCAGCGCCTCGCCGACTCCGAGCACGTCGAGGTCCGCGACTACCGCGTGATCTACGACGTCGTCTCCGACGTCGAGCGGGCCGTCCAGGGCCTCCTCGAGCCGATCTTCGAGGAGCGCGAGGACGCCTCCATCGAGGTCCGCGCCGTGTTCCGCCGCGGCCGGCGCAACTCGATCGCCGGCTGCGTCGTGCGCGACGGCACGGTCACCAGCCGCTCGCTCGCGCGCGTGCGACGGGGCAACGAGGTGGTCCACGAGTCGCGCATCGACTCGCTGCAGCGCTTCCAGGACCGCGTCAACGAGGTCACGGCCGGCCAGGAGTGCGGCATCACCGTCGACGGCTTCGAGGACTTCCAGGAGGGCGACGAGATCATCGCCTACCACATGGAGCAGACGCGCTAGCCGCTGCTGCCCCACCCATCCCGCTCGCGCAGCGAGGACCGCACGATGTCGCGTCGCATGGAGAAAGTCGCGGACCTCCTCCAGGGGGAGATCGCGGACCTGCTGCAACGCCGCGTCCGCGACCCCAGCCTCGAGGACGTGATGATCTCCATCACGCACATCGACATCACCGCCGACCTCGCCCACGCCCGCGTCCACGTCAGCGTGATGGCCGACGACCTGGAGCAGCGCGCGGTGCTGGACGCGCTCGGACGCAGCTCCTCGTTCCTGCATCGCGAGCTGGTGCGCCGGCTCCACCTCCGCCGCGTCCCCCGGCTCCACTTCGAGCTCGACGACTCGATCGCCGAGGGCGCCCGCATGGCCACACTCCTGCGCGAGGTGAGGGGCGGCGACGACCCGGACGACGCGCCGTGAGTCCCGCCGAGCCGTCGCTCGTCGGCTTCATCAACGTCGACAAGCCCGCGGACACCGGGTCGTTCGACGTGGTGCGCGCCATCCGGCGCGCCTCGGGCGTCCGCAAGGTGGGCCACGCGGGCACCCTCGACCGCCCCGCAACCGGCGTGCTGCCCGTCGCGATCGGCAACGCGACGCGGCTCATCGACTCGCTGATGGAGGCGCGCAAGCGCTACCGCGCCACGGTCACCCTCGGCGTCGAGACAGACACCTACGACGCCGCCGGCGAGGTGCGCGAGACCCGCGACCCGGGCGGCGTGACCCTCGACGCCGTCGAGGCGGCGCTGCCCGCCTTCCGGGGCGACTTCATGCAGACGCCGCCGGCGTTCAGCGCCGTCAAGCTCGACGGCGAGCGCGCGCACCGCGCCGCCCGCCGCGGCGAGCAGCCCCAGCTCGAGCCGCGCCCTGCCCACGTCTACGAGCTGCACCTCCTCGACGTCTCGCTGCCGCACCTGGAGATCGAGGTGGAGTGCGCCAAGGGCTTCTACATGCGCTCGCTCGCGCACGACCTCGGGCAGGCGCTCGGCGTGGGCGCGCACCTCGCGGAGCTGCGTCGCACGGCCGTCGGGCCGTTCGCCGTCGCGGACGCGACGCCGCTCGACGACGCGGTGCGCATGCTGGAGGCGAGCGCCGTCGAGGACCTCGTGCACGCGCCGGACGCCGTGCTCTCGGACTGGCCGGCGGTGATCCTCAACAAGCGGTCGGTCGCGCTGGCCCGGCAGGGCCGCGACACGCGGCCGCCGTCGGAGCCTGGCGCGCCGCCCGCGCGCGTGGGTGTGAAGGCGCGCGGCTACGGCCCCGACGGCCGCCTCGTCGCACTGCTCGAGTGCGGCCCGATCCCGAGCGTCTGGCACCCCTACCGCGTCTTCCCGGTCTGACCCCTCGCCGTCGCTACGAGGGCCCCCTCGCGGTCCATGACGAGCCGCAGGAACGCCTCGGCGCGGGCGTCCGGCGGGGACTGGGCGCGACGCGCGGCGAGGAGCGTGCGCTCCGCGATCTGCTCCCGGCGCGAGGCGGCGAGATCCGGCGAGACGCCCTCGACCACGCCCTCCGGCAGCACGCTCCAACCCAGGCCGAGCGCGACCATCTGGCCGAGCACCGCCGGGTTGTCGCTCTCGAGGGAGATACGCGGCCAGATGCCACGCGCCGCGAGCCCGGCGTCGATGATGCGGCGCGTCTGGCGGCCCGGCGGGTACAGCACCCACTCCCCGTCCGAGGGCTCCTCGGCCGTGCCGGGCGGCGCGTAGAGGTAGAGCGGCTCGCGCAGCACCTCGACGGCGTCGAACTCCGGCGTCGCCGGCCCCACGACGAACGCGAGGTCGAGCTCGAAGCGCCCGAGCCGCTCCAGCAGCACCCCCGAGCGGTCGACGACGAGCTCGAGCTGCACTTCAGGATGCGTCTCGCGGAACCCGCGGATGGCGGACGGCAGCGCGTAGAGGCTCGCCGCGTCGATCATCCCGACGCGCAGCGTGCCGGCGCGGCCCTCAGCGTAGGCGTCGAGCCAGTCCCGCAGCGCGCCCGCTCGGGCGAGCGTCTCGCCGGCGAATCGGGCGACCTCGCGGCCGGCCTCGGTGAGCTGCCGGCGGCGCCCGTCGCGCTCCAGCAGCGGCACGCCGAGCCGACGTTCGAGCTGCGAGAGCGACTGCGAGAGCGCGGGCTGGCTCACCTGGAGGCGTCGGGCCGCCTCGGTCGCCGTGCCCCACCGTTCGAGCGCCCGCACGTAGGCGAGCTGCTGGAGGTGGAGGTTGAGCGGCAGCTCGTCGAGGTCGGCTGCTTCGGGGGCGCCGTCCGCCGGCTCCTCGATCGCCCCGAGGTCGGGAGTTGCGCCGGGTGTCGTGCGGTCGGTCATGGGCCTCCGCCGATCGGTTAGTAAGCATATCTTATGCTATTGCGAAGAAACTTCCACTAGTCCACAGCGAGCGTGCGTGGCTACCCTCGATCGCGTGTGAGGCAGCGCGCCCGCCGGGACTCCCCCGGGCGCGCGCCGCGAAAGGGGCATGACACCGTGGGTGAGCCAATCAACGTAGCGATCATCGGGGTGGGGAACTGTGCGTCCTCGCTCGTGCAGGGCATCGAGTTCTACAAGGATGCCCATCCCGACCAGGTGATCCCGGGGCTGATGCACCCGGTGCTGGGTGACTACCACATCAGCGACATCAACTTCACCGTTGCCATCGACATCGACGCGAACAAGGTCGGCCAGGACCTCTCCGAGGCCATCTACACCGCGCCGAACAACACCTACAAGTTCGCCGACGTGCCGCACCTGGGCGTGCCGGTCATTCGCGGGATGACCCACGACGGCCTCGGCAAGTACCTCTCCGAGGTGATCACGAAGGCGCCCGGCTCGACGGCCGACATCGTGACCGCGCTGCGCGAGACCAACACGCACGTCGTCATCAGCTACCTCCCCGTCGGCTCCGAGGAGGCGACGAAGTGGTACGTGGAGCAGGTGCTGGCGGCCGGGTGCGCGTTCATCAACTGCATCCCGGTCTTCATCGCGCGCGAGGACTACTGGGCGGACCGCTTCCGCGAGAAAGGCCTGCCGATCATCGGCGACGACATCAAGTCGCAGGTCGGCGCGACCATCCTGCACCGCCTCCTCGCGCGGCTCTTCCAGGACCGCGGCGTGAAGGTGGACCGCACCTACCAGCTCAACTTCGGCGGCAACACGGACTTCCTGAACATGCTCGAGCGCGAGCGCCTCGAGTCGAAGAAGATCTCGAAGACCAACGCCGTCACCTCGCAGATCGACTACGAGATGCCCTACGCCGACGTGCACGTCGGCCCGTCCGACCACGTGCCGTGGCTGGAGGACCGCAAGTGGTGCCACATCCGCATGGAGGGCACGACGTTCGGCGAGGTGCCGCTCAACCTCGAGTGCAAGCTGGAGGTCTGGGACAGCCCGAACTCCGCCGGCGTGGTCATCGACGCGATCCGCTGCGCGAAGATCGGCCTCGACCGCGGCATCGCGGGGCCGATGCTGGAGCCCTCGGCGTACTTCATGAAGTCGCCGCCGGAGCAGTGGCACGACGACATCGCGCGCGACCGCCTGGAGGCGTTCATCGCGGGCGAGGTGGAGGCCGCCACCAGCTCATAGTGAACCTGCGCCGATTCTGATCCCCTCTCCCCCCGCCGGGGGGAGAGGGTGAGGGTGAGGG
>VXMU01000106.1 GCA_009840945.1 Chloroflexota bacterium | reverse complement strand
GTCGGTGGGGGCGTCTTGCATCAGGAACTCCTCGGGCACGTCGCCGAGGCCCGCCTCCTTGAAGTCCTGGCCGTTGCGCGCGTAGCTCAGCGCGATGCCGCGTGCCATCTCGTAGTGGCGCTCCTGCGTCTCGCGCCGCGCCTCGGCCGGCGCGCCGACGATGAACGAGTGCGGCGGGAACTCGGCGTTGTCGAGCACCACCGCCCCGGCCGCGACGATCGAGTACTCCCCCACGACCACCTCGCCGTTGACGACCGCGCCGTTGCCGATCAGCGAGTTCGTGCCGACGGTCTTGGCGTGGCAGATGACGTGGTGGCCGAGCGTGACGTAGTCGCCATAGACGGCGTCGCTGTCGGTGTGGACCACGCAGTTGTCCTGGATGTCGACGTACGCGCCGAGGACGATCTTGTGGTGGTCGCCGCGGATGATCGTGCCCGGCCAGACGCTGGAGTACGGGCCGATCTCGACGTCGCCGATGACGTAGGCCATCTCGCTGACGAACGCGGTGGGGTGCACCTGCGGCGACTTGCCGTTGAAGCTGCGAAGCACGTGGCGGTTCCTCTCACTGGGCTTCTGATTGGGGCCCGGTCGGTCGGACCCTGGCTCGGCGGCGACGCGCGCCGCGTCTCCTCGACTACTGGCCGTACTGGAGCATGTGCCCGCCGCCGGGCGGGCGGTCCCAGATCTCGATGAGCGTGCCGGCGCAAGTGCGCGGGTGGAACCACGCGACGTGCACCTCGCGGCCCTCCTCGCGCGGCGGCACGGGGTCGATGAGCACGAGGCCGGCGGCCTCGCCGGTCTCGGCGGAGCGGTGCACGTCCGGCGCGTACGGCGCGACGTGGTGGTAGACGGCGCCGAGGGGCGCGCGGTTCTGCACGAGGCGCGCCGTGCCGCTGGTGTCGGTGGTCGGCACGCTGATCTCAATCACGCACCCACCGAGCGGGTACTCGACGAGGTGCACGGGGTCGTCGGCGTTGACGTCTCCGGCCTGGTCCTCGTAGTCGTCGTTGTCGAGGCCGCGCTCCTCGTGGGGGTCCTCGGCGAGGTCGAACTTCGTGCCGAAGAGGTCGCGGATCTCGTCCATCGACCGGGCGGCGATGCCGACGTGGCCCATGCCGGTGAGGATGCCGGCGCCGAGGTAGTGCGGGTGGGTGTAGTAGCCGTCCTCGGGGACGACCTGGATGCGCAGGCCAAGCGTGTCGGCGGGGTCGAGGAACACCGAGCCTTCGCCGCCCCACTCGCCCTCGGTCGCGACGCCGTTCGCGCGCAGCATCGCCACGTCGGCGGCGACGTCGGTGGAGGCGAGGGCGATCCAGTACATGCCGGCGCGGCGGTCGGCGACGAACGCGGCCGCGGGGCCGGTGTCGCCGTCGGGCGCGCTGATCTCGAGGTACATCTCGCCGATGGGGATCTCGACGGAGATGGTGCCCTCGATGGTGCCGGGGCGGCCGTCGGGCCACGGGGAGCGGTGCTCGTTGACGGCGAGGCCCCAGCCGTCACAGAAGACGTGGCGGCCGACCTCGAGCTCCTCGACGAGGATGCCGATGTGATGGACCTTGGTGAACGCCATGCGCGGGCCTCCATCCGGGCGACACTGTGCTCCGGCGGAAGCCTACACGGTCGGCGCGTTAGGGTTCGGGGGCCGGCGGGCGCCGCCAACCTACGGCAGCGCTCAGGGCGCTGCTGACGAAGTGGTTGAGGCTGACCCCCTCGCGACGAGCTTCATCCGCGAGTGCCGCGTGCAGCCCGCTCGGCAATCGCACGCGGAACTGGCCGCTGAACGTCAACGATTCGTCCTTGCGTGGTTCGGGAATCGGACGTCCGTCCTCCAGGGCGGTGCTGATCCAGCCGTGCATGGCGTCGCGGATGGCCGTGAGCGCGTCGGACTCAGTATCACCGTCCGACATGCATCCGGGCAGCTCCTCGACGGTCGCGAACCAGTACGCGCCGTCGCCGTCGTCGCGATGCTGGAGGCGGATGTGATAGGGGAGGTCGAGGTAGGCTTCGGCCTTCATTGCTGCACCTCCCGGACTGCCTTGATCACTTCGTCGACGTAGACCGCCCGAACCGGATTCCGGTTCTGGGGGATCGTCAGTATCCCAATCATGTTGGGATGCTTGTAGACGCGGTGTGAGCCTCGCCCCTCGCGAGCGACAAAGCCCGCGCGCGTCAGGATGCGATGGAGTTCCGCAGGCCGAACACTCCGTCGGCGCTGCGCCAGTCGGTCCAGCTCATCCATGGTGAGATGGTACCGCACATGGAACCACTCGTGCGAGTACATCCACGCTGCACAGTCCATACGCCCGCGTCTGCTATGCTTCCCCGCCTACACGACCACTCACGACGTAACAGGGGGTCCCCCTTGGCCGAGGACACCACCGCCACCGACACCATGCGGCCCGACGCCACTTCTGCCGACCGGGCCGAAGCCGTCCGGGCGCTCTCCGAGGCCGCCGAGGCGATCCGGGAGAACGTCGCGCGCGTCATCGTCGGCGCCGAGGACTCCATCCAGCTCCTGCTCGTCGCGATGCTCGCTGGCGGGCACGTGCTGCTCGAAGACGTGCCGGGCACGGGCAAGACCGTGACCGCGCGCGCGTTCGCGCGCTCCATCGGCGCGGACTTCCACCGCATCCAGTGCACGCCCGACCTGATGCCGTCTGACATCCTCGGCGTGCACTTCTACTCGCAGAAGACCGGCGAGTTCGAGTTCCGCGAGGGGCCGCTGATCGCCCCCATCGTGCTCGCCGACGAGGTCAACCGCGCCACGCCGCGCACGCAGTCGGCACTGCTGCAGGCGATGGAGGAGCGCACGATCACCGTCGACGGCGAGACGCGCGCGCTGCCGCAGCCGTTCCTCGTGCTCGCCACGCAGAACCCGATCGAGCTGGAGGGCACGTTCCCCCTGCCCGAGGCGCAGCTCGACCGCTTCCTGCTGCGCCTGCGGCTCGGCTACCCGAACGAGGACGACGAGGTGCGCGTGCTGCGCCGCTTCGAGACCGCCTCGCCGCTGGACACCCTCGAACCCGTCGTCGATGCCGCCGAGCTCGTGCGGCTGTCGGCGATGCTGCCCGAGGTACACGTCGAGGATGCCGTGGCGCGCTACCTGGTGCGCGTGATCCGCGCGACGCGGGAGCACGCCGCGTTCGAGCTGGGCGCAAGCCCGCGCGCCTCGCTCGCGCTGTTCCGCGCCGTGCGCGCGCTGGCGGCGGTCGAGAACCGCGACTACGTGCGGCCGGACGACGTGAAGCGACTCGCGCCCGTGGTGCTCCCGCACCGCCTGCTGCTGAGCTCGCAGAGCCAGCTGCGCGGCCGCGCCGCCGCCGAGGTGCTGGACGAGATCCTGCGCGAGGTGCCGGTGCCGCTCGCCGACTCGGAGGGTCGCGACCCCGTGGCGGCCTCGAGCGACCCGGCTCCGGCCTCGTCGGCAGCGGGAGCAGCGCCGGCCGAGCTCTCGGATTGGGCCCGGCGCGAGACGACGTAGCGCGTCATGCGCGCACTGCTCAACGAGTCCTGGCTGACCGCGTCGCTGGTCCTGGTGGTGCTCGGGCTCACCATCGAGTCCGTGCCACTGCTCGGCCTCGGCGCGCTCGTGCTGGGCGCGGGCGGCGCGGCGCGGCTGTGGTCGCGGCTCTCGCTGGAGGACGTCGGCTACCGGCGCGAGGTCTCCGAGCACCGCGCGTTCGTCGGCGAGCGCGTGCAGGTCACCATGCACCTCTCGAACGAGAAGGTGCTGCCCGTCCCGTGGATCGAGGTGCGCGAGCGGCTGCCGGACGACGCCCCCGTCACCGACGGGCGAACCTCGCCTGCCGGCACGCCCGGCTTCGTCTACCTCACGCGCACGACCGCGCTGCGCTCCGGCGACCGCCTCGAGTGGCCCATCGAGTTGCGCGCGATCACGCGTGGGTACCACCGCATGGGGCCGGCGCGCCTCAAGTCCGGCGACCTCTTCGGCCTGTTCGAGCGCGAGGAGTACGCGGGCGGCGAGGAGACGCTGATCGTCTATCCCCGCACGTACCCCCTCGAGGACCTCGGTGTGGTGAGCGCGCGACCGTTCGGCGAGCACCGCGGGGGGCCGCGCATCTTCCCCGACCCGATCCGCGTCGTGGGCGTGCGCGACTATATTCCCGGCGACCCGTTGAAGCAGATCGACTGGAACGCGACGGCGCGCGCGCAGCGGCTGCAGTCGCGGCTTTATGAGCCCTCGCGCGAGCACGCGCTGATCGTGGCCCTCGACGTGATGACGCTGGAGCACACGTGGGAGGGGTCCGACCCGGTGCTGCTGGAGCGCGCCGTGGTCGTGGCCGCCTCGATCGCCCGCGACGCCTTCGACCGCAAGTCGGCGATCGGGCTCATCTCCAACGGCGCGCTGCCGGACGCCGACCGCCCGGTGCGCATCGGCGCCGGCCGTCGGCCGGACCAGCTCACGAGGGTGCTCGAGGCGCTGGCGGGCACGAACCCGTTCGCGATGCACCCGCTCTCCTCGGAGCTCGAACGGCGGGGCGAGGCGCTATCGCTCGGCGCGACGATCGTCGTCGTGGCCGCCCTGATGCCGGCGGACCTCGCGGCGACGCTGCAACGGCTGACCCACGAGGGACACACGGTGCACATCATCAAGACCTCGGAGCAGATCTGGGAGCAGTCGGTCGGCTCGATCCCGGTCACCGAGGTCGCGACGCGCATGGAGGTGCTGGAAGAGCAGGCGGCCCTCGAGGACGAGACGCAGCCGTGGACGCGCTCGCGCGTCCAGGTCGTGAGGGTCGGGTCGTGAGGGCCGCGCGGTGAGCTGGCGGAGACCCCTCGCGGTCGGGCTCTACCTGCTCGCCGAGGCGCTGCTGTGGTACATCGTGCTGCGCACGTTCGCGAGCAGCGTCGAGCGTAACCGCTTCGCCGACCTCTCCCGCGACATCACGCGCGGCCTCCGCGCCGGGGACTTCCTGGAGCCGGACCGCGCGCAGGACGCGCGCGCCATGGCCGACATCGCGGCGGACGCGGCCGTCGGCGGAGCGCCGATCCTCGTCGTGATCGCGCTCGCCTTCACGGCGTTCGGTCTGATGCGGGTGCTGTCGAGGTCCGACCTGCCCGCCCCGGCGCGCGCCGCGGCCGGCGTCAGCGGCTCGATCATCGCCGTCACGGCCGCCATCCAGGTCTCGCTCGCCGAGGGCGCGCCGTGGGAAGGCGGCATCCTCACGGGCATCGTCAGCGAGGTCGGCGTGGCGGAGTTCGTCGTCAACCCCGACATCGACCGGCTGCGCGGCGTCTCACGCACGGTCACGATCGTGGGGCTGACCGTGCTGTGGCTGCGCTTCCTCTTCGCCGGGCGCGGGCCCGTGACGTTCGACCGCGTGCTGCGCAGCTTCGGCGTCGGCTTCGCGGCGGTGGTGGTCACGACGCTGTTCTCCCACGCCGCCGGTGCGGACGTTGCCGGCGCGCTGGTGCTGCCCTACTTCGTGATCGCCTCGCTCGCCCTCGCCACGTCGCACGCCGCGCGCGCGCCCGAGGACGACACCGCGGTCCGCCGCGATGCGCCGTGGGCCGTCTCCGTGGTCGGCACGGTGGGCCTGCTGGCGGCCATCGCGCTGTTGTTCGGCCTGCTGATGCTCGTTGACGCACAACGCGCCTTCGACCCGATCGGTGCGGCGGCGGCGCGGGTGCTGACGTGGGTGCTGATCATCATCCTGACGCCCGTCGCGTGGTTCGTGGAGTTCGTGCTCGGCTCGCTCATCGGCGAAGTCGAGTTCCAGCGGGTCGGGATGGACATCAACGAGGCTGCGTCCGCCGAGGACGAGGAGGTGCGCGACGGCGTCTTCAGCTTCCCGGGCTGGCTGCCGGACGCGATCCGCGGCCTGGCCGTGGCGATCATTCTCGTGCTGCTGTACCGCTTCGGCCTGCTGCTCTTCCGCCGCGGCAGAGGCGGGAGCGAGGACGAGTACGCCGAGGTCCGGGGGACAACGCAGAGTGGGAGCCTCGCATCGCTCTTCCGCCGCGTGGTGCCGAGGCCGCGCGGGGGCGGGGAGTCGTGGGACTGGCTCTCGCAGAGCCGCGCCTACCAGCTCTTCGCGCGCATGGTCGACGACTCGCGCGCGCGCGGCGTGGACCGCTTCGCGGGGCAGACGCCGATCGAGTTCGGCGCGGACGCCGGGCAGCAGCTGCGGGCGCCGCCATTCCCGGACATCGCCCAGAGCTTCGACCGCACGCGCTACGGTCGCCACGAGCCGGACGCGGAATCCCTCGACGACCTCGAGCGGCGACTGGACGAGTGGGAGCGGGAGCATCCGCTACCGGAAGAGATGTAGCCGCCTGCCTTCCCGTGCCGGCGAGGGGGAGGGTATCGGCCTACGCGCCCTCCCAGGCGTCCAGCTCATCATCTGGTAGAGGGTCGAAGAAGGCGGCGCCGAGCCTGATTTGCCCCCGCAGCGAGCCGAACTCGCGCTGGCTCGGAGGCTCGATTGCCACAAGGCGCGCGACCGGCTGACCATCGCGCGTGATCACGATGTCTTCACCCGCTTCGACTTGCGCGAGCAGTCGCGACAGGCTGTTCCTCGCCTCATGCATGTCAACGGTGCTCATGTGACGTCGCTCCTGTTGAGATGGTCTGGCTCACGTGCGGGCGAACACAACCCCGGTCGGCTCGCGTCACGACCGCAGCGGCGGGCTCTTGGGCTCCGTACGGCGCCACGGTACACTCACATTGAGCGATCATCCGTTCGGTCCGCCACCGAGGGCTGAGAGAGCTCATCGAGGCCGACAACCCGAGGCTGGTAGGACGCGCACTCGAAGATCGCGTACGTAATGTCGTGACCGCACTGATGGTGGCTCGTGACCTCGACCAGTTCGTGCGGGGGGGCTCCCCGCAGTTGGCGAGTCCATCGGCTCTCGGGCGAACGATGGGGCGAGTGGAGCGTCTTGGTCTCCGGCAACTGGCGCGTCACATTCGAGGAAGGCGACGGCTACATCGACCGGCTCAATCTGGAGGACTACCACTGATGGCGGATCGTGGCATCGAGGTCAGGATGACCCCGTCGCACCCGGGCGAGTTCGTGCGCATCGAGGTCATCGAGGATCTCGGCCTGACCGTGACGAAGGCTGCCGAGGTGCTCGGAGTACGCCGCGCCACGCTCTCGATGCTGCTCAACGGCAACGCGGCGCTCTCGCCGGAGATGGCGCTCCGCATCGAGAAGGCCTTCGGCGTGGACATGGACATGCTGCTGCGCATGCAGGCCTGGCACGACGCGGCGCGGATGAGGGCCCGCGAGCACGAGGTCAACGTCCAGCGATACCAGCCGGCTTGACCGGCAGCGTCGCTCCGAGCTGACAGCTGATCAAAGGGTCGGCGCGCCCGTCTGGTAGTCGCGGCCGAGGGCGCTCCAGCGCTGCGCAAACTCTCCGGCCGGCGTCTCGCGTTGCCGCCAGCGCTCGAGGCACTGCTCGCGATGCGTGACGCCCACGGCGTCGGTGATCCAGCGCTCGTAGGTGGCGATCCAGGCGCACGCCTCGGGCACCAGGCGGCACGCCGCCTCGGTTCCTCGCTCGGACATCACGGCGAGGGGGAAGGCGTCGAGGCCCTGCCGTAGCCATGTGTCGAGCGGAGGGGCGTCGCACGCGATCATGCGCGGGCGCATGTCGTAGCGGCCGAGGAAGATGCCGGCGCCGCACCCGCTCGAGTAGAACACCCCGGCTCCGCGCAGCCAGATCCCTCCGCGATCGTTGATCGAGCAGGTGTAGCCGGCCGTCCGCCCGTCCGGTCCCTGAGCGGGGATGCGCTCCAGGCCGTACCGGATCAGCAGGTTGCCCGCGGGGTACAGGACGTCCTGGCCCCAGCACCAGCACTGGTCGTGCATCAACGCCTCGGCCGCCTCGAGCCAGCCTGCGTCGCTCGGTGGCGCCTGCAACGCCGTGTCGGTGCTGTTCATCGCGCTGTGCTCCTGCTCCACCCTCGGTGTCTCCGGGAGCCGCGCACGACGATGGGCTTCGTGCGCGCCCCGAAGTGAGACAACGTATCAACGTGCGCCGGGCACGTCAACGACGTCGGCCCGGCCGTCATGGTTGCCTGCTCACCCACCTCCCCCCTACCCTCGACGTATGGCGGGCCGGAGCGAGATGAGCGCTACCGAAGCCTCCGCTGTCACCACCGTCGGCGTGCTCGACTCCGGCGTCGGCGGCCTCAGCGTCGTCGCCGCCATGCAGCGCGCCATGCCCGCGCTCCCCGTCCGCTACATCGCCGACACCGCCCGCTTCCCGTACGGCGACCGCACCGCCGAGGAGGTCGCCGCGCGCACGCTCGCGCTCGGCGCGCGGCTCATCGACGAGGGATGCGCGCTGGTCGTCGTCGCGTGCAACACCGCCTCCTCGGCGGCGCTCGAGCTGCTCCGGGGGCGGTTCGACGTGCCCATCGTGGGCATGGAGCCGCCGCTGAAGCCGGCCGCCGAGCGCACCCGCAGCGGGCACGTCGCCGTGCTCGCGACCGCCGGCACCGCCGACGGGGAGCGCCTCGCGCGGCTGCACGCGAGCTTCGCGGGAGACCGCGAGGTGCTGACCGTGCCGATGTCCGGCCTCGCCGACCTGGTCGAGGCGGGCGAGATCGCCGGGCCGCGCGTCGAGTCGATCCTCGCCGCCGCGGTGATCGAGTTGCGCGCGCACGAGGTCGACGAGGTGGCGCTGGGCTGCACGCACTATGCCTTCCTGCGCGACGCGCTCTCTGCGATGCTCGGCCCCGGCGTCGAGATCATCGACACGGCGGAGCCGGTGGCGCGCCGCGTCAGGCAGCAGCTCGAGGCGTACGGCTTCGCGGTGCCCGAGGGCGAGGCGGTCGCGGCGCGGTGCACGGCCACGGGCGGCGCCGGGGCGTTCGAGGCGACCCTCGACCGCCTGCGCGCGGCGGGTGCGGACCTGCCGGCGCTGGAAGTGGTGGAGGAGGTTCCCGCATGACCACAGGCCCGACGTTCCGCGAGCGCTACGAGGCGGCCTCGGCGGCCAACGACTCGCTGCTCTGCGTGGGGCTCGACCCCGATCCGGGCGGCATCCCCGCGGGCGTCAGGACACTCGACTTCCTCCAGGCCATCGTCGAGGCGACGGCGGACCTCGTGTGCTGCTTCAAGCCGAACGCGGCCTTCTTCGAGTCGCGCGGCCCCGAGGGCGTCGAGGAGCTGCGAGCGCTCATCGCAGGCATCCCGGACGAGGTGCCGGTGCTCCTCGATGCGAAGCGCGCCGACGTCGGGCACGCCTCCGAGCACTACGCCCGCGCGGTCTTCGAGCAGCTCGGGGTGCACGGCGTGACCGTGAGCCCGTACCTGGGCCGCGACGCGGTCGAGCCGTTCCTCGCCTACGAGGACCGCCACAGCTTCGTGCTGTGCCGCACCTCGAACGCCGGGGCGGGCGACTTCCAGGACCTGCCGGTCGGCGAGGGCGGGCGACCGCTCTACATGGAGGTCGCGGCGGCTGCGCACCGCTGGAACGGGCGCGGCAACGTCGGGCTCGTCGTGGGCGCGACGTACCCCGGCGAGGCGCGCGAGGTGCGCGCGGCATGCCCCGACATGCTGCTGCTGATGCCGGGCGTGGGAGCACAGGCCGGCGACCTGGAGGCGGCCGTGCAGGCCGCCGTGGACGCCGACGGCGGCGGCATCCTCGTGAACGCCTCGCGCGGTGTCATCTACGCCGGGCGCGATGGCGACTACGCGGCGGCTGCCCGCGCCGAGGCCATGAGGCTGCGCGAAGCGATCAACGCCGCCCGGCGCGGCTGAGCCATGGTCCTCGACATCCGTATGGGTGACGTGCTGCGGCTCCGCCGCAAGCACCCCTGCGGGGGCTTCGAGTGGGACGTGGTGCGCACCGGCGCCGACATCGGCCTGCGCTGCCGCACCTGCGACCGGCGCGTGATGCTGGACCGTGCCACGCTGCGCCGCCGCGCGGAGCGCGTGATCGAACGCGGGCCGCCCCTGGACCCCGCGATCGAGCGGGCTCTGGAGGGCACCGAGTAGCGTCGGGGCGGACGTGGACAATCCGTGCGCCGGTTGGGCGTTCCGTTCGTTGACGCCCTGAGAGCGGCGAACCTACACTCGATCGCCACCCGGGAGCCGAGGCGGAGCCCCGTCATGATCGAGATGACGATCGAGTCGATCCGGGTGAGTCTCCGTAACTACCAGCGGGTCGTGATCCTGCGTGAGCAGGGCTCCGACCGCTACCTCCCGATCTGGATCGGTCCCGCCGAGGCCGACGCCATCGCGGTCCGGCTCCAGGAGCAGACCGTCGCCCGCCCGCTCACGCACGACCTGCTCAACAACGTCATCGGCGAGTTCGGCGCGACCGTGCAGTTCGTGATCGTGAACGACCTCGAGAACGACACGTTCTTCGCCAAGATCAGCGTCGAGCACAACGGGCAGACGCTCGAGGTCGACTCGCGGCCCTCGGACGCCATCGCGCTGGCGGTGCGGGCGGGTGTGCCGATCTACGCCAACGAGTCCGTGCTCGACCGCGCGGGCGTCATGCTCAACGAGGAAGGCGAGGAGGTCGACGGGTCGGAGACGCCGCCGGCGGTGACCGCCGAGGAGCTGGAGAAGCTCTCCGCGTTCAGCGACTTCATTGACGAGCTCGACCTCGACAACCTGGGCGACAACGACGACCCGCCGGAGAGCTGACGGCCGCCGCGGGAAGGCCCGTCTCGCGTTGATCGAGGGATCGGCCCGTGCTAGGCTCCCGGCGGCCTCGACCCCGAAGGGAATGGGGCCGTGGGTCTGTGGAGATCACCGGCCGTCGGTCTGATCGGCATTGGCTTCTACCTGGCCACGTCGATCGTCGGACTGACCGTTATCGGGAACCTGCTGGACCGCCGGTTCGATACGGATCCGGTGCTCACGCTGGCCTTCCTCGTACTGGGGCTGCTGGTAGGCTTCACAGGCGCGTATCGGCAGCTGAGCTGGGTGCTCCGCCAGGCCGACAAGCGATAGCGGGGGGTTGCGCGTGCGCTGGCTCGTCGTGGCCGGGATTGTCGCTCTGATCGTCGGTGGCTTCGTCCTCATCAAGCCGCCGACTCCCGCCATCATCGTCGCCCCCGAGTACATCTTCAGCATCGGGCCGCTCGAGGTCACGAACACGATGTTCACGTCGTGGTTCGTGGTCGCGCTGATGATCGTGGCCGCCGTGCTGCTGAGCCGATCCATGTCGCTCGTGCCGAGCGGCATCAGCGGGGCCGCCGAGGCATTCATCGGCGGCTTCTACGGGATGACCGAGGGCATCGTCGGCGAGGCGAACGCGCGCCGCTTCTTCCCGGTCGTCGCCACCATCTTCCTGTACGTCCTGGTCTCCAACTACGTCGGCCTGCTGCCGATGAACTTCGCGGTGGGCGCCACCCACCCCGGCACCGGCGAGGTGCAGGCGGTGTTCGAGCAGACCTCGATCGCCGGGATCGACATGGCCTACATCCCGATCCAGGCCGAGACGGTCGACACCACCCAGGAGGAGGCGATCGCGGCGGAGCACGCCGGGGACTCCTTCAGCGGGCTGCTGGCGCCGCTGTTCCGGTCCGTGATGACGGACGTGAACGCGCCGCTGGCGCTGGCGATCATGTCGTTCATCTTCGTGGAGTACTGGGGGCTGAGCACGCTCGGCATCGGCTACCTGAAGAAGTTCTTCGACTTCGGCAACCTGCTGCGGCTGCGGCCGATGGGCATCATCGATGTCTTCGTGGGGCTGCTGGAGCTGATCTCGGAGCTGAGCCGGATGGTGTCGTTCACCTTCCGGCTCTTCGGCAACATCTTCGCGGGCGAAGTGCTGTTGCTGATGATGAGCTTCATGGTGCCGCTGGTACTCATCAACGTGTTCTATGGCCTCGAGCTGTTCGTGGGGCTGATCCAGGCCTTCGTGTTCGCGATGCTGACGCTCGTGTTCGCGCAGTCCGCGGTGACGGCGCACGACGACCACGAGGAGCATGAAGCAGCGCATGAATAACGGTCCCGGCCGGAAGCCGGGGCCGAGGGGGACGGCCGCCGTCCCGTGGGGAGGGAACGCCGGAATGACAGTCGGAGCAGTCGCACGACGCGCGCTGATGGCGCTCGGCCTGGGCGCATTGGCGTGGTTCGCCGCCAGCGGCATCGCTGGCGCGCAGGAGGCCGACAACACCTACACCGCCGACGCGATGAAGTACATCGCCGCCGGTCTGGCCATGGGCCTCGGCGCCCTCGGCCCGGGCATCGGCATCGGCTTCCTCGGTGGCAAGGCCATGGAGGCGCTGGGCCGCAACCCGGAGGCCGCCGGCCCCATCCAGACGAACATGATCCTCGCGATCGCGTTCACCGAGGCGATCGGCATCTACGCGCTGGTCGTCGCCATTCTGATCGGCTTCGTCTTCTAGGACGCGGCAACAGCAAGCGAGGCGTCACGATGTTCGATCGACGACCGAGCTGGATTCCGGCGCCGCCCGGCAAACGGGCGGCAGCCGTCGCGGGCGGCGCGCTGCTCGCGGCGACGCCGGCGCTCGCCAGCGCGGCGGAAGAGGCCAGCGGCATAGCCGCGCTCGGCTTCAGCCTGCCGTCGCTGGTGTCGAACCTGATCAACTTCACGATCCTGCTGATCGTGTTGCGGCTCTTCCTGTACAAGCCCATCCTGCGGCTCCTCGATGAGCGCAAGGCGCGCATCCAGGAAGGCCTCGAACGGGCCGAGCAAGCGGCCTCGGAGGCGTCGGCCAGCGAGGCCGAGGCCCGGCAGGCCATCGAGGAGGCCCAGCAGCAGGCGCGAGAGCTCGTGGCCCAGGCGCAGGAGGGCGCCGCGCAGCTGCGCGCGGAGCTCGAGGAGCGCGCCCGCGCCGACGCCGAGCAGATCGTCACGCGCGCACGCGAAGAGGTGGCGGTCGAGCGCGACCAGGCCATCGAGCAGCTGCGCCGCGAGTTCGCCGACCTCACCATCACCGCCGCCGAGCGCGTCACCCGGCAGTCGCTCGACCGCGCCGCCCACCAGCGCCTCATCGACGAGGTGCTGGTCGAGGGTGGCGTAGGCGACCAGAACTAGGCCGGGAGCGGAGGCGGCAATGCCCGAGGGTGAAGCCCGAGACGTAGCCGGCCGCCGCTACGCGCTCGCCATCATGGCGTTCCTCGACGAGGACGAGTCCACGGCAGACGCCTGGACCGGCGCCGTCGACACCCTCGAGGCGCTCACGGGCGAGGGCTCGTACGTGGCCGCGCTGCAGGGCGACGGCATGACGGACGAGCGCTTCCAGGAGATCGTGCGCCGCGTGCTCCCGGACATCGGGGAGACGCAGCTCAACCTGCTGCGGCTGCTGCGGCGCAAGAACCGCCTCGGCCTCGGCCCCTCCATCGCGTCGTACTACCGCGAGCTGCTCGACGAGCGGCGCGGGGTGGCGCGGGCGGTGGTGCGGACCGCCGTCGAGATCGACGACGAGCGCCGCTCACGCTTCGCCGCCGAGCTGGCGGAGCGCACGGGCCGCACGGTGGAACTGGAGACCGAGGTCGACCCGGAGCTCATCGGCGGAGCCGTGATCCGTATCGGCGACCGCCTGATCGATGGGTCGACGCGCGCGGCGCTGCGCGGACTGCGACAGCGCCTCGAGCAGGGAACCCTCTAGCAGCGCCGGAACTGCGACCACGCAGCGGCGCCGGAAGACGACGGGGGAACAATGGTACGAGCAGAAGAGATCGCCGCGATCCTCAAGGAGCAGATCGAGACCTTCGACGCCGGCGTCACGGAGACCAACGTGGGCACCGTCGTCGAGGCCAGTGACGGCATCGCCCGCATCCACGGCCTCGGCGAGGCCCTGGCCTCCGAGCTCGTCGAGTTCAGCAACGGCACGCGTGGCCTGGCGCTGAACCTCGAGGAGGAGACCGTCGGCGCGATCATTCTCGGCGACTACACCGACATCAAGGAGGGCGACGAGGTCAAGACGACCGGCCTCGTGGCCGCCGTCCCGGTCGGCGAAGCCCTCATCGGCCGCGTCGTGAACCCCCTCGGCGACGCGATCGACGAGCGCGGCCCCATCGCCGCGACGGAGCGCCGGCCCGTGGAGCGCATCGCCCCGGACGTCGTCTCCCGCCAGAGCGTCAGTGAGCCGGTCCAGACCGGCATCAAGGCCATCGACGCGATGATCCCGATCGGCCGCGGCCAGCGCGAGCTGATCATCGGCGACCGCTCGATCGGCAAGAGCGCGATCGCGATCGACGCGATCATCAACCAGCGCGGCGGCGACCTGGTCTGCATCTACGTCGCCATCGGCCAGAAGGACGCGAAGGTCGCGCAGACCGCCGCGATCCTCGAAGCCAACGGCGCGATGGAGCACACGATCATCGTGACGGCGGGCGCCGCGGAGTCCTCGGCGCTCCAGTACCTCG
This sequence comes from Chloroflexota bacterium, assembly GCA_009840945.1. Classification (GTDB taxonomy): domain Bacteria; phylum Chloroflexota; class Dehalococcoidia; order UBA2979; family UBA2979; genus VXMT01. The sequence goes on along the minus strand of VXMU01000106.1, from coordinate 2,406 downwards.
CCCCCTACGCGGGCTGCGCGATGGGCGAGTACTTCATGGAGCAGGGCCGCGACGTGCTGATCGTCTACGACGACCTGACGAAGCACGCGTGGGCGTACCGCCAGATCTCGCTGCTGCTGCGCCGCCCGCCGGGTCGCGAGGCCTACCCGGGCGACGTCTTCTACCTGCACTCGCGGCTGCTGGAGCGCGCGGCGCGCCTCGACGCGTCGATCGGCGGGGGCTCGATCACGGCGCTGCCGATCATCGAGACGCAGGCCGGCGACGTCTCGGCGTACATCCCGACGAACGTGATCTCGATCACCGACGGCCAGATCTTCCTCGAGAACGACCTGTTCAACGCCGGCCAGCGGCCGGCGGTGAACCCCGGCATCTCCGTCTCGCGGGTGGGCGGCTCCGCCCAGCGCCGCGCGATGCGGTCGGTTGCCGGCAGCCTCCGCCTGGACCTCTCGCAGTTCCGTGAGCTGGAGGCGTTCGCGCAGTTCGGCACGGAGGACCTGGACCCGGCCACGCGCCGCCAGCTGGAGCGCGGCCAGCGGCTCACCGAGCTGCTGAAGCAGCCGCAGTACCAGCCGCAGACGCTGGCCGAGCAGGTCACGATCCTCTACGCCGGCGTGAACGGCTACATGGACGACGTGCCCGTGGACAAGGTCGCCGACTTCGAGCGCGCCTTCCACGAGCAGATGCGCGCGACGCACCGCGGCATCCTGGAGGCCATCCAGTCCACCGGTGAGATCGACGACGACACCGAGGAGCAACTGAAGACCGCCATCGAGCAGTTCAAGGGCACGGTCGCCTACTAGGCGGCCGCGCGCAGACTGCGAACGGCAGAGGAGCAGCACTAGATGCCAGGCGCCGGCCAGGTCCGTGCCATCCGCGACCGCATGCGTTCGGTCGAGAACACGGCCAAGGTCACCAAGGCCATGGAGCTCGTCGCCGCGTCCAAGATGCGGCGCGCGCAGGATCGCGCGCTCGCGGCGCGCCCCTACGCTGAGCAGATGCGCGCCGTGCTGCTGCGGCTCGCGTCCTCGACGGACACGAGCGGCGGCGACGACTCGCACCCGCTGCTGGAGCAGCGGCCGGTCAGCCACTTCGCGTTCATCCACATCACCGCGAACCGCGGCCTGGCCGGCGGGCTCAACTCCAACATGAACCGCGCCGGCGCCGCACTCGCCCTCGAGCACCAGCCGGACGTCGACCGCGTCTCGGTGATCTCGGTGGGGCGCAAGGGGCGTGACTTCTTCCGCCGGGCCGGCTTCCCGCAGCTGGCGGAGTTCACCGACCTGGGCGACTACCCGACGGTGTCCGACACGCTGCCGATCTCGCGGATCGTGGTGAACGACTACATCGCCGGGGAGATCGACCAGGTCTACATCGGCTTCCAGCGCTTCGTGAACACCGCCATCCAGCGCCCGACCGTGCGGCAGATCCTCCCGATCCAGCCGCCCGAGGACGACGAGGAGATGGGCGAGGACGTGGCCGCGGGGGGCTCGGTGGACTTCATCTTCGAGCCGTCCCCGGCGGGGCTGCTGGAGACGCTGCTGCCGCGCTACGTGGAGATGCAGGTGTACGGCGCGATCCTCGAAGCGATGGCATCGGAGCAGTCGGCGCGGATGGTCGCGATGCGCGCCGCCACCGACGCCGCCGAGGAGATGGTCGCGGGCCTCACGCTGACCTACAACAAGGCGCGACAGGAACTCATCACCAGCGAGCTGCTCGACATCGTCGGCGGCACCGCTGCAGTCGAACGCTAGGTAGCACGGGCGCCCAGGCGTCCGGCGAACGGGAGCGAACCATGGCAACCGGGTATGTCAGGCAGGTCATCGGCACGGTCATCGACGTCGAGTTCCCGACGGGCGACCTGCCGGAGATCTTCAACGCGGTCAACGTCGAGATGGGTGACAACGGCTCCACCAAGACGCTCGTTACCGAGGTGCAGCAGCACCTCGGCAACAACTGGGTGCGCTGCCTCGCGCTCGACGCCACCGAGGGCCTCCAGCGCGGAGCGCCCTGCGAGGACACCGGCGCGCCGATCGCGGTGCCGGTTGGCCCGGCGACCCTCGGCCGCATCTTCAACGTGCTCGGCGAGCCCATCGACCCCGGCGAGGAGATCCCCGCCGACGCCGTCCGACGCCCCATCCACCGCCCGCCTCCGGACTACGCGGACCAGGAGACCGAGGCGCAGATGCTCGAGACGGGCATCAAGGTTGTCGACCTCATCGCCCCGCTGGCGCGAGGCGGGAAGGTCGGCCTCTTCGGCGGCGCGGGCGTCGGCAAGACCGTCGTCAACACGGAGCTGATCCGTAACCTCGCGACCGAGCACGGCGGTCTGTCCGTGTTCGCCGGCGTGGGCGAGCGCTCGCGCGAGGGCAACGACCTCTGGCACGAGATGGAGGAGTCCGGCGTCCT
>VXMU01000046.1:2385-17277 GCA_009840945.1 Chloroflexota bacterium | reverse complement strand
CCCGCAGCCGCACCCCACCCGGCGCGGGCGGGCGCGGACTATACTCAGGGTGTTCCGAGGAGGCGGGGATGTTCTTCATCAATGTCGTCAGGCAGTACGAGCGGGCGGTGGTCTTCCGCCTCGGGCGTCACATCGGGACGCGGGGACCGGGGCTCGTGATCCTGATCCCGTTCATCGACACCGGTCAGCGCGTCGACATGCGCGAGTTCGTCATCGAGGAGCCCAAGCAGACCTCGATCACCAAGGATAACGCGCTGGTCGACGTGGACTTCGTGGTGTTCCTGCAGGTGCAGGACCCCGACTCCGCGGTGCTCAACATCAACAACTTCGTCGTGGCCGTCCGCAACCTGGCGACCACCTCGCTGCGCGCGGTCATCGGCGACCTCACCGTGGAGGACGTGCTGGCCCGCCGCGAGGAGATCAACACGCGCCTCCAGGTCAAGATCTCCGAGGAGACCGTGCGCTGGGGCATCAACGTCCGCTCCGTCGAGATCCGCGAGATCACGCCGCAGTCCGACATCCAGCACGCCATGACCCAGCTGCTCACCGCCGACCGCACCAAGCGCGCCCAGATCACCGAGTCCGAGGGCGAGCGGCAGGCGGCGATCAACGTCGCCGAGGGCAACAAGCAGTCCGCCATCCTCGAGGCCGAGGGCGTGCGCGAGTCGTCGATCCTGCGCGCCGAGGGCTCGCGCCAGGCGCAGATCCTGGAGGCCGAGGGCTTCTCGATCGGCCTGCAGCGCATCTACGAGACGGCGCAGGGCGTCGACTCGAAGACGATGGGGCTGCAGTACCTGGACATGATGAAGCAGCTGGGCGCGGGCGAGTCCACGAAGTGGATCATCCCGATGGACCTCGCCAGCGTCGCCGGCGGCCTCAGCGACACGCTGACCGGCCTCTCGCGCATGGGCGGCAACGGCGACGGCGGCAGCGCGAACGGCGACAGCTAGCAACCGGCGAGCATCCGGCGCGTGCGCGCGCCGACCCCGGGGGCGCGCGGCCGACCGCGAAGTCGGGCCAGTCCGCGCGTCTCGTGCACAGGGCATGGGTGCCCGGTCTGCGAGTGACGCTTGAGGGCGTTCGCACTCCTCGGGGCGGCTGTCGTGCTCGTCGCGTCCGTGGCGTCGGACGCGCGGGCTACTGAGCACGACACCGGGACGGTCACCGTCGAGGTGCGCGTCTGGCAGGACGTCGAGGACGAGCGCAGCATCCACGTCGGCGCCCGGTCGGCGCGTGGCTCGTGGCGGACGCTCGGGTTGGTCCCGCTGGCGCTCGATGACGGCGTCACCCGCTCCGGATACCGCTACGGGGACATCGAACTTGGCGTAGCCGTGCTGGACTGGGAGCCGCCGGTTCCCATCGAGGTCCGCGTCTGGCAGCACCAGCTACCCGGGATCCTCTACATCAGCGCTCGGCCGGTGGGCGGCTCCTGGCTGCCGTTCGGGACGGTTCGCCTGCTCCTGGACGACGGTATCACGCCCACCGGAGAGCGCTTCGGCGACATCCGCCTCGATGTCCCGTTGCAGGCAGTCGCGGTCACCACGCTCGCGGGGCAGCCCGGCGTGCGCGGCTACGCGGACGGGCCGGCCCGCGAGGCGCTCTTCGGCCGCTACTTCGACGATCTGGAGATGGGGCTGGCCGTCGACCGCGACGGGAGCGTCGTGGTTGCGGATCCCAGGAACCGGGCGATCCGGCGAATCCTGCCGGACGGGACGGTCACCACGATCGCTGGCGGGAACGGCCGGGGGGTGCGCGACGGGCCCGCGGACACGGCCCAGTTCGCCGACCCGGAGGATGTGGCCGTCGCGCCCGACGGCTCCATCTACGTCGTGGACTCGAGGGGTCATCGTCTCCGTAAGGTCGCGCCGGACGGGACGGTCACGACAGTCGTCGGCAGCGGTCCCATCGACGGACGGGGAGCCTCGGTCGACGGTCCGGTGGCGGAGGCGACGCTCGCCTCCCCGAAGGGCATAGCGCTCGACGACTTCGGCGACATCTACGTCATCGAGTATCAGGGGCGGATCCGGCGGATCTCGCCGTCGGGCTGGGTTTCGACATATGCCGGTGCGGCCGGCCGAGGCTACCGGGACGGCCCCGTGTCGCGGGCCCGGTTCCAGAACCTGCTGGCGGTGGACATCGACGCGGAGGGCAACCTGTACGTCGTCGACAGCTGGGACGGTGGCCCCCTCGCAGTCCGCAGGATCGATACGCGAGGAGTGGTGGAGACGCTCTACCGCGATCCCCACGCCGGCCGGGGCGGGACGCTCGCGCATTCGCTCGGGCTCGCCGTGTCCGACAGCGGGGTGATCTACATCGCGAACACGGGCCGGCACCAGATCGTCCGGCTGACGGGCGCCGGGAACCTCCGCGCTGTCGCCGGTACCGGGGAGCCCGGCTACACCAACGGCGCGCTCGACCGCGCGGCGTTCAACCTCCCGGGAGCGATCGCCCTCACGGGCGACGGCGCACTCGTCGTGGCCGACGAGGGCAACAACGTGATCCGCAGGGTGCCCCTCGACAGCGCCGGACTCGGGCCGCGGGACCTTGCGCTCGCCGTACCCCGTGAGATCCCGCGCGTTGAGGACGTGCGGGTTGAGGTCTTCGCCGGCAGGCGAGGCGCCTCGATCGCCGGCACCTCCCGGCTCGTCGACGGCTCTGCGCGTGTCGCACAGTTCGACCGGCCGTGGGCATGGCGCTCGATCCCGATGGCAACGTCGTCGTCGCCGACTCCCGGAACCATGCGATACGGCGCGTCGACCCGGACGGGCGCGTGACGACGATTGCCGGCGGCGGGGTCGAGGGCGTGCGGGACGGGTCGTGCGACCGGGCGCGGTTCGCGGAGCCACAAGGCGTGGCGGTAGACGATGCAGGCGCCATCTACGTCGCCGACGCCGCAAGCCATCGCATTCGCAGGATCTCGCCGGACTGCGTGGTGACGACCGTCGCCGGAGGCGCATCCGCGGCGGGCGAAGACTGGAGCGGGACCTTTGGCCACCGCGATGGGCCCGCCGAGCAGGCGCTCTTCCGCGAGCCCAGCGCCGTCGTCTTCGATCACGAGGGCAACCTGCTCATCCTCGACCGCGGCAACGGCCGTATCCGCATGCTTTCCCCCGACGGCATGATCTCGACGATGGCGGGTGGGAGTCCGCTCCCGCGGGAGGGGTATTCGCAGGCGAACCACGGTCACCGTGACGGCTACGCCCAACAGGCCTTCTTCTTCCTGCCCGGAGGGTTGGCGATCGATCACGAAGGCAGCATCTTCTTCACGGAGTACGGCGGTGTCCGGATCATCGAGGACGGCGGCTACGTCTCGACCGTGCTTCGGACCACCCATGTCCGACTCGGCAGCGAACTCTCGCTGTTCACCCGCGGGATCGCGGTCGGGGCCGACGGTGCACTGTACGTTGCCGACCCCTACTACGACCGGGTCGTGCGGGTCACGCGCGACGGCATGCTGACAATCGTCGCGGACGGATTGGCGAACCCCACGCAGGTCCTTGCGCTGCCCGACGGGTCGTTGCTTGTCACCGACAGCGGCGACAACGTGATCCGGAAGATCACGTTTGAGGGTGGGCAGTAGCGCTACAGGCGCGAATCCGGGCCGGGAGCCACCGCGCCGCTGCCGCTACTGGTAGCCCTCGGGCCTGCTCGTGTCCTCGCCCGGCTTGCGGGTCGGGGCGAGGTAGCGGACGGCGATGACGCCGACGAAGGCGCCGACAAGCAGCGTGACGGCGATGATCGTGCCGAGCACGAGGGTCAGCACGCGCTGGATGCCCACCTCGGTGCCCCCGCCGCCGATCCAGATGCCGACGGCGATGGCGAGCGCGATGGCCGCGCCTGCGCCGAAGATGCCCCCGGTGGGGATGAACAGCTCGAGCACGATCAGCGCAGCAGCCAGCCCGACGAGCGCGAGCGCCGTCTCGCCCGGCAGCAGCGTGCCGAGCCCGAGGAACGCGAGCAGCAGCGCGATCGCCCCCGCCGTGCCGGGCAGGAACGAGCCGGGCGCGAAGAACAACTCCGTCCCGATCCCGATCATCCCGATGAGCAGCAGCAGCGAGACGATGAACGGGTCGCTGACGATCGCGAGCACGCGCTCGTAGGGGTTGGGCGCGTTCTCGACGCGCGGGGCGGCCGCCAGCCGTAGCTCGAAGGTGCGCCCGTCGATCAGCGTCACCTCGCGCCCCTCGACGGCCTCGAGGAGGGCAGCCTCGGTCGAGGCGACGAGGTCGACGACGTTGAGCTCGACGGCTTCGTCCGGGGTGGCGGAGCGCGCCTCGCGCACGGCGTCCTCGGCCCAGTCGGCGTTGCGGCCGTGGAGGTCGGCGACGCCGCGCGCGAACGCGACGGTGTCGTTGGTGACCTTGCGGCCGAGGTCGCCCTCGACGTCGTCGCCGGTGGCGGTGATGGGGGTGGCGGCGCCGATGGTGGTGTTTGGCGCCATCGCGGCGATGTGGCCTGCCATGGTGACGAAGGTGCCGGCCGAGACGGCCTGGGCGCCGGCGGGCCCGACCCACGTGATGACGGGCGTCCCGGCGTTCTCGATGCGACCGACGATGCGCTTCATGGCCTCGAGCTCGCCGCCGGGCGTGTTGACGCGCACGAGCACGGCGCGCGCGTTGGTCTCCTCGGCGTGGTCGAGCGTGCGCTCGATGTAGCGGTCGAGCACGTGGTCGATCTGGCGGTCGATGGTAACGACGTGCAGCGCGCCGGGCGTGTCTTCGGGCGCGCAGGCGGCCGCGAAGGCGGCGAGGGCGAGCAGCGGAGCGAGGAGCGCGAGGGGGCGTCGCAGCACCGAGCGAGTCATGGCCGAGCCTCCGTGCGGACGTCGAACCGCCACCTCCACGATACCCCGGATGGCGGCCGTCAGAGTTCGCGCGCGAGGTCCTCGTCACGGCCGGCGAAGACGAGCGCGTCGCCGGGGCCGATCACGCGGTCGCGGACGGGGTTGAGCTCGACGCGGTCGTCGCGCACGACGATGAGCAGGCGCCGCGTCGTGTCGCCGCTGTCGACGGCGCTGAGCGGCTGGCCGTGCAGGTGCGGGGGCGCCGGGTAGACGCCGATGCCGTAGTCGGCGTTGAGCGAGAGGTAGTCGCGCGCGGCCTCGACGCGCAGCAGGTGTGCGAAGCGCTCGCCACCGTCCTGCTCGGGCTGCACCACACGGCTGACGCCGACGCGCTGCAAGATCGAGGCGTGCAGGTCGGTCGACGCCTTCGCGTAGATGGCGGGGACGCCCAGCGCCTGCAGGTTCATCGCCGCGAGCACGCTGGCCTCGAGGACGCCCGTGGCGACGACCGCCGCGTCCATGCCGCCGACGCCGAGGTCGCGCAGCGCGAGCTCGTCGGTGATGTCGGCCACCGCTGCCTTCGTGCAGAGGGGCGCGGCGCGTTGCACGTTGCCCTCGTTGCTGTCGACGGCGAGGACCTCGTGGTCGAGCTTGCCGAGTTCGCTGAGAAGGCCGGAGCCGAAGCGGCCCAGCCCGAGCACGGCGATCTGCATGGTGCGCTCCTCTCGCTGCGCTGTCCCGCTACCCGATTCGCACCCGCCCGTGGGCGTAACGGTAGCGCTCCTGCGGCCGGTCGGGGATCGAGAACGCGACGATCATCGGTCCGAGCCGCCCGATGAACATCAGCACGGTGGCCAGCACCACGCTCGGCGTCGAGAGGTCGGGGGTGATCCCGAACGTCCAGCCGATGTTGGCGAGGGCCGACAGCGTCTCGAAGAGGACCGGCAGCAACGGCCGGTCCTCGAGCATCAGCATCAGCCACACGCCAAGGCCGAGGAGGATCACGCCGAGCGAGGCCACCGCGACCGCGCGGAGGACGATCGCCTGCGGGATCTCGCGGCCGAACGCCTGGGCGCTGTGACGTCCTCGCAGCGCCGAGATCATGGCGAGGATGGTGATCATGAAGGAGCCAACCTTGATCCCGCTCGCGCTCGACGTGGAGGCGCCGCCGATGAACATCAGGGGCAGCAGGAGCATGACGCTCGCGGTATGCAGCTCGGCGATGTTGACCGTGGTCATGCCGGTCGTGCGGTTCGCGGCCATGAAGAACACGTTCGCGAACGCGTGGATCGGGCTGAGCTCGCTGATCGGGTCGTGCTCGATCCACTCGGACGCCGCGAACATCAGCATCCCGACCACCTGCAGGGACGCCATGCCGATGACCACGAGGCGCGTGTCGAGGGTCCAGCGCCGCATGCCCGCGCGCAGGTTGAAGACGGTGACGAACGAGAGCGCGCCGATGAACGTCGAGACGCCCATCACGGCGAGCGGGTAGGGATCCTCGACCTGCCCCGTGAAGCTGCGAGTCCCGCCCATGAGGTCGAAGCCCGCGCAGTTGGCGGCAGAGAGGGAGTGGAAGAAGGCCCGCCACAGCGCGGGCAGCGGGTCCCACTGCGTGAGCGACCACGGCAGGAGCAGCAGGAACGTCGTGGCCTCGAGCGTGAGCATGAACAGCGCCGCGCGGCGCATCAGGCGTCGCACGTCGCGGTCGCCGTCGCCCATCAGCTCGATGCCGAAGAAGTCGCGACCGCGCAGCCCGAACTGCCCGCCGACGAGGAGGATGAGCATCCCCGCGTAGATGGTCACGCCGAGCCCGCCGAGCTGGATCAGCACGAGGATCACGGCCTCGCCGAAGAAGCTGAAGTGCTCGGCCGTGTCGAATCGCACCAGGCCGGTGACGCACAGGGCGGAGGTCGAGGTGAAGAGCGCGTCCCAGCCGTTGGTCCACTCGCGCGACTCGGAGGCGATGGGGAGCGCGAGCAGCAGCGCGCCGAGGCCGATCAGGGCGGCGAAGGCGGCGGGCACCATCCACGGTCTCGGACGGAACTGGCGGCGTCGGGTGAGCGAGACACGCACCGTCTCCGGGCGCTGACGGCGACGCCGAACGACGACGTTGCCGGGGAGCCGCTGACCGAGTCGTTGCATCCCAGCCTCGCGTAGACCCGCCGCATGACAGCGTACGCCCGCGCACGAGCGCGCGCAGCACCCGGCGTCGGCCTCCCGCGCGGCCGCGTCGCGTCGGGCGCTATGGCACGGCGACCACGACCGTCGCCTCGACTGGCTCGCCGTCGGCCGCGTACGGCTGGTGGGCGTTCGAGGTGAGCGTCACGCGCACCTCGCGCTCGCCGGACGTGAGGCCGCCGAGGAAGAACCACGGCCCGTAGACGCGCCCGATCTTCACGCCCTCGACGTAGATGTGTGCGTGCCCCTCGCCGGCCACGTGCTCGCCGTTCACCGAGCGAGGCGCGAACGCGAACCCGGCGGTGTCGATCCGCACGTTCACGCCGCCCGCGCTGTGCGAGTCGGGTCCGACGTGGACGGAGACGGCCATGCCCGGCGGCGCCTCGACCGCATCGCTGCCCGCGTGCGTATGGGCGCTCGCCTCGTCCGGCTCGGGCACGGTCAGCGCGAGCACCGCGTCGACGAGCGTCGTGCCCTGGACGTAGTCGGCGTGTGAGTTGGTGTTGAGCGCGACGCGGATCTCGTGGTTGCCGGGCTCGACCCCAGTGAGGTGGTAGGAGGGGCCGTAGAGGCGCGTGATCTTCACGCCGTCGACGTAGAGGTGGGCATGGCCCGTGCCGGGTTCGTCGTCGGCGTTCACGTCCTCCGGCGTGAACGTGAAGCCGGTCGTGGTCAGGTGGATGTTGAGCCCCGAGACGGCGTCGGGCTCGACGTGCAGCGAGACGGACATGTCCTCGGGCGCCTCGACGGCGGCGACCATGGCGTGCCCGCCGCTCATCGACTGCATGGCGCCGGTCTGAGCGCCGCCGGCGTCGTCTTCGTCGTGGCTGTGCGTGGAGTGGTCGTGCTCCTCGGCCGCCTGCTCGGCGCATGCGGCCGAGAGTGCGGCGAGGGTGAGCACCGCGACTGCGATGAGCAGCCGCCGGGGTGCGGAACGCATGGACTGCGTCTCCTTCGTGATGTGGGTCACGCCCTCGCGCGCACGGACAGGGCGGCGAAGACGTTCAGGTCGAGGAGGTGTTGAAGGGGCCGGCTAGAGCCGCGGCGGCTCCGTCGGGACGAGGAGCGGGTGATCGACGGGCGAGCGGACGGCGGCCGTCGTGGTGTGGCTCGTCCCACCTGTGACCGCGAGGGGCGTCCCGACGCCCGGCAGCGCGAGGCCCGACGCCGAGCCGGGCGAGCCGTCGTCGCCGTGCGTGAACACGATCTCGGTGCGCTCGTGCTGCGCAGCAGTGCTCGCGGCGTCGGGCGTGATGTCGGCCGCGACCGGGTGGAACGCGAGGGCGTCGAACAGCGTCGACGCATCGCGCACGGTGCCGCCGCGGTCCCACGGGTGGTCGTGGTCGGGCACGGCGAGGCCCGCCGCGTGGAGGTGGCCGTGGTCGGGCCGGTAGGCGGCGAGGTCACTCGACGCGATCGGCGTGAGCACGGGCGTCAGCATCGCGAGGACGCCGAGGGCCGCGAGCACCCTCGGGGCCGCCCAGCGGGCCGTACGCACCGTGATCCGTCTTGCGCCGTGCATCGTCCTGATCTTCTGCGTGCGCATGGCGGGCGTCCACCTGCGGCCGGGAGTCGACCTAGAATCGGGGGCATGAATGACCTGGCGGACGGACGCCGCACGCTGCATCGAGGCGCCTTGCGCGTCATGCTCGCCTCGGTCGTCGTGAGCGCGCTGATGGGCTGCTACGCGCTGCTGAGCGAGGACTGGGGCAAGCTGGAGGAACGGCTGCTGCTCAGCACCCTCTCGGTCTTCGGGACGAGCATGATCACGCTCGCGTGCGGCGTCGCATGGGAGCGCGGCCGGCTGAGCGTGGTGCCGCCGCTGGGCATCGCCCTGGGGTTGCTCGGGCTGGTGCTGCTGCTCGGGGTGATCTGGACGGAACCACGTACCGACAGCGACGTGCTGTGGCGAGGCCTGGCGACGGAGATCACGCTCGCTCTGGCCGCCACGCACGCGAGCCTGGTCAGCATCTTCGGTCTCAAGCGACGCTACGAAGCCGTGCCGATCGTGACGTACGTGCTGAACGCACTGCTCAGCGCCACGACGCTCGTGGGGATCTGGTCGGATGAGGTCTGGAACGACGACGCCTTCGGCCGCGCGTACGGAGCGCTGACCGTGCTGGTCATCGCCGCGACCATAGCCATTCCCGTCCTACGGCGACTCGATGGCCCGGCGCTGGACCCAGGGCGTGGGGAAACAGGCGCGCGGTTCTGCCCGAACTGCGGGACGGGCCTCGAACCACCCGGTGAGGCGGCGTGCGAGGTCTGTGGGGCGACATTCGAGGTGCGAGTCACGACGCCCCCGGCGACGTGGCACTAGCCGTTCAACGGCGCCTCATAGCGGGCGTAGCGGCGAGCCGGCCGGGGCACACACAGGGGCGCCGTAACCAGGCCACGAGGCGCTTCGTATACTCGATGGGGTGACAGAGAGGACGGCCATGTTCAGGACGATTGGTCACACGTTCGAGCTGATGAAGATGAGCTGGCGGGTGCTGATGATGGACCGGGAGCTGATCCTCTTCCCGATCATGTCCGGCATCGCGCTGCTCCTCCTCGTCGCGGCGATGCTCGGCGTGGGCGGCGCGACGGGCACCCTCGAACGGGTCGGCGAGGGCTCATCCGAGTCGCTCGGGGCCATCGACGCGATCCTCGGGGCGGCGTTCGTGTTCGTCTCGTCGGCGATCGTGATCTTCTTCAACGCCGCGCTCATCGCCGCCGCGCTGGAGCGGCTGCGCGGGGGCGACCCGAACATCGGCTCCGGCCTGCGCGCCGCGAGCGCGCGCCTGCCGCAGATCCTCGCGTGGGCGCTCATCACCGTGATCGTCTCGATGATCCTGCAGGCGCTGCGGGAGCGCGGCGGCATCGCCGGCAGCATCGCGTCGATGATCGGCGGCGTGGCGTGGGGCCTCGCCACGTTCTTCGTCATCCCTGTGCTGGTCTCCGAGGGCGTCGGGCCGATCGAGGCGATCAAGCGCTCGGCCGGGCTGCTGCGCCAGACGTGGGGCAACCAGGTCACGGCGAACTTCGGCTTCATGATCGTCGGGCTACTGGGCGTCCTCGTGGCGATCGTGCCGGCGGCGCTGCTGTTCTTCGTGCACCCGCTGCTCGGCATCGCCGTGGGCGTGCCGCTTGTCGCCGTCGCGATCGGCACGGTGCAGGCGCTCGAGGGCATCTTCAAGGCCGCGCTCTACGACTACGCCCGCGGCGACCAGCCCCACGGCTTCGACCGCGACACCCTCGCGAGCGCCTACCGCGCGATGTAGGCGCCGAGGCGGCTCGCGCGCCCGCCCGCAGGGTGGTCAGGCGTCCGGGATCAGGTCGCGGGTCAGTTCGGCGTGTCCGAGGTGACTGGCGACGTGGGTGATGGTCGCGACCAGCAGGCGCCGCCCGCTCTCCGTGCCGCGCACGGGGTGCTCGAAGGTCTCGAGGAGCGCCGTCGCGGGGATGCGTGACAGCGACGCCGGGATGCGCTCGCGCAGCGAGGCCCAGCGCGCCTCGAGCGCCTCGGCGGTCTGCCCCGACGACGCGAACTCGGCCGCGCGGTCACGCTCGCCGGGCTCGCCGCCGAGCATGAACAGCGTCGCCTGCTCCGCGACCCCGAGGGCGTGCGAGGCGAGCACGTAGAGGCTGTTGGCGGCGTCGTCGGCGCGGGGGCCGGTGGCGGGCCGCCAGTTGAGCTGATCGCCGTCGAGCCCGCCGGTGAGGCCGACGAGCTGGTCGAGGGCACTCTCGATCTGGCCCCACGCGGTCTCGATCTCGTTGCTGGCGAACTCCGGCATACGGCACTCCCCGCTGCTGCTGGGCGCGAGCATACCGCGCGGGCCGACGCAGCCGCTGTGGTCCGCCCCAAGCGGCCGCCGCCCGTCCATACTGCACGCGGAATGGGACGGCGCGCCCTCGTGCGCGCCGAGGGATCGAGGTGACGCATGCCGGGGCCGCTCGCTGGAATCAAGGTCTTCGAGGTCTCGCAGATCTACGCCGGACCCTACGCCGGGCTGACGCTCGCCGACCTCGGCGCCGACGTCGTGAAGTGCGAGCCGCCGGGCGGCGAGGCCGGGCGGCTCTGGGGCCAGTTCGCGCCGGGCGAGAGCAAGGACTTCCACACCCTCAACCGCGGCAAGCGCAGCCTGGTGCTCGACCTCTCGAACGAGGCGGGCCAGGCGGCCGTGCACCGGCTCATCGCGGACTTCGATGTGTTCCTGATCAACGCCCGCCCCGGCGTGCCGGAACGGCTGCGCGTCGACTACGACACGCTGACCCGGTACCGGCCCGACCTCATCTACCTCGAGAACACCGGGTTCGGCGACCGCGGCCCGAGCGCCCAGCGCTCCGGCTCCGACGTGGTGCTCCAGGCGTACAGCGGGCTCATGGCCGCCGATGGCAAGGTCGACGAGTACGGCGCGCCGGACTTCATCACCGCGACCGCGCCCGGCGACTTCCACGCCGGGCTCGGGGCCGCGCTCGGCGTGGTGGCGGCGCTCTACCACCGCTCGATGACGGGCGAGGGGCAGCACATCGCCTCAACGCTGCTCGCGGCCAGCCTGAACCTCGCGAGCCCGTTCGTGACGAGGCTCCCGGTGTTCGACGCGATGGTCACCGACGTGCGCATGGACGCGGTCTTCGACGCGAGGAGCCGTGGCGTGAGCTACCGCGAGCAGCTCGACATCAAGGGCGACCTGTTCGCGTCGGTGGGCAAGGCGTCGAGGCTCTACTACGGCGGCTACAACACGAAGGACGGTGCGGTCATCCTCGGCGCGCTCACGCCCGCGAACCAGGAGCAGTTCCGCCGCGCCATCGGCGTCGAGGACGACCCCACGGCCGCCGAGGACTTCAACCCGCTCGCCCCGGAGAGCGACGCCGTCGCCGAAGGGATGCTGGAGCGCATCCGCAGCATCATGGTGACGAAGACCGACGACGAGTGGCTCGAAATCTTCGACGCCGTCGGTGCCCCTGCCTCGCGGGTCCAGTTCCCTGAAGAGCTGGCGGACGACCCGCAGGTGGAGGCGATGGGCTACATGCTGGACCTGGAGCACGAGCTGACGGGCCCCGAGCGGCTGGTCGGCCCCATCGTCCAGATGTCGAAGACCCCGACGGGCAGTGACCTGGCTTCCCCACCCCTCGGCCGCCACACCGACGAGATCCTGCGCGAGCACGGCTACGACGACACGGAGATCGCGGCGCTGCGGGCCGCGGGAGGGACTGCCTAGCGGGCGACGGAGGACGGCTCGCGGGTGGCCTCACTCGCCTCGACGCCACCTTGGCCGCCACCGCCGCGTCCGAGCAGGTCCGCGAGCGGGGAGCGGCCGACGCCGATCTCGCGGCGCTCGAATGCGACGAGGGCGAGCGCGGCGCACACCGCGGCAGCCGCGAGCAGCAGCCCCTGGTGCCACCACACCGTGCCCTCGGTCAGGACGCGCTGGGCGTCGGAGTAGTAGTACGGGGTGAGGTACTGCATCCACTCGATCGAGGGGACGAGCCCGGCTGCGATGTAGCACGCGTACGCGACGAAGGCCCCGGCTGTCATCAGCGCCGCCGCGCGGCCGCGGGTCGGCGTGAGCGTCGCCGTGAGCATCGTGGCGGCCAACACGAACCAGCTGAGCGTCAGCAGCGAAAGCGGCGCGACGAACAGCTCGCCGACCGCGACCTCGCCCTTGAGGTCGACCCACGGCGCGGTCAGCAGGAAGCCGGCCCCCGCGAGCAGGAGCACACCGACGACGGCAAGCGCCCCGCCGGCGGCCTTGCCGAGGACCAGCGCGCGCCGGGTCAGCGGCTGCGAGAGCAGGAGCTCGAGGGTGCCCACACCCTCCTCGCGCGCCAGCAACGCGCCCCCGACGATGATCGCGAAGACCGTCAGCAGCACGGGCGCCCACGTGAAGAACTCCACCTGGAAGAACACGCGCGGATTCGAGAGGTCCCCGATCTCCCCGAAGCCGATGTTCTCCAGCTCGACGCCCTCGAACTGCTCGGCGATGGCGGGGTAGAGCAGCACGAGCATCGCCGCGAGGCCGGCGAGGCCGAGGCCCCACCCCACGACCTGCCAGCGCAGGTCGCGCAGCGTCTTGCGGACGATGGTGCGGTCAGGCACGCGCTCCTCCGCCCACGCCGACGCCCTCGGGCTCCTCGTAGTACGACAGGAACAGCTCCTCCAGCGTGATCTCGTGGGTTTCGAGGGTGTGCACGCGGTGCTCGGAGAGCGCCTGGATGAGCGCGTGCATCGCGTCGTGCGTCTCGAAGACCGCGGCGCGCCCCTCGATCGAGACGAGGCGCACCCCGGGGACGCGGTCGAACGATCCGGCGGGCGGGGCTTCCTCGAACGTCACGGTCACGCGGCGCGGGGCCAGGCGGCGCTGCTCGGCGAGGTCGTTGACGGCGACGATGCGGCCACTGCGCAGCATGGCCACGCGGCGCGCGAGCTGCTCCACCTCGGCGAGCACGTGCGAGGAGAAGAAGACGGTCCGGCCCTCGTCGACGGCCTCGCGCAGGATCGCCTCGACCTCCTCCTGCACGAGCGGGTCGAGGGCGTTCGTGGGCTCGTCGAGTACGAGCACGTCGGGCTTCGCCATCAGCGCGATCACGAGGCCGACCTTCTGGTAGTTCCCCCGCGAGAGCGCGCCGACGCGCCGCGTACGGTCGAGCTGCAGCCGCTCGCAGAGCTGGTCGCGGTAGCGCTCGTCGACACCCCCGCGCAGCGCCGCGACGAGGTCCAGGCAGGCGTCGACGGAGAGCGCGTCGTAGAGCGCGAGGTCGCCCGGGAGGTAGCCGCAGCGGCGGCGCACCTCGACGGTGTCGCGCTGCGCGTCGAAGCCGAGCAGCTCGGCGCGCCCGGCGTTGGGGCGGATGAGGTCCATGAGGACGCGGATGGCGGTGGTCTTGCCCGATCCGTTCGGGCCGAGGAAACCGAATATCTCCCCGCGCGGCACCTCCAAGTCGATGCCGTCGAGGGCGCGCACGTCGCCGTACGACTTCACGAGTCCCTGGAACTGGATCGCCGGAGTGTCGTTCATCGCCGCCCCTCGGTCAGCCGATCCAGCGTAGCCCACGCCGCCCGCGCCGTGCCGCCTACGAACCTGCGTGCGATGCTGCGCGCGAGGACGGACAGGGGTGGTCATGGCGTTCCGGGACGCGGGCATCGAGGCGGTCGTGTTCGACTGGGGCGGCACGCTCTCGACCCACGCAACGTCGGTGCGCGTCGAGGAGCTGTGGCGGCCTGCCGCCGCCGTGCTGGAGGCGCACACCTCGCACTCGCGCGACGAGGTCTGGGCGTGTCTCGCCGCCACCGAGGACGACTTCTGGCAACGCACGGAGACGCATCAGCGCGCCGGCACGCTTGCCGAGATCGTCGCCGAGGCGCGCGACCGGCTCGGCGTCGATGTGCCGGACGAGGCGCTCGAGGCAGCCGCGCTCGCCTACCTCGACGCGTGGGACCCGCACATCGAGCACGACACGCAGGGGCCGCCCACACTCGAGGCGATGCGCGCGGCCGGGCTGCGCACGGCGATGCTGTCGAACACGCACTGGCCGCGCGAGTACCACGAGCGCTTCCTCGTGCGCGACGGGCTCGCGCACCTGCTGGACGCGCGCGTCTACACGTGTGAACTCGAATACATGAAGCCGCACCCCGCGGCGTTCGAGGCGGCCCTCGCCGCCGTCGGCGTGAGCGACCCGGCGCGCGCGGTGTACGTCGGCGACCGGCCGTTCGACGACATCTTCGGCGCGCAGCGCGCCGGGCTGCGCACGGCGCTGCGCACCAACCCGCGCGTGCCGGCGTACGACGTTGCGCCGGACGTGGAGATCTCCGGGCTACCCGAGTTGCTGACGCACCTCGGTCTCGAGGCGTAGCTGCAGAGTTCTGGCTCCCTCTCCCCCTGGGAGAGGGTTGGGGTGAGGGTCCGTGGGGGCGGGCGTGCGCAGACCCCTCACCCTCACCC
>VXMU01000046.1:0-2375 GCA_009840945.1 Chloroflexota bacterium | reverse complement strand
CGGCCCCCCCGGCGCCCGCCCCGCGGGGGGCGCGGGGGGGGTGGGGGGCGGCCGCCCCCGCCCCCCCGCGGGCGGGCGGGGGGGGGGGGGGCCCCGTGGGGGCGGGCGTGCGCAGACCCCTCACCCTCACCCTCTCCCCCGCAGACGGGGGCGAGAGGATCAGAGACACGGTGCGAGGTGGACTACATGAAGCCGCACGCCTCAGCTTTGGAGGCTGGACGGGTACCGAGCGGAAGCGCGAGGTATTCTGGCGCGTAGCCCATCCATCAGGGCGCCTCGAGGTTGCGATGCTCGATCCCGATGAACTGCTTGCAGGCACTGACGGCCGGCCAACGAACGTCGGTCGCTGGCCGCCGCTTGAGCGCATATCCCTGCGAGAACTCGTGACTCGAACACCCGAGGAGATCGACCGCCTTATCCGGTCTGCGGAGATCGTCATCGACGGCGATGAGGTCGCCGCGTGGGACGCAACTGTGACCGACGGCCTCGACGGGTAGCGCGGCGCGTCGAGGGCTGCTCACCTACGACGACGCCAGACCCCCCTCACCCTAGCCCTCTCCCCCGCAGACGGGGGCGAGGGGATCAGAGTGACAAGGCTACAGGCCGCGGACCGACGCGCCCTCGTGGCGGAGGAGCCAGCGCTTGCGGTCGAGGCCGGAGGCGAAGCCGCCGAGCGAGCCGTCGGCGGCGATGACCCGGTGGCACGGCACGACGACCGAGATCGGGTTGCGCCCCACCGCCCCGCCGACGGCGCGCGCCGCGCCGGGCTGCCCGATGTCGCTCGCGATCTCGCCGTAGGACGTCGTCGCGCCGGGCGGGATGGCGCGCAGCCGCTCCCACACCCGCTGCTGGAACGCCGTCCCGCGCGGGGCGAGGGGCAGGTCGAGATCGGCGTCCGCGTCCGCGAACCACGCCGTGAGCGCCTCGACGGCGGGGCGGGCAGCGTCCTCGTCGTGCTGGGCGGGCTCGTCGCAGTCCGCCTCGAGCCGACCGACCTCGACGTCGAGATCGTGTTCGGGGGTGAGGAAGTCGATGCGGTGCACGCCGGCTTCGGAGCCGCCGACGAAGACCGTGCCGAGCTGGGTGTCGAAGGTGTCGTACCAGGCCATGGGGTGCCTCGATGGTTGCGGGGAGCCGACGCATCGTACCGCGCCGGGCGCCTGTCGGGACCGTTCGTCCCGCATCAGGGTTGGCGTACGATCGGGCAAGCGAGCGGGAGGCGAGCGATGGCGCGCTGGGTGACGGTCATGCGGGTCGAGGAGTTGCCGCCGGACCGGCCGGTGACCGTCCGCGTGAACGAACGCGACATCGCCCTCGCGCGCTGCGGGGAAGGCGGCGCACCGCACGCCCTCGACAACCGCTGCCCGCACGGCGCCGGACAGCTCGGCGACGGCACGATCCTCGGCGATGACATCGTCTGCCCGCTCCACGAGTTCGGCTTCGACCTCCACACCGGCATCCAGCGCGACGCGCGCACGGGGCGCGTCGCGGTGTACCCCGCGCGGATCGAGGGCGGCGAGGTGCAGATCGATGCCGAAGCCGTCCCTCCGTTGCCCGAGGACCCCGACGCGGACTACTTCGACTGGTGGGCGCGCCGCCACGACGAGCAGGAGCCCGTAGGCGATCGGGCGCCGGCAGCAACCTGATGCGCCGTGGGTGAAGCCGTGCCGATCGTCTTCTCTGCTCTGAACGGGAGTCACGTCCCACTGTGGGCGTATCTGGTCGTCGGCGGGATCTTCCTTGCCGGCCTGCTGGCGATAGCCATCCTGCTCTGGACACTGTGGAACAAGGTCGTCGGTGACGACAGCATTGGGTGGGGCTGGGTCTTCGTCCCCGGATTCGTTCTGCTGCTGGTCATCCTGTTCCTTGTTGACCCGGTATAGGCGTCTCGTCGTCCCACCTCCAAGGGGTGGCTGCGAGCGCCGAGAAGCTTCGGACCCCCCTCACCCCAGCCCTCTCCCTCAGGGAGAGGGGGCCGGATCCGCATGCTGAGAGGATGTGGATGATCCGTCGTTACGTCCCAGTCGGCGGGTCGTAGCTGGTGACGGCGAGCTCGTCGATGGGGCCGCGGCCGTTGCCGCGCGCGTTGATCATGCGGCGCGCCGGGATGCGCGCGATCGCGTAGCGGCTGCCCTCGTAGAGGCCGAGCACCCACTGGTGCGGCGAGTTGGAGAGCAACACCGGCGTCCCCGCCTCACGCAACGCGTCGATGCGCCACTTCAGCCGGAGTTGGTCGTCGTGGTCGAAGTCGCTGCCCGTGTACGCCGTGAAGCTCGATGTGGATGAGAGCGGGTAGAACGGCGGATCGAAGTAGACGAAGGGGGATTGCACACTTGACACACCCCACCTACTCCCCTAGACTCTGTTCATGGGGA
>VXMU01000072.1 GCA_009840945.1 Chloroflexota bacterium | reverse complement strand
GTCTACGTGCGCAACATCGCCAACGCGATCGTCGACGCCGACCCGGACAACGCGGACGCCTACCGCGAGCGCGAGGCGGCCTACCTGGCCGTGCTAGAGGAGCTCGACGAGGAAGTGCGGACTGCAATCTCCGGCATCCCGGAGGATCGCCGCCTGCTGATCGTCTACCACGACGCGTTCCAGTACTTCGCCACGGAGTACGGGATCGAGCTGGCCGCCGCCCTGCTGCCGGGCAACCCCTCGCAGCAGGCGAGCGCCGCCGCGGTCGCGGAGATCATCGAGATCGTGGGCGACCGCGAGGTCGACGCCGTCTACCGCGAACCGCAGTTCGCCGCGGACGCCATCGAGGCGATCGCGGAGGAGGCAGGCGTGCGCGTGCTGACGCTCTACTCGGCCGCCTTCACCGATGACGTGGACACCTACGTCAAGCTGATGCGCGCGAACGCGAACGCCCTGGTCGACGGGCTCGGCGACGGGTAGCGCTCGCGGGGCGCTGCGCCTCGATCCACGCAGTTTCGCTCGACGCGGGTGCACGCCCGCGTCGAGCCTTTTCTGCGCTGTGTCGAGGTCGCGCGTCGCCCCCGGGTCAGTCCCCGGATGGCTCCTGCAACCACGCGGGGAGGGCGCGAAGCCGGGGGATCGCGGCGACGCTCCCCGGCCCGGAAGCGGTCGTCGGGACCACGATCGTTTTGTACAGTTGAAGCGGCTTTATCAAGGGGCTAGTGTCGGGCCAGGCGGCCGGCGCGCCGCCGGGGATGAGGTGTACACACGTCATGGAAACGATGCTCTCCAGCAACCGGGCATCCGGGTTGGCCATCGTCGGCGGACTCGCGGTCCTGATGGGCGCCCTCCTCCTGTACCCGGGCGGCTGGTTGGTCGACGCGACCGAGTCGATGGACTTCCAGGCGACGATCGACGCGATGGTCGAGAACGACAACCTCTCGCACGCGGTGTTCTCAGCCGTGATCATCGCCTGCCTGGCGATCTCCTACGGCATCCTCTCGTTCTGGCGGCTGAGCGACGGCGACCCCCTGCTGCAGTTCGGCATCCTGGTCAACCTGTTCCACTATGGGATCTACATCCTGACCATGGGGATGCGGCACATGCTGGTGGCGATCGCCCAGCACCAGGACGACATCGAGGTCGCCGGCGTCCCCGCCGGCGCGGAGCAGATCAACGACTATCTCGTGATGCTGCAGGCCTCGAGTGGAGGTCTCCACTACGCCTTCGTCATCGTGTCGTCGGTGAGTGGCGTGATCCTCGGGCTGGCGCTCGCCAGGCGCTTCGACACGCTGAACGTCTACGCCGCGGCCTGCTGGGTGTTCTTCCTCGCGGGTGTGGCGGGACTCCTCAACGTGTTCATCGGACAGCAGGCCGAAGCCGCGCCCGAGGCCTTCGTGATCGTGAGCAACCTCGTCCTCTTCGTCGCCGCGATCGCGCTCCTCGTCATCGGCATCGGCGTCACGCGGAGCGAGCGCGAGCTGGTCCCGGAGATGTAGCGAGCGCCGAGGAGCGGTGACTCCCCGAGTCACCGCTCCGACCGACACCCTCGCGCAGCGACGCGGTACACCCAGGACCGCTTCGTTTGACGTCTTCGGCTCGTCCGCCAGGACCGGACCGTGACACGGCGCACGAGCACCCTCGGCGGTCGCGCTACCATGGCCGTCCAATGCTCGAACGCTTCCACGTCCCCGCGGACATCGAGGTGCGAGTCGACCATGCGGTGATGCGCCGCACGGTCGAGGAGCTGTTCGTCGCCCTCGGCATGCCTCGCGGCCACGCCGAGCAGTCGGCGGATGTGCTGCTCTACGCGGACATCCGCGGCATCGACTCGCACGGCGTCTCGAACATGCTGCGCTACTACGTCGACGCGATCCGGGACGGCAGCATCAACCTCGATCCGCACTGGCGCATCACCCACGACAGCCCGGCCGCCTGCACCATCGACTCCGATGGCGCCCACGGTGGCGTGATCGGGCCCGAGGCGATGCGGATCGCGATCGAACGCGCGCGCCAGTACGGCATCGGCTCGGTCGCCGTCTACAACGGCGGGCACTACGGCGCCGCCGCCTATACGGCCGCGATGGCCCTCGACGAGGACATGATCGGCGTATCGATGACCGCAGGCGGCGTCAGCGTGACGCCCACCTTCGGGGCCGAGCCGCTCGTCGGCCTCAACCCGATCGCGGTCGCCGTGCCCACGCGCGAGGAGGCGCCGTTCATCTTCGACGGCTCGATGAGCTCGGTCGCCGGGAACAAGGTGCGGCTCGTGCAGCGCCTCGGCCGCGACACGCTGCCGGGCTGGATTGCCGGCGAGGACGGCGCGCCGATCATGGAGGAGCAGCCGATTCCCGAGCCGTTCCTGATGCTGCCCCTGGGCGGCACGCGCGAGATCGGCTCGCACAAGGGCTACGGCCTCGCCGTGATGGTCGAGGTGCTGACGAGCCTGCTCTCAGGGGGCGCGGGAGGGCCGGATCGCCGCGTCCGCCAGGCGCACCACCTGCTCGCGTACCGCGTCGACGCGTTCACCGACCTCGATCAGTTCAAGGACGACATGGACGCCTACCTGCGACGCCTGCGCGGCGCGAAGACGGCGCCCGGCGAGGAGCGCGTCTACTACGCCGGCCTGCCCGAGCACGAGGAGGAGGCCGCCCGCCGCGAGCTCGGCATCCCCTACCACCCCGAGGTGATCGAGTGGTTCCACTCCATCCTCGCCGACCTCGGCGTCGAGGACCGCCTGCCATCGCCATAAGGGGTTGGCATATCCGCCTACGGCCCCTCGCCCCTGACGACGAGCGGCGTGCCGGCAGGCACGCCGTCCGCGAACAACGCCCGGAAGCGCGCGTTGACGAACTCCGGCGCGGCGAGGATGTACGACACCCACTCGCCCTCGACCAGCACGTAGACGGCCGTGACGCCAAGGCGCTCTGCGCATGCATCGAAGTCATCGACACTCCCACCCCCGTAGACCACGAGGCTGAAGCCCGCGGCGACCTCGCCGCGCAGGCAGGCCGCGAAGGGCTCCGTCACCGCCGGCGCGGGCGGGGCCGGCGTCGCCGGGCCCTCGCTGCGCACGACCAGCGGGTGCAGCGCTGGGACGCCGTCGGCGAACAGCGCTCGGAAGGGGGCGTTCACGAAGTCCGGCGCGCCGACGATGTGCGAGACCCACGCGCCGTCCTCGAGCGCGTAGAGCGCGGTCACGTGGCGCCGCTCCGCGCAGGCCACGAGGTCGTCGACGCTGCCGCCTTCGTAGGCCACGAGGCTGAAGCCGACGCTGACCGCTCCGCGCAGGCAGCTCGGCGGAGGGCCCGCCGTGCTCACGGCCACGCGGTAGACGCGCTCGCGGCTGCCCTCCGCCGAGGTCACGGTGACCGCGATCTCATCGACCCCGGTGAGTGCGACCTGGTGGCCGTCGGCCTCCGCGTCCGCGTCGGCTGGGTCGATGGCGACGGTCGCGCCGTCCTGCGCGGCCACAGCTCCGACCGTCGTAGAGGTGACGCCAGCAGCCACGGTGCCCTCGTACGCCCTGCGCATCGGGTCGAACTCACCGATCTCGACGCCTTCGAGCGTGAGCGAGGCCAGCCGGGCGTCGATGCCGTCCGGCATGTTGTAGCTGTAGACCTTGTTGTCGTTCTCGTCCGCGATGTACATCACCGCGCCGTCCGACCAGATGCCGCGAGGGCTGTTGTTGCCGACGCGGCCGGGCTCTGCGAACTCCTCGTCGACGACGCGCTCGAGGGCTTCCGTCTCGTCCTGCGGTTCTGCGGGTGGCGGGGGCAGGCGGTAGGCGAAGAGGCGCTTCGCGCCGTGGTCGGAGACCCAGACCGTGACCTCGTCCGGCCAGACGCCGTGCGGGTCGCTGTTCGCATCGGCGAGCTCGTACTCGGCGAGGAACTCGCCAGTCGCGAGGTCGTACGCGAAGAGGCTGTCCTTGCCGCCGTCGAGGACCCACATCACGCCGTCGCCGGCCCAGATGCCACGTGCGTCGCGGTTGCGTCTGGCGAGCGCCATGTCGCGCTCCTCGACGCGCTCGCCGGTCGCGAGGTCGTAGGCGAAGAGCTTGTCCTGGCCGCTGTCGGAGACCCAGGCCGTGGTGCCGTCCGCCCAGATGCCGCGCGGCGCACGGTTCGAGCCGTCCAGTTCGAACTCGCGCTCCTCGACACGCTCGCCGGTCGCGAGGTCGTACGCGTAGACGCCGTCGTCGGCGCCGCTGCCGTTCTGGGCGAGGTAGAGGTACCGGCCATCGGACCACGAGCCGGTCGGCCAGTCGTTCGCGGGGTCGAGCGCCTCGATGTCGTGCTGCACGGTCCACTCGAAGTCGATCTCGCTCGGCGTCGGGCCCGAGGGGCCGCCGGGACCACCCCCGCCGGGGGTGCCGGCGGGGAGGCCGCCGCTGAAGCGGGTCGCCGGCCGCGCATCGATCGTGACGGTCGTCGCACTCACCGGCCCGAGCGTCACCCGGTCCGCCGACGGTGTGTCGATGCTGATCACGACGGTCTCCTCGTCCTCCTCCTCGTCGTCCGTGAGTGAGCTGAAGGTGACGGTCTGCCGCGTCACGCCTGCACTAAAGACGAGCACGCCGGGACTGGCCGGGTCGGGCCACTCGACGTCGAAGTCAGCCTCGATGGCCTCGACGGGGGTCACCGTCAGCATGACCTCGACCCGCCGCTCGGGGTCGCGGTCCAGCACCACAACCATGCTCTCGGCAGCACTCTCGGGAATCGTGTAACCCGCGCTCGCGAAGCTCACTGTCACCTCCGGATCGTCGTCGTCGACGATGCTGACCACCGTCTCGGTGGGCGTTCCCGCCGAGACACCGGCGGGCAGGCTGGTGAAGCCGAGCCGGACCGACTCGCCGTCGTCGTCGACCGAATCGTCTGTCCCCAGGAAGCTGACGGTCCTCGTCGTGTCGCCGCTGTTGAACGTGACGCTCGACGGCAGGGTGTAGTCGCTGCTCGACGCCCCGCCCTGGTGGGTCCGGCTCAGGGGGATCGTGACCGTGCGCTGCGGGTCCGCGCTGAGGTGGACGGTAAGGGTCCCCGAGGCACCCTCGGCCACGCTGTAGGCGGCGCTGCCGAAGCTGACCGCGACCTGTGCGACGTCGTCGTCGGAGATGTTGACCACGGTCGCGCTGGTCGACCCCTCGACGTACCCGGCGGGCAAGGCGCCCAGGCTCAGCCTCACCGACTCGCCCGGCTCGACGGCCGAGTCGTCCACGGCGCTGAACGTGAAGGACCCCGCGGTATCGCCGCCATTGATGGTCACGGTCGCCGGCAGGGTCGTGTAGTCGACGCTGGTCGCGCCGCCCTGGTTCGTCGCCATGATCGGTATGTCGACCCGGGCGACGGCGGCCGTGTCGAGCGTCACCCTGACCGTGACGGAGCCGCCCTCGGCGACCGTGTAGCTCGCCTGCTCGAAGTTCACGGGCGTCGGGGCGACGTCGGTGATCTCGACCCGCGCGGTCGTCGGGGCGACCGAGGAGACGTCGCCGGGCAGGGCGCCGAAGCCGAGCCGCACGCTCTCACCGGCATCGGCGTCCGAGTCGACGGCGGCCGTGAACACGACCGACTGCTCGGTGTCTCCCACCATGAACTCGACGCTCGCCGGGACGGAGTAGTCCGAGGCGCCGGCGCCCCCCTCGCTGGTCACGGTCAGGGGGATGGTCAGTGCCGTGGGCGCGGCCTGGTTGAGGATGACCGGGACCGACACGGTGGAGCCCTCATCGACGCTGAAGGGCCCCTGCCCGAACTTGACCCTGGGCGGCACGGTCACGGTGAGCGTGTAAGTCCTTGTGGCGCCGTCCTCCGCGGTGACCTGGACGACGAGGGTGTTTGCGCCACCCACCAGGTCGAAGACAACGTGCACTGTCTCGTCGGTGAAGTGTGTGCCGGAGAAGGCGATCGTCCGGTCGTTGAGCGTGACCTGCACGTCCGCTCCGGCGTGGTTTGGCGTGACCTCGATGTAGAAGGGCGCGGGACCGCCGGCGGTCGCCGTGTACTCGGTGACCGAGGGGCTGAACGCGGGAGACAGGACGAGGTCGCCGAGGCCGTCGTCTTGCACAAGAAGGCGGCTGAGCGTCGCGTCCGACGAGGCGGCCTTGGTCACCATGACCTTGTAGAGCGACTCCTGTCTGCGGTTGTTGGAGGTGATCAGGACCTTGAGCAGGTTGAGCCCGGGGGCGACGGTGAAGTTGGCGCTGCGGCCCGTCCTGTCCTCCACCTTCCCTCTGGCATTGAAGTAGCGCAGCGCGTACGGGTTGACGCCGCTGTCGAACGTCGGAGTGAACGTCAGCGTATCGACGCTGCCCGGGGCGTCGGCCGTATAGACGAACCGATAGCGCTCGAACGTCTCATTGAGCGCGATCGTGTTGCCGTCCTGGTCGGTCACCGTGATGCCCGCCAGCGTCGAGTCGCTCGACCTGGTCTGATCGTCGTTGAGGATGGCCCCCGCCGCGGTATCGACCTCGCTCAGCACGATGTTGGCCGAGGGACTGCTGAGGCGGACGAGGAAGCGCTCGTTCGTCTCGTCCGTCGAGTCGTCGCCGGTGGCGATCGAGATCGTCTTGCTCGTCTCGTTCGCCCCAAACGTGATGGTCTCGTTGGTGACCGGCGTGTAGTCGCCGTCGGCGCTGGTCGCAGGCAGGGCGCCGCTGCCGTCCACGGTGGAGTACTGGACCGTGGCCGTGGCGCCCGGCGCGCGCGACAGTTCCACAGTGAAGTCCACGCTCCCGCCCTCGATGGCCGCCCCACCGCTGATGCTGGCCCGGGGCAGCGTCGACTCGATCGGGCTGTTGAGCGACATCAGGAACGGGCCGTGCGTGACGTCGGTCCCGACTGAGCACTTGACCCGGTAGGGCCAGACGTCCGTGATGCTCACCCAGCAGTCCTGGCCGAGCAGCCAGCCGGGCTGGCCGGTCGGGTCCTCGTCCCTGTGCCTGGCCACGAAGGTATTCAGTTCCCCCTCGACCAGCACCAGCTTCAGCCAGTAGTCGGTCGAGGCCGAGAGCGCGAAGCCATTGCCCGGGGCGACGAACGTCGAGGGTCCATCGACGTATTCGGGTGGCGGGACGAGGGTCCCGATCACCGGGCCGGGCCCGCCGCCGTCGTCTTCCAGCAGGTGAAGTTCGAGGACCAGGCTTCGGGCGTACCCGCCGACAGTCAGGGGTTGGAATCGGAGGAACGTGACGCTGCCCAGGGTGCCGCCCGCAGACCCGGTCGTGAACGGGACCACGCCAAACTTGGCGACCTGGCCGGACCGCAATGAGAAGTGCACCAGTGTCGGCCGACCCGGGTTCTGGCTGGTATTGCTGACCAGTTCACGCACCCGTGCGGCCGGGGTCGCCGTCACCTCGCGGGAGTGATGGACCGCAGGGCCGACCGCGTTGGCGTGCGCCACCCTGACCGTGTACTCGGTGCCGTTGGTCAGCCCCTCGACGATCACCCGGTCGCTGCTGCGCCCCATCACCACCTTGACCCGGTCGCCGCCGAGGCTGGTCTGGAACTCCTCGGCGCCCGACTTCCAGGCGACCAGGTAGCGGTCGAAGTCGACCGAGCCAAGCTCGCCGTCCCACCAGAAGACGTTGAGCGCCCCGTCCAGCGAGCCCGCGTCCGCCCTGATGACCCTCCGCTCCGAGCCGTCGCTCGGCGGGACGAGCATGGTGATGGTGAGCGTGCCGATCGGCGTGTCGCTGAACTTGCCCGCGCCCTCGAGGCTGGTGACGTTGCCCGGCAGGTCAGTCGCCGAGTCCGCCGAGTCGAACTCGGTGCCGCTGTCCGTGCCCGCGTCCCAGGCGTAGAGGTCGACCTCGAGCTCCTCGATCCACACGCCGCCCGGCCTGAGGTCGATGTTGCGGGCGCCGACGAACCAGTCGGGCGACTCGCTGAAGCTGGCCACGAAAGTCAGATGGGACTGGCCGGCGGAGGCGCGTCGGGCCGCGAACGTCTGCTCCTGCTCGGCAGTCTGGGGGAACGTCGCGCCCCCACCCTGGCCGGGGTAGACGTTCGATGCGGCTGTCTGAGCCGCGAACTCCGCGACGAGGAGGCTGGGCGCGCCCGTCTCGGCGAAGGCCTTGAGCCCCGGGCTCGCCGCCTCGCCCGCGTTGAAGTAGCTGACGGAGCCCTCGTGCGTGGCGAAGACCACGCTCGCGAACGTGGTGTCGTCCGGCAGCGTCTCGCCGGAGGCCAGCGCATCCTGCACGAAGTTCGCCTGGAACGTGACGTCGATCTGGGCCGCGCGCTGGTTCTGCTGACCCTCGACGGAATCGCCGAGCCCGCCCAGCACCCCGAGCAGGAACCCGAGGGCCACGGCGACGGGCGTGAGCGCCGTCCGGCGGCCGTTGGAGGAGCGTCCCGGGGCGCGGGTGTCAGAGGCGAGCAGGCGAGGGCCGCGGCGCAGGCCCGAGCGCACCGCAGCACGCAAGCTCGCCGCCACGGACGGGCGAGTCCGAGGCGTTCCGTTATCCAGCGCGGAGGATCGACACGGCCCGAAACGATAGCCGACGGGACCCGCGAAGATGTCAGGAAGCTATGAGGTGGCGCCGCCAGAGCATGAAATATCTGTAAGTGTTCGGCTGCGGCGCCGCATGAAGCCAGCGTCGAGCCGCTCCGCGACGACAGCTGCCCCGGGACAGCGCCCCTCGGTTCGTCAAGATGGTTCTTGACAGCAGATCACCGGACGTGACAATGGGAGACGGCACTGCAAGGGGGCGAAGCGATGGCCGAGACGCGCGAGAAGTTCTCCAGCCAGGCGTCGCCCGAGCTGCTCGCCGCCCTGCGGGCGGCTGCCCGCGACGAGGGGCGCCACTTCCAGGCCGTGCTCGAAGACGCGATGCGCGGCTACCTCGAGAACAAGGCCCGCCAGGCGGTCCGCCCCGAGGTGATGGAGCACTTCCGGGCGAGCGTGGAGCGACACCGCATCCTTGGTGAGCTCCTCGCCCAGTGACCCACGACTTCCCGACCATCGAGGAAGTCGTGGCCATGCACGTCATCCTGATCGATGAGTTCGGCGGCCCGGTCGGGATCCGCGACCAGGGCGCCCTCGCGGCTGCGGTGATGCGGCCGCAACTCGGGTACTACGAGAGCCTGGTCGAGGAGGCCGCCGGCGCTCATGGAGAGCCTTGCCGTGAACCACCCCTTCGTGGACGGGAACAAGCGGGCGGCCTTCTTTGTCACGGACGTGTTCCTGCGAATGAATGGCCACTTCATCGACTGCGACGACCGTGAAGCCCACCAGTTCTTCACGCAGCTGTTCGACACGAACGCGTTCCGGTTCGCCGAGCTACTGAGCTGGCTCGAAGACCGCGTGAAGCCCCTCCCGGCCACCTGACGGGGGGCGTCCCGCCTCTGCCGCCCGAGGCCACCTGGAGCCCGGCGGCGGCGCGATGGTGGGTTCGAGTAGGCCCACCTATGCTGGGCGCGCGTCGACGCACCCGCCCGGAGAACGGCATGACGCTCGACTTCGCACCCGCACGGCTGCTGGCCCCGTACCGCGTGCTGGACCTGACGGACGAGACCGCGCTGCTGGCCGGGCGCATCCTCGCCGACCTCGGCGCGGACGTGATCCAGGTCGAGCCAACCGGCGGGAGCAGCGCGAGGCGCGTGCCGCCCCTCGCGGGCGACGAGGTTCCCGCGCTGGACCGCTCCGCCTACTGGAGCGCGTACGCCGCGAACAAGCGCGGCGTGGCCATCGACATCGCGCATCCCGCCGGTCGCGAGCTGCTGCTGCGCCTGGCCGCCTCGGCGGACTTCCTCATCGAGTCGGCGCCGCCGGGCGAGATGGCGCGCCTCGGCCTCGACTACAAGGCGCTCGAGGGCGTCAACCCGGCGCTGATCCATGTTTCGGTGACGCCGTTCGGCTCGACGGGCCCGAAGGCGCACTGGGCCTCGACGGACATCACGCTCTGGGGCTCGGGCGGCCCACTGCTGCCGCAGCGCGACGACGGCCGTCCGCCCGTCCGCATCTCCGCTCCGCAGGCCCACCGCCACGCGGCAGCCGACGCAGCCGGGGGAGCGCTCATCGCGCACTTCGCGCGGCTATGCGACGGGAAGGGCCAGCACGTCGACATCTCCGTCCAGCAGTCGGTGATGGAGGCGACGCTCTCGCGGGTGCTCTCGTCGCTGATCGGCGACGTCGACACCCTCGCCGCCGGGGGCGTGGACCTGCCCCTCCCGACGAAGTGGGAGGTGCGCGACGGCTACGTCTCGCTCACCGTGGCGATGGGCACCTCGACCGGGCACTTCTCGAACAACCTCATGCAGTGGATCCACGAGGAGGGCGGCTGCCGCGACGAGATCGCCGCGATCGACTGGCGCGCGATGCAGCGCGTGACGGGCGAGGGCGAACTCGATCCGGAGCTCCTCGCGGAGGTCGAGGAGGTGATCCGGGCATTCGTCGCCGACAAGACCAAGTCGGAGCTGATGGACGCGGCCGTCCAGCGCAAGCTCATGGTCACGCCCGTCTTCACCATCGCGGAGATCGCGGCGAGCAAGCACCTGGAGGCGCGCGACTTCTGGCAGGCGCCGCCCGACCCCCCGCTGCCCGGCACCCGCCTGCCCGCGTTCCCCGCGAAGGTCGACGGCGCCACGCTCCCGGTGCGCCGGCCGGCGCCCCGACTCGGACAGCACACGCGCGAGATCCTCGTCGACGAACTCGGAGTCGACGACCGGGAGTACGAGCAGCTCCTGCGTGACGGGGTCGTCGGGTGAGCGAGCGCATCCTCGAGGACCTGAAAGTCGTCGACCTCACGTGGGTCGTCGCCGGGCCGCGCGTGGGGCGTGCGCTGGCCGACTACGGCGCGACCGTCGTGCACGTCGAGTCGTCGCGACGCATCGAGACGGCGCGGGTGGCGGGCCCGTTCCAGGACGGGGTGTTCGGCCCCGAGCACTCGCTGATGTACGGCAACGGCAACGCCGGCAAGCTCGGCGTCACGCTGGACCTCGCGCGCGAGGAGGCGCGAGGCGTCATGTACGACCTGCTCCGCTGGGGCGATGTCTTCATCGAGTCGTTCACCCCCGGCGTCGTGCGGCGGTGGGGGCTGGCCTACGAAGACGTGCGGGCCCTCAACCCCTCGATCATCATGGTGAGCACCTGCCTGATGGGGCAGTACGGCCCGTTCGCGGAGTACGCGGGCTACGGGACCGCCGGGGCCGGCATGTCGGGCTTCCAGAACCTCGCGGGCTGGCCCGGCCGCCCGCCGATCGGCCCGTTCGGGCCGTACACCGACTACGTGGGGCCGCGCTTCGCGCTGCCGCTGGTGCTCGCGGCGCTCGACCACCGGCGCAGGACGGGCGAGGGCTGCTACATCGACCACTCGCAGTCGGAGTCCGGCCAGTTCTTCCTCGCCCCCGAGTTCGCGGACTACTTCGTGACGGGGCGGTCACTCGAGTACAGCGGCAACCAGGACGCGGAGATGGCGCCGCACGGCGCCTACCCGTGCCGCACCGACGACGGAGCCTCCACCACCTGGGTCGCCATCGCCATCCGCGACGACGACGAGTGGACACGTTTCGCGAGGCTCATCGGCGGCGCCGAACTTGCCGGCGAACCTCGATACGCCCTGGCGCCGCAGCGCCTGGAGCACGCGGCCGAGCTCGACGAGATCGTCGCGAGGTGGACGGAGTCACGCACCGCCGGGGCGATCGAGACCACGCTGCAGGACGGCGGGATCCCGGCACATCGCGCATCGAACGCGGCGGACCTCGCCGACGACCCGCAGCTCGCCCACCGCGGCCACTTCATCGAGCTCGAGCACCCGCTCCACGGCACGACGCACGTCGAGAACTCGCGCTTCACGCTCTCGCGCACGCCGGCCCAGGTCGAGCGCGTCGCGCCCACGCTCGGTCGTGACCAGGACCTCGTGCTGCGCGACATCCTCCACTACCCAGAGCCGCACATCGAGGACCTCCTGCTCTCTGGCGCTCTGGAGTAGCGCCGACCAGAACGCGGGCTGCCGCCTCCTGCGATCGACGACGAGGCGATGCACGCACGCGGAACTTGACCGCAGTCTATTGAGACCATATATCAATGAGCCCGCCTTGCCGCCCGCAGCACGATGCGCGCGGAACAGGCGGTTGCGACGCATGGCAGGGCACAGTCGTGACGAACGCCGATACTGAATCGCTTGCCACCGCTGAGTCCGGAGCAGGCGCCGGTTCGGTAGAGATCAACATCTGGACCGGCCTCCGGCTGCTCCTGCCCTTCGCGCGCAACGGGTGGGTCGCGTTCGCGGTCGCGGCGATCCTCTCGGGCATGGCCTCGCTGGCGCTGCTTGGCCCGTTCTGGGTCATCTACCGTGTCGTCGACGAGATTGTGGCCGGCGAGGCCACGCGGGACGGCATGTACGGCTACGCTGCGCTCGCCGCCGGCTTCGTGGTCCTCCAGTACGGGCTGATGGCCATCGCGGAATGGACCGGGCACCGCGGAGCCTTCGCCACGCTCGAGCAGCTGCGCCTGCGCATCGGCAGGCGGCTCGGCCACGTGCCGCTCGGATTCCTCACGAACCGCCGCTCAGGCGAGATCCAGCGCACGCTCAGCGACGACATCGAGCGGCTCGAGCAGTTCCTCGCACACGTCGTGCCTGATGTGACTTCGGCGCTGACGACGATGCTGTTCATGGTCGTCTGGCTGCTGCTCGTCGACTGGCGGATGGCGCTGGCGAGCCTCGCCGTGGTGGCCGTCGCACTCCCGCTGATGGCGATCGGCACGCGCAGGGGGAGCGGCAAGCTGGGCGCATACACGCGCGCCATGGCGCGCATGAACGCCTCGATGGTCGAGTTCGTCCGCGCCATGGCCGTGGTCCGCACCTTCAACGGCACGGGGCGCGTATTCGGCGAGACGAAGGCCGCGATCGACGACGCCGCGGAGTACGAGGTGCAGTGGAGCCGGGAGTTCCTGCCAATCTTCACGGTCTTCTTCGTGCTGGTGAGTTCGCCGGCGCTGGTCATCGTCCCCGTCGGGCTGCTGCTCTGGCACACAGGCCAGGTCGACACGTCGACGCTGCTCTTCTTCTTCATCGTCGGGCTCGGGTTCACCCTGCCCCTGCTCCGCCTGCTCAACGTCATGACGACGCTCGCCTACCTCGGGCTCGGCGCGCGCCTGGTGCGCGAGCTTGACGAGGCCGAGGTGCTGCCGGAGCCCGCGGAGGCGGGGCGGCTGGAGGGTTCGCGCCTGGAGGTGCGAGGCGTCGACTTCGCCTACCCGGTCCGGGACGAGGGACCCCGGCGTGTGCTGCACGACGTCACCTTCAGCGCCGAGCCCGGCACCGTTACGGCGATCGTCGGCCCGTCGGGCGCCGGCAAGTCGACGCTGGCGCGGCTGATCGCGCGCTTCTGGGACGTCGACGGCGGGGCGATCCGCATCGGCGGCGTCGACATCCGCGAGATGCCGATGACGCAGCTGATGGACCAGATCGCCTTCGTCTTCCAGGAGACGTTCCTCTTCAACGACTCGGTTGCCGCGAACCTGCGCCTCGCGAAGCCCGATGCGACGGACGAGGAGATCGTCGAGGCGGCGACAGCCGCTCGCGCACACGAGTTCATCTCGGCGCTGCCGGAGGGCTACGACACCCAACTCGGCGAGGGCAGCGGGCGGCTCTCCGGCGGCGAGCGCCAGCGGCTGGCGATCGCGCGCGCGATCCTCAAGGGCGCCCCGATCGTGGTTCTCGATGAGGCGACCGCCTACGCCGATCCGGAGAACGAGGTCGCCCTGCAGGATGCACTGAGCCGGCTCGTCGCGGGGAGAACCGTGGTGATCATCGCGCACCGGCTGTCCACGGTCGCCGGGGCGGACCAGACCCTGGTGATGGATGAAGGGTGCATCGTCGAGCGCGGGCGGCACGAGCAGTTGATCGCAGAGGGCGGCCTCTACGCCCGGATGTGGGAAGCGTTCTCCGAGGCGTCCGGGATCGCGCTCACGGGCGGCCCCTCGGCCGCGGCGTCACTTGCCGGCGAGGAGGTCTCTTCCTGATGCAGCAGACGGCGCCGCCTCCTCGCCCCTACTACATTGGTCCCGTGGCGACCGCGTGGCGCCTGATGGGGGCGCGGAGCCGCGACCTCACGCTCGCGATCGCGCTGCGCTTCCTACAGGCGATGTGTGCCGGCGTACCCGTTGTCTTCCTCGTGTGGATCGTCGATCGTCTGCGCGAGAACGCGCTGACTGCGACGGACGCCTGGATCGCGACTGGCGTGACGGTGGTCGCGATCGTGGCGCAGTTCGCTATCTGGTACGGCAGCAACCACTTCGCGTGGATCGGCAGTTATCGCGCGACCGGCGAGGCGCGGGCGGCCACCCTCGATCACATCCAGCGGCTGCCCCTCGGCACGCTTCGCTCGCGCTCGACCGGTGACGTGACGGCGACGTTCTCCTCGGACTTCGAGGCCGTGGCCCAGTACCTGTCCGACTCGATCCCGGCGCTCTTCGGCGCGATCGGCCTCCCGGTCGCGGTGCTCCTGGCGATGGCGTTCATCGATCCGCCCCTGGGGCTGGCGGTCGCGCTCAGCCTGATCGTCGCCGGGCCGCTCTTCTACTGGGTCAACGCGCAGCTCAAGGCGCTCGCGCTGCTCAGGGGGGACCGCCTCGCCGAGTCCAGCGGACGAATGCTCGAGTACGTGCAGGGCATCACCGTCGCGCGGGCGTTCAACCGCACGGACGACCGGCTCAGCCAGTACGGTCGCGCCGTCACCGCCATTCGCGAGATCAACAACCGGCTCGTGCTGCGGCTGCTGCCGCTGGGGATGCTCACGCTCGGCGTGGTCCAGCTCGGCGTCCCGGCGGTGATCGCGTTCGCCGCCTACCGCTGGTTCGGCGGCGCCATCGACGCCGGCACGGCGCTGATCTTCCTGGTGCTCATCCTGCGCGTGTACGGCCCGATCGTCGCGCTCGCCGGGCACTTCGAGGCGCTCCGCCTGGGCGACGCGGCGCTCGAGCGGATCGGCCGCATCATGGATCTGGAAGAGCAGCCGGCCCCGGCCTCGCGCTCGATCGAGCCGCGGGGCCACGACGTGGAGCTCGCTGGCGTCACCTTCGCCTACGAGACCATGCCCGTGCTCAGGGATGTCTCCTTCAGAGCGCGAGCGGGCACGACCACGGCGATCGTCGGTCCGTCCGGGGCGGGCAAGAGCACGATCCTCAACCTGGTCTCGCGCTTCTGGGATCCCGGCGAAGGTGTGGTGCGGATCGGCGGCGCGGACATCCGCGAGCTGACGCATCAGCAACTCTTCGAGCACATCACGGTCGTCTTCCAGGACGTGTACCTGTTCCGCGCGACGATCGGCGAGAACATCGCCTTCGGCCGCCCGGAGGCGAGCCGCGACGACATCGAGGCCGCCGCCCGCGCCGCACAGGCGCACGACTTCATCGAGGCGCTGCCGCTCGGCTACGCGACGCTGGTCGGCGAGGGCGGAGCGACACTCTCCGGCGGCGAGCGTCAGCGCATCTCGATCGCCCGCGCGATGCTCAAGGACGCGCCCATCGTCCTGCTCGATGAGCCGACGGCCTCGCTCGATGCGCTCAACGACCGCGCCGTGCGGACGGCCCTCGCCGCCCTCGTGCGCGGCAAGACCGTGCTCGTCGTGGCGCACCGGCTTGCGACGATCCAGGCGGCCGACCAGATCCTCGTGGTCGATGACGGGCGCATCGTGCAGCGAGGCTCGCACGAGGAGCTGATCGGGCAGGAAGGCGGGCGCTACCGCCGGCTCTGGCTCGACCGCGAGCGCGCCTCCCGCTGGCGTCTCGGCCCGACCGGCGCCGCCGGACCAGCGCCTTAGCGCGGCGCCTGGCCACGCAGGCGCGGCATCACTTCCTCGGCGAACCGCCGCACCGAGGTAAGCACTCGCTCCGGGTTCCCGTCGGCCTCCATGTAGAGCCCGAACTTCGCCGCGCCCGTGGCCCGGGTGAACTCCTCGAACCAGCCGGCGACGACGTCTGGAGGGCCAACCGGGCTCTGGTTCACGATCTCGGCGGCGCGTTCCTCGGGCGTTCCGGCCGGCTCTTCACGCCGGTAGAGACCGGGGTGCATGCCCTTGCTCCAGGAATGGACCAGCCCCTCGGTCAGCCGCTCGCGCGCGGCCGCCTCGTCGTCGTCCACGAAGCAGATCAGGGTGTGGAGGTGGTCGGCGGCGCCATCCCAACCGGCCTCCTCGGCGAAGCCGCGATACTGCTCGGCGATCTCGGCGCGCGCCTCCGCCGAGGGGAGATGGTGATAGAACTGCAGCGGAACCCGGTTGCGCGCCGCCGCCTTCAGCGAGCCGGGCGTGGTCGAGGCGACGTACATCGGCGGGTGTGGGCGGGTGCGCGTCCGCGGGCGGACGGCGACCGTGTCGTAGGGGAAGAAGCCGTTCGTGCTGCGCGTCTCGTCTTGCGACAGCGCGTCGATCACGGCCTCGAGCGTCGCTTCGACCTCCATGGTCCAGCGCATCGGCGGGACGCCGAACACCTGGTAGTCGAGCTCGTAGCCACCGCGTCCCAGCCCGAGGTCGAAGCGACCGCCGCTGAGCTGGTCGTTGAGCGCGGTCTGCTCGGCGAGCGCCACCGGATGGACCAGCGGCGCCAGCGTGACTGCCGTGCCGACGCGCATGCGGCTGGTCCGCCCGAGCAGGAAGCCGGCCAGCGTGATCGCCGAGGGGCATACGCCGTACTCGATGAAGTGATGCTCCGTCACCCACAACTCGTCGTAGCCGAGCTCCTCGGCAAGGTCCGCGGTCTCGACGGTGAGCGCGAGCGCCCGGGCGTCGTCGACGCCCTCGAAGATGCCGTTGTTCAGGAACAGACCGAACTGCATGTGTATTGCTCACTTCCTGTCCGGGTGGGTTGCGTTGGCCGGCCGGCGGCGGCGCCGGTGGCCGGAAAGCCGCCCGGCGGGCACCGAGTACGCCGCGCGGAATCCCGGGCGCTGATCACAACGGCGCGGTTTCCGGCAGGTGCCTCGAGGAGCGCCCCCGCTGCTCTCGATCGCGGACGATTGCCGAGACTGGACGGTCCGCGGCGACGAGCGCGCGAGTCAGCTCGTGGCGGGGGGTTCCGAGGACGTCCCCGACCGGACCGTGCTCCCGGACGCGCCCGTCGTGCAGCACCACCGCGCGGTCGGCGATGCGGCGCACCACGCGCAGGTCGTGCGCGATCAGCAGCACCGCCATCCCGCTGTCGGCACGCAGGTCGTCGATCAAGTCGAGGATCGACGCCTCCACCGAGACGTCGAGGGCGGACGTCACTTCGTCGCAGATCAGAACGTGCGGCTCGGCGGCCAGCGCCCGGGCGATCGCGACCCGCTGCCGTTCCCCGCCTGAGAGTTCGCGCGGTAGCCGCTTGAGCAGCTCCGGTGAGAGTCGTACCCGCTCCAGCAACCGCGCGGCCTCCGCGTCTGCCTCGCGACGGCCCAGGCCGCGCATGGTGCGGAGCGCGTGCCGGAGCGTATCGCCGACGCGTCGGCGCGGGTTGAGCGAGCCGAGGGGGTCTTGCGGCACCAGTTGGATCGTCCGCC
>VXMU01000117.1:5976-17550 GCA_009840945.1 Chloroflexota bacterium | reverse complement strand
TCCTCACCCCCCACACCCACCACCGTCTCAGCGAAGACGAGACACAATGGGCCGCCGGGGTGCGGGCCTCTCTCAAAGCACGGCGGGCGCAGCGGTGGGCGACCACCCTCGAAGCCCTCGACGCCGCCCGGCGCCAACTCCACACCCAACTCCCCCCAGACCCCGCCGGAGCGGATCTCGCTGCCGCGGACCGCACCCACTGGCATCAGGCTGTAGCCGACTGGATCGAAGATGGCGCCACGGCCGCCCGCCTCACCGCCGTCTGGCACCACGCCAACCAACAAACCGCCCAAGTGATCGCCGGCACCGCCGAAGCGCCCACAGCACCGGTCCCGGTTCCCTGGACCCACGCCATCGAACAACAAGTCGCTGCCGCCCGCCGCCCGCCGGCGCTACCACCCATCCCCCTCCCCGTCCACGTGGAACCCGAACCGGCAGAACCCAACGGCCACGCAAAGGAACTGGCGGTGCTGGAACGAAGCGCGGACTGGTACCACCAACAACTCCTCCGATCCCCCCACGCCGAGGAAGCCCGCCAATACCTCACCGAACGAGGCATCGGACCCGACGACTGGCGCAAATGGAACCTCGGGTGGGCGCCCGACCAATGGAGAGGACTGACCAACGCCCTCCGCGACGACAAGGCAGCGGTCGACTCCGGTGTCGCTGCCATCAGCCGCAAAACCGGGCGAGCCTACGACGTCCTCCGAGGAAGGATCGTGTTCACCATCCGCACACTGGGGGGTGAAGTGATCGGGTTCGCCGGTCGCAAGCTCCCCACCAACACCGACCCCAAAGCCCCCAAATACCTCAACACCCGCACCACCCCCCTTTACCACAAATCCGACACCCTCTACGGCATCGCCGAATCCGCCGAAGGGATCCGAGACAGTGGAACAGCCGGGGTAGTCGAGGGCTACACCGACGCCATCGCCGCTCACAAAGCAGGCCTCACCAACGTAGTCGCCACCGGCGGAACCGCCTTCACCGACAGCCACCTCGACCGTATCCTCGCCGCCGGCGCCCACCACCTGATCGCAGCGTTCGACGGAGACCCAGCAGGACAGGACGCCCAACAAAAAGTCCTCGACCAAGCCCACCAAGCAGACGTCCCCACCACCGCCGTCACGTTCCCCCCAGGCGAAGACCCCGCCAGCCTCGGCGCCAACGCTCTCCTCGCCCACTGGCACACCGGGCTCCCCCAACCATGGCCCCACATCGACCAGCACCTCTCCGGCGGTGACATCCACCAACGCATACGAGGGCACCGGGCCATCGCCGACACCTACACCGACGGAGACCCCATAGTTGCTGCCATAGCCACCCACCAAGCCCTCACCCACACCCTCGGAGCCACACCGGACACCATCGCCGCCTGGCGCCGTCCCCCCGCCCGGGATGACCGGCCACCCACGCGCCAGTTGGGCGGGGTCGGCCTCTAAACGCCTGGTGCGATCGCGCGTCCTGGCCTTCCTCTCACCGTGCGGGCCTATCGAACCCGCACGGATGGCATCACGCAACCAGCATGTGACCATCCGCTGGTCATCAGGCGTGACGAGATGGTAGAGGTGTCGTCGGCGTTGAGAGGGTACGCACGGACTCGAACCGCCAGATAACCCCATAATCCCAGGTCAAGGGGTCTTCGTGTATAGGGAATGTGAACCCCCCGGTTTGCTGGCTCCGGACTCAGCGGCGACCGTTTCGGATTCGGCGATGCGATAGACGCGAAGAAAATGGCCGCTAGCCACATCGTCTCTCGGAATCGGGCACGGTCAGACTCACGCAAGTGTTTCAGGATGCGCGCTGTTGTATCCGCATTCTCCGGTTGGACCTCTGTCTTTAGACGTCCGGTTGGTGCTTCCAGGTAGCCTTCGGTGGCTGTCAGGCGTCCTTTGTGTCACTTGTGCTTACGACGATATCGCATTATCCGGTACAGTAGGCGGCGTCACCAATACAATTCGACTGCCCTTACCGGAACCTTGGGGCCGTATGTGCATCATGGTCTTTTTCGGTCGGTTGGCGGTCGTGTTTTGGTGACACGGTGAAGTGACCACAACCGGAGCGACCGTCAAATGGGTGAACCGTCGCGTCGCTCTCAACGCAGAGCAGAACGAGCACAAGCCCGGCAAACCGATAGGCAGAACAAGCAGGCCGCGTATGCAGCCCTGGTGGACGCCCAGCAGACCCTCCGGACGAGGCGGAAGGAGTATCGGGCAGCTAGACGGCGGCTCCGACGGTTCGGTACGCGGCGGCTGGCATGGGTCGCTGGTGGACTGGTCGCTCTGCTGATAGTCGGGAACGCTATCAACACTGATATGAACACCGACCAGCCGTCGGCTACGTCGAGCACGGCCGCCCGTCCCGTTACAACCAGGGCGCCCACCACCACGTCTGAACCACGCACGGCCACAACGCAGGACGTGACCGCCTGGTGCGCCGGCGAAGCTTTCGAGATATCCGACATCATGTTCGAGTTAGACGACCGATCAGCCACCGTCCTGGCTGGCTTAATAGATGGCTGGGACGCGGCGCAGAGTCCGTATCTTGAGTACCTCGCTTACACCGACGTGGCCCTCCTGAAAGCTGAGAATTGGATCACCGAGTGTGAGACTCTCTCAGATCTGGCACCAGAGGAAATGAGCGCTATAACACTTGCCGTGGAGGAATTTCGCTCGTTGAGAGCCGAACTTCTGGCTGTGTGCCGCCAGGACGCCCCGTCCTGGTTCGATTGCGGAGAGCCTTACCCGGGGTGAACTCAGAAACTCAACGAGATACGGCAGGGATTCCGGACTAGTTCAGACTCAGGAGACGACGGGTCCTATGGGTTCGGTGTGCTTCGCACCACGGGCGACCAGGGGCCTGTCCCGTTTTCGTACACGGCGCGCACCTGGAAGTCGAAGCTGTGGCCGTTGATCAGCCCATCGGCCTCGTAGCTGCACGTGGTGCTGCAGCCGGATACCACCCAATCGCGCGGGATCCAGAGTTGGAGATCCGTGTCGGAAGTGAACTTGATGCGGACGTCGTAGGCCCAGATGGCCGTGCCGTCAGGGTTGGCAGGCGGGTCCCACTGCAGCGTTACGACCGCATCTCCCGGCGTTGCGGAGACGATGCGCGGTGCTCTGGGGTTGACCGTCGGCGCGTCGTCGTCGTCGATGGCCGTCCCCGTCGCGGTGGAAGGGGTCCCTAGGTTGTAGCCGGTGCCTGCCTGGACGGTTACGGTGATGACGCTGTCCGGCTCGTCTAACTCGTCTCCCGGCAGGTTGAGCGACACGGTGGCGGTGGCAGACCCGGCGGCGAAGGTCACCGTCGTGGGCAGGCTTGAAGGCAGCATCGCCCCCGTCTCCGTGACTCTCACGTTCACCGTCAACGCAGCCGTGGTCGCCCCTGTGCGCGTCAGGGTGAAGACCATCGTCCCGTCTTCCGCCACGCTGGCGCTGGGCCCCGCAATGGTCACCGCCGGCAGCGGCCCCGTCGGAGCCGCCGGAGTAGCCGTCACCGTCGCCGTCCACCCACTCGACCCCGCCGCGCCCACCGCCCGCACCTGGAAGTCGTAGCCCGTGCCGTTGGTCAGCCCCGTCACCGTGTGCGGCGAAGCCGAACCCCCGTTGACCACCGTCCAGTTGCCATCGGACTTGTCCGACGCGTCGCTGGCAATATGCCGCACGTCGTAACGCGTGATAGCAGACGTGCCGGCGTTGGCCGGCGCCGTCCACGACACCTGAACCTGCGCATCGCCCGCCGTTGTCGAGACCCCCGTCGGCACACCCGGAACGGTGTCGTTGTCCGTGGCCGTGCCCGTCGCCGAGGAAGGGGTCCCCACGCTGTAGCCGCTGCCCGCCTGAACGGTCACCGTCACGTCGCTGTCCGGTTCGTCCACCGCGTCTCCGGGCAGGTTGAGCGACACCGTGGCGGTGGCAGACCCCGCCGTGAAGGAGGCTGTCGTGGGCAGGCTTGAAGGCAGCATTGCTCCCGTTTCGGTCACCTGCACCGTCACCGGCAGCGCGTCGGTGGTCGCCCCCGTGCGCGTCAGGGTGAAGGCCATCGTCCCGTCTTCCGCCACGCTGGCGCTGGGCCCCGCAATGGTCACCGCCGGCAGCGGCCCCGTCGGAGCCGCCGGAGTAGCCGTCACCGTCGCCGTCCACCCACTCGACCCCGCCGCGCCCACCGCCCGCACCTGGAAGTCGTAGCCCGTGCCGTTGGTCAGCCCCGTCACCGTGTGCGGCGAAGCCGAACCCCCGTTGACCACCGTCCAGTTGCCATCGGACTTGTCCGACGCGTCGCTGGCAATATGCCGCACGTCGTAACGCGTGATAGCAGACGTGCCGGCGTTGGCCGGCGCCGTCCACGACACCTGAACCTGCGCATCGCCCGCCGTTGTCGAGACCCCCGTCGGCACACCCGGAACGGTGTCGTTGTCCGTGGCCGTGCCCGTCGCCGAGGAAGGGGTCCCCACGCTGTAGCCGCTGCCCGCCTGAACGGTCACCGTCACGTCGCTGTCCGGTTCGTCCACCGCGTCTCCCGGCAGGTTGAGCGACACCGAAGCGGAGGACTGCCCCGCGGCGAAGGTCGCCGTCGTGGGCGGCGTGTCCGGCAGCATCGCTCCCGTCTCGGTAACCGCCACGTTCACCGTCAACGCAGCCGTGGTCGACGCCGTGCGGGTCAAGGTGAAGGCCATCTTCCCGTCTTCGGCCACGCTGGCGCTGGGCCCCGCAATGGTCACCGCCGGCAGCGTCGGATCCGCAGGTATTGCCGTCACCGTCGCCGTCCACCCGCTCGGCCCCGCAGCGCTCACCGCTCGCACCTGGAAGTCGTAGCCTGTGCCGTTGGTCAGCCCCGTCACGGTGTGCGGCGAAGCCGACCCGCCGTCCACCACCGTCCAATTGCCATCAGACTTGTCCGACGCGTCGCTGGCAATATGCCGCACGTCGTAACGCGTGATAGCAGACGTGCCGGCGTTGGCCGGCGCCGTCCACGTCACCTCAACCTGCGCGTCGCCCGCCGTTGTCGAGACCCCCGTCGGTACACCCGGCACGGTGTCGTCGTCCGTGGCCGTGACCGTCGCCGAGGAAGGGGTCCCCAGGTTGTAGCCGTCGCCCCCCCGCACGGCCACCGTCACCATGCTGTCCGGTTCGTCCACGACGTCTCCCGGCAGGTCGAGCGACACGGTGGCGGTGGCAGACCCCACGGCGAACGTCGCCATCGTGGGCAGCGTGTCCGGCAGCATCGCTCCCGACTCGGTCACCTGCACCGTCACCGTCAACTCGGCCGTGGTCGCCTCGGTGCGCGTCAACGTGAAGGCCATCATCCCGTCTTCGGCCACGCGAGCGCTGGGCCCTGCGATGGTCACCGCCGGCGCCGTCGGATTCGTAGGTGTTGCCGTCACCGTCCCCGTCCACCCGCTCGGCCCCGCAGCGCTCACCGTGCGCACCTGGAAGTCGTACTCCTGTCCGTTGTCCAGCCCCGTCACCGTCACCTCGCGCGACGAGGTCGACCCCCCGTCCACCTCGGTCCAGGTGTCCGCGTCGCTCTTGTCCGACGCGTCGCTGGCGATGTATCGCACCTCGTAGCCCGTGATAGCAGACGTGCCACCACGATCTGGCGCCTCCCACGACACCTCAACCAGCGCATTGCCCGCCGTCGCTCCCACGCCCGTCGGTACACCCGGCGCTCTATCGTCGTCCGTGGCCGTCCCCGTCGCCGAGGAAGGGGAGCCCAGGTTGTAGGTGGCGCCGTCGGTCAACGTCACCGTCACGACGCTGTTCGGTTCGTCCACTATGTCTCCCGGCAGGTTGAGCGACACGGTGGCGGTGGACTGCCCCGCGGGGAAGGTCACCGTCGTGGGCAGGCTCGAAGGCAGCATGTCCCCCGTCTCCGTCACCCGCACCGTCACCGTCAATTCGGCGGTGGTCTCCCCGGTGTGGGTCAGGGTGAACACCATCGTCCCGCCTTCGACCACGTTGGCGCTGGGCCCGGCGATGGTCACCGTCGAAGCGTACGTAGTAGCCCTGCTCGTCCCCGTCCACGCACTTATCCCCTTGGCGTTCACCGCTCGCACCTGGAAGTCGTACGCCTGCCCGTCGGTCAGCCCCGTCACCGTGTGCGGCGAGGCCGCCAACCCCTTGACCACCGTCCAGTTGCCGGCCGCGCTCTCCCTGTGCCGTACCTCGTAGCTCGTGACTGCTGGCGTGGCGGCATCATCGGCAGGTGCTGTCCACGACACCGTGACCTGCGCATCGCCCGGCGTTGTCGTGACCCCCGTCGGTGCACCCGGATCGTGGTCGATCCCCGTTTTCGTCTGCGTGGAAATGTTCCCCACGTTGTAGCCGTTGCCTTTCAGAAGGTCCACCGTCACGATGCTGTCCGGCTCAGCCAGATTGTCATCCCGCGTGTGTAGGTGCAGCCAACCAAATTTACGACCAGCACCGATGGTCACCGTGGTGGGCCTCCAATACAGCATGTCCCCCGTCTCGGTAACCCTCACGTTCACCGTCAACGCAGTGGGCGCCGGGTTGCGTTCCAGGAAGAAAATCAGCGTCTCTCCCTCCTCCTCTTTGCCTCCACCCGGGGAGATTCTCACCGTCGGTGCACCCGGTCCGAAGTCGTCGTCGGTGGCCGTCCCCGTCGCCGAGGAAGGGGAGCCCAGGATGTATCCGGTCCCGGCCACCACCCCTACGGTGATGACGCTGTCCGGTTCGACCACGACGTCTCCCGCCAGATCGAGCGAGACGGTGGCGGTGGCAGACCCCGCGGCGAAGGTCGCCGTCGTGGGCAGGTCACACGCTCTCGGCGAAATCAACCAACACGGATATCTCCACTGCTTTGACGTAATCAGCATGTCTTGCGTCTCAGTCACCGACACCGTTACCGTCAGCGCGTTGGTGGTCGGCGCCGTGCGGGTCAAGGTGAAGACCATCGTCGCGCCTTCGGCCACGCTGGCGCTGGGCCCGGCTATGGTCACCGTCGACACCGCCGAAGCATCAGGTGTTGCCGTCACCGTCGCCGTCCACCCACCCGGCCCCGCAGCGCTCACCGCGCGCACCTGGAAGTCGTAGCCTGTGTCGTTGGTCAGCCCCGTCACCGTGTGCCGCGTGACATTGCCCGCGTTCACAACCGTCCAACGCGCGTCGGACTTGTCCGTGGCCGCGCTCTCGATGTGCCGCACGTCGTAACCCGTGACGGGTGACGTGCCGGCGTTGGTCGGCGCCGTCCACGACACCGCTACATGCTCATGGCCCGCCGTCGCTCCCACGCCCGTGGGTACACCGGGGACCTCGTCGTCGTCGGTGGCCGTCCCCGTCGCCGAGGCAGGGGTCCCTACGCTGTAGCCGTCGCCCGCCCGAACGGCCACCGTCACGACGCTGTTGGGCTCGTCCACGGCGTCTCCCGGCAGGTTGAGCGACACGCTGGCGGTGGCGGACCCCGCGGCGAAGGTCGCCGTCATGGTTATGGGCGGTCTCGAAGGCAGCATGTCGCCCGTCTCCGTCACCCGCACGTTCACCGTCAACGCGTCGGTGGTGTCCTCGGTGCGCGTCAGCGTGAACTCCATCGTCCCGTCTTCGGCCACGCTGGCGCTGGGCCCCGTTACGCTCACCGCCGGCAGCGTCGGAT
Source organism: Chloroflexota bacterium (assembly GCA_009840945.1). GTDB lineage: Bacteria > Chloroflexota > Dehalococcoidia > UBA2979 > UBA2979 > VXMT01. Next base: position 9,942 of record VXMU01000117.1, on the reverse strand, counting down.
CCGCAGGTATTGCCGTCACCGTCGCCGTCCACCCACCCGGCCCCGCAGCGCTCACCGCTCGCACCTGGAAGTCGTAGACGGTGCTGTTGGTCAGCCCCGTCACGGTGTGAGGCGAGGCCGACCCGCCGTTGACCACCGTCCAGTTGCCATCGGACTTGTCCGACGCGTCGCCGGCGATGTGCCGCACGTCGTAACGCGTGATCGCAGACGTGCCGGCGTTGGTCGGCGCCGTCCACGACACCTCGACCTGCTCGTCGCCCGCCGTTGCACCGACCCCCGTCGGCACACCCGGTACGGTGTCGTCGTCCGTGGCCGTCCCCGTCGCCGAGGCAGGGGTCCCCACGCTGTAGCCGCTGCCCGCCCGAACGGTCACCGTCACCACGCTGTCCGGTTCGTCCACGACGTCTCCCGGCAGGTTGAGTGACACGCTGGCGGTGGCAGACCCCGCGGCGAACGTCGCCGTCGTGGGCAGCGTGTCCGGCAGCATCGCTCCCGTCTCCGTCACCGCCACCGTTACCGTCAGCGCGTCGGTGGTGTCCTCGGTGCGCGTCAACGTGAAGGCCATCGTTCCGTCTTCCGCCACGTTGGCGCTGGGCCCGGCGATGGTCACCGTCGCTGGCGTCACCGCCGGAGTCGCCGTCACCGTCGCCGTCCAGGCACTCGGCCCAGCAGCGTTCACCGCGCGTACCTGGAAGTCGTACTCCTGCCCGTTGGTCAGACCCGTCACCGTGTGCGGCGAGGCCGGCCCACCGTTGACCACCGTCCAGTTGGCGTCGCTCTTGTCCGAGGCGTCGCCGGCAATGTGCCGCACGTCGTAGCGGGTGATGGTTGACGTGCCACCATCGGCCGGCGCCGTCCACGACACCTCGACCTGCTCGTCGCCCGCCGTCGCACCGACCCCCGTCGGCACACCGGGCACGGTGTCGTCGTCGGTAATCGTCAGCGTGACGGGGGCCGGGTTCGTGACGCCCCGCGAATTCGAGGCCGTCGCCGTGATTTCCACCGTCGCATCCGGCGCGTCCACGTCATTGTCCACGGCCGTCAGCGTCACCGTGCCCGTGCTCTCCTTGGCCCCCGCCGCGATGGTCAAGTCCTTGTTCGTCGACAAGGTGAACTCGCCCGACGGCGCATCCGCCACCGTCACCGTCGTATCCACGCTCGAGGCGCTGTTCAACTCCGCCGTCACCGTCGTCGTGCCGCCATTCTCGGAGATCGACGCCGGATCCAGGCTCAGGGTCACCGTCGGTGCGCCGTCGTTGTCGATGATGGTGATGGTCGCCGGCGTCACCGTCAGACCCGAAGCGGTCCCTTCCACGGAGATGGTCTCGTTCGCCTCGTCTATCTCGTCGTCTACCGGCTTCAGCGCGAAGGTCACATTCCCGCTGGGTTGCCCGGCCGGGATGGTGATGGTCAGCCGGCCCACGGTCTCGTAGTCCGTGCCCTCGACCGCCGAGTCGCCGGTCTTGCCCACGTCCACCGTTACCGTTACGTCGTCGCCGAAGAGCGCTGACCCGATCGGCGCCGCCGTCACCTCGACTACCGAACCGGCGCCCTCTCCCAGGGATGTCTGGTCGCCGGTCAGGGTGGGGTTCGTGTCAACCGTGAGCGTCAGCGTTGTGGGCGCCCCCTCGTCGTCCACAATCGTCAGCGTCGGGGCCGTGCCCTTCAAGACAGTAAGGCTGTTGGTCGGATTCGACGATCTGACGGTAACTGTCGCGTCTTCCTCGTCCAGGTCGTTGTCCACGGCCGTCAGCGTCACCACGCCCGTGCTCTCCGTAGCCAGCGCCGCGATGCTCAGGACCGCGTTGGTGGACACGGTGTACCCGGTCGCCGGCAGCAGCCTCACCGTCGTGGGGAAGGCGGACGGATGGTCCAGCGTCGCCGTCACCGTGGTCGTCCCGCCGTCCTCGGAGATGGTCGCCGGGTCCAGGTGCAGGGTCAATGTTGGTGATTCGTCATCGTCCAGGATCTGCACCACTGCCGCGGTAGTGACCACCAGGGGCGTGTCGTCAAGCGGACTGTTTGCCGCACCGTTGATCCTGACGTTTCGGGCCGGCATGTGAATGTTGTCGTTCACCGTCGTCAGCGTTGCCGTGCCCTCGAGGGACCCCGCCGTGATCGTGATCTCCGTGCCGCTGGTCAGCATCGGCGAGCCATAGGCCATCTCCGGCGTCAGTGTCACCGTCACGTCGGACTCAGCCGTGCGGTCCAGTCGCGCCACAACCACCACCGTCTGGGGGTGTGGGGTCACTCCGTCACTCTTCAGGACTGTTCCCTCGGCAATCGTCCATGGTCGTCGCGCGGTAAGGTGCACCCTGGGCGAGGGGTCATCGTCCTCGATGGTGATGGTCACGGGCGCCGGGTTCGCGATGCCCCGGGTGCTGGTCGTCGTCGCAGTGACATCCACCGTCCTGAGCAGCTCGTCCCGACTGTTGTCCACCGCCGTCAACGTCACCGTGCCCGTGCTCTCCGTCGCGCCCGCCGCAATGGTCAGGACCGCGTTGGTGGACACCGTGTAGGCCCCCGGCAGGGAGCTCAGCGTCACCGTCGTGGCCGCGCTGGTCATGTAGTCGAGCGATGCCGTCACCGTCGTCACGTTCTCCGTGATGCCGGTTGTCGCCGTGTCATCCGTCTCGCGGAGGGACGTCCGGGTCAGCTTCAGGGTTACCGTCGGCGCGGGGTCGTCGTCGGTGATGGTCAGGGTCGCGCCCTGCACCGCGCCCTCGCCCTGGTCGTTCGCCGCGGTTGCCGCAACCGTCACGGTGTGGGAATCCGCGTCGCCGGGCCGGTCCACGGCCCGCAGCTGCAGGGAACCCGAAAGATCGCCCGCCGCAATGGTAATCACGCGGCCGCCGGGCGTCGTGAACGCCGGATCGGCGGTCACCGTCACCGTCGTCGCTTCGCTCGAGGCGTGGCTCAGCCGCGCCGTAACCCGCGTCGTCCCGCCGTTCTCGGAGACCGATGAGGGGAACAGGCTCAGCTGCACCGTCGGCGCGTCGTCGTCGTCCGTAATCGTCAGGCTTCCCCTGGTGACGGTCACTGTCCCGAGACTGTTCGACGCCGTCGCCGTGATGAACAACGGAAGGTCCGGCGCATCCACGGTGTTGTCCACCGCCGTCAGGGTCAGCGTGGTCGTAGTGCTGCCCGCCGGGATGGTGACGACGCCGTCGGCCGGCGTCATGGTGAAGGCCGGGTTGGCCGTCACCGTCACCGTTGTGTCCAGTCCCGATGTGCCGGCCTGTGCGACCGTGACCGTCGTCTCGTTCTCCTTGGTGTCGGTGGTCGCCGGATCGTCGCTCTCGCTGATCGTGGCCGGGAGCACGATGAACGAGATGCCATCAGGCAGCACCTCGTCATCCGCGTTGGCGCCATTAACGCGCCTCTCCCAGGTATTTGAAGCACCCTGCGATTGCGATCTTGCGAAGTACGCCGTATAGGCCGGGTGACTGCTGGCACCGGCCCCGGACGATTCCGCCAGGAAATAGACAACGAATCCCTGGTCGCCGTCGGGCAGCGCGTCGTCCTCCGGGGTCAGGGTGAACGCGGCTGGCGTATTCCAGCCGCTGGCGCCCTTCTGCACGTACTGTTGGGCGGGACCTATCTCGTCGGTGAGGACGAGCGTAGCTGGGTCATTCAGGTCCAGCCACGATTCGTAGACATAGACATAGAGGTCGAGACTGCCCCCGGCGGGCTGGCTCGTGAGCCTTACCCCGAAGGTGAGGTCGGCGCCGTTCTCGCGGGTGTTGAAGCCACCCGTGGGCGGGACGACCACGATTCCCGCCACGTCGTCGTCGGTCAGGGTCAACGGAAGCGACGTGATGGCCGAGTTCACGGCGTAGGAGTTGGCCGGCGTCGCCGCGACCATCGTCGCCCGATGCGCCCCGCCGGTCGAAGTTCTGGTGCGGTAGTGGTTGTCGACAGAGTCGTCCACTGCCGTGAGCGTCAGCGTGCCCGAGGTCGCCCCCG
>VXMU01000117.1:0-5876 GCA_009840945.1 Chloroflexota bacterium | reverse complement strand
GTCAGCGTGCCCGAGGTCGCCCCCGCCGCGATGGTGATGATGCGGTCGGTCGGCGCCACCGTGTAGGCCGCATTGGCCGACACCGTCACCTTCGTGGCATGGTCGGATGAGGCACGGTTCAACGTCGCCGTCACCGTCGTTCGGTTCTCCGTCACGGTGGTGGTGGCCGGGTCGTCCACCTCGGCGATGGTCGCCGGGCTCAGCATCAGGGTCACCGTCGGGGTGGCCTCGTCGTCCGTGATCGTCACCGACACGTTCGCCGGGGCCGCCAACGCATCATCCCCGCCGCCGGTGTTCACCACGCTGCCCGAAACCGTCACCACCCGGTTCGGATGGTCCTCATCGTTGTCCTGAGCGGTCAGGGTCACCACGCCCGTGCTGGCCGTCATGCCCGCGGCGATGGTCAGTTCCTTGTTCGTCGTCAGCGCGAAGTCGCCGGCGTCCGCCATGCCCACCCCCACCGCCGAAACCGTGATGGTCGTCGCCCCGCTGGACGGGTGGCTTAAGGTCGCCGTCACCGTCGTCGAACCGCCCATCTCACCAATGGTCGCCGTGGCGGCCGAGCCCACAAACAGCCTCACCGTCGGCGCCGCCTCGTCGTCCTCGATGGTCAGCGTCACGTCCGCCGGGTTCATTATCGGATCGCCGCCGCCGACGTTCGTCGCCGTCGCGGTGACCGTCACCACGTTGTCCGGCGCGTCCACGTTGTTGTCCACCGCCGTCAGCGTCAGCGTTCCCGTGGTCGCCCCTGGGGCGATGGTGATGATGCCGTTGGACGGGTTCATGGTGTAGTCATCCGCCGAGGCTGCCACCGTGACGGTCGTGGTGCCGCTGGACGGGTGGCCCAGCCTCGCCGTCACCGTCGTTTCGTTCTCCTGCTCGGTGCTGGTGGCGTCGTCCACCTCATTGATGGTCGCCTCGCTCAGCTCTAGCGTCACCGTCGGCGCGGCCTCGTCGTCCACGATCGTCACCGACACGGCAGCCGGGTTCGAGATGCTGTCGCAGCCCATGGCGACCGTGCAGGTGCTCACCGCGACACCCGAAACGGTCACCACCCGGTTCGGGTGGTCCGCGTTGTTGTTCACCGCCGTCAGCGTCACCGTGCCCGTGCTCGTCTCCGCGCCCGCGGCGATGGTCAGGGTCGTGCCCGCCAGCGTGAAGTCGTCGGCGTCCGCCGGGGCTACCGCCACCGCCGACACGGTGACGGTCGTCGCGCCGGCGGACGGGTGGCTCAACGTCGCCGTCACCGTCGTTGACCCAGCGTTCTCGCCGATGGAAGTCGAACCCCGCACCAGCGTCACCACGGGCGCGGCGTCGTCGTCGGTAATCGTCAACGTCACGTCCGCCGGGTTCGAGATGCTGTCGCAGCCCATGCAGTCGTTCGTCGCCGTCGCGCTAATCGTCACCAGTTTGTTCGGCGCGTCGACGTCATTGTCCGCCGCCGTCAGCGTCAGCGTGCCCGAGGTCGCCCCCGCCGCGATGGTGATGATGCCGTTGGACGGCGTCATGGTGTAGTCATCCGCCGAGGCCGCCACCGTCACCGTCGTGGTCCCGCTGGACGGGTGGCTCAGCCTCGCCGTGAGCGTCGTCTCGTTCTCCTTATCGGTGCCGGTGGTCGAGTCGTCCACCTCGGCAATGGTCGTCTTGCTCAGTTCCAGCGTCACCGTCGGCGCGGCCTCGTCGTCGGTAATCGTCACATCCACGGAAGCCGGGTTCGAGATGCTGTCGCAGCCCGTGCAGGCGTTCACCGCGGCACCCGAAACCCTCACCACCCGGTTCGGATGGTCCGCGGTGTTGTCTTGAGCGGTCAGGGTCACCGTCCCCGTGCTGCTAGTCGCGCCCGCCGCGATGGTCAGGGTCGTGCCCGCCAGCGTGAAGTCGCCGGCAACCGCCGGGGCTACCGCCGCCGCCGAGACCGTTACCGTCGTTTCCCCCGCCGACGTCGTCCCTCCGGTCAGCCGCGCCGTCACCGTCGTCCGGTTCTCCACGATGGTCGTGGTCGCTGAGTCATCATCCTCCGGGATCGACGCCGGCGTCAGCACCAGCTCCACCGTCGGCGCCGCGTCGTCGTCCTCCAGCGTGAACGCCACGTCCGCTGGGTTCACTATCATGCGCGTGTTCGTCCCCACCGTCGCCATGACGGACGTCGCCAGGTCCGGCTCGTCAACGGTGTCGTGCACCGCCGTGATGCGCAGCTTCTTGATCCGCATGCCGCCCGACCCGTCCGGCTCCATGGGCGTGCGCTCTCCAGCCGCGATGATGAACGTGGCCGCTCCCGTGCCCGACGGCACCGTGTAGATGCCCGCCCTCGGTTGCAAGGTCACGGTGACGTCCACGATTGTCGCTATGTCCAGCTGCGGATACACCTCGATGTAGTTGTTGGCCGTCGTGGAGTCGCCGTCGTCCGACTCGAGCATCCGCGTCGCGCTCGGTACCAGCGTCACCGTCGGCGGCGCCTCGTTGTCCGTGATGGTGAGCGAGACGTCCCCGGGGTCCACCACCCCGCGCCCACCCGACGCCGTCGCCGAGACCGTCACCGACTTGTCGTCCCCGTCGCCCGGCACGTCCACCGCCGTCAGCGTCACCGTCCCGCTCAGGGACGCGCCCTCCGCGTTCATCGGGATGGTGATTTCGCCGTTCGTCGGGCTCATCGTGTAGTGCGACGCCTGCGCCCCCACCGTAATCGTGGTGGCCTCGCTCGAGCCGTGGCTCAGCGTTGCCGTCAGTGTTGTCGTGCCGCCGTCCTCGGAGATGGAGTTCGAGCTCAGACTCAGCGTCACCGTTGGGGTGTCCTCGTCGTCCGTGATGGTGAGCGAGACGTCGCCGGGATCCGCCACCCCGTGCCCGCCCGACACCGAAATCGGGATCGTCACGGCGTTGTTCGGCGCGTCGATGGTGTTGTTCACCGCCGTCAGCGTCCGCGTGCCGGTCTCAGAGCCCGCCGCGATGGTGATTGTGCCGTGACCCGTGTACGCCGCGTTGGCGCCCACGGTCACCGTCGTGGCCACGCTGGACTTGCCGCTCAGCGTGGCGGTCACCGTCGTCGTGCCGCCGTTTTCGGATATGGAGGTCGGATTCGCGGTCACCGTCAGCATGGGCAGCGTGTCATCATCGGTGATAGTGACGCTGACGGGATTCACCGTCAGCGATCCGCTTGTCCCCAGACTGTTCGTCGCCGTTCCTGCCACGCTCACGGTGTTGGCGGCGTTCGCGTGAATGTCATTGTTCACCGCCGTCAGCGTCCGCGTCCCGGTCCGGGAGTTCGCCGCGATGGTGATTGTGCCCTCGCCCGTGAACGCCGCGTGGTCCGTCAGCGTCACCACGGTTTCGACGACGGATTCGTGGGTCAGTGTGGCGGTAATGACGGTTGTGCCGCCGTCCTCGCTGATGGATGTCGGGTTCGCCGTCAGGTCTACCGTGGGCGCAGCGTCCTGGTCGGTGAGCGTGATCGTGGCGGTGCCGGCATAGCCGAGCGCCTCCACCGTCAACGTGATCGTCTCGTCCCGCTCGTCGACAGTGTCGGCCGTCGGCGTCAGGGTGAAGGTCGTCGACCCCGTTGATCCCGCGCTGAGGAAGGTCAGGGTCGGGTTCGGCGATACCGCCGTGTAGTCCGTCCCGGAGGTCGCGGTGTCGCCGGTTTCGCCCACCTTGATGGTGAACATCGTACCCGCGCTGACGCTAGCCGAGCCCAGGTCCACGCTCACGCCGATCGTCGTGCCGCCCGCATCCTCACCCAGGGAGTCCTGGTTGCCGGCCATCACGCTATCCGTGTCAACCGTCACCGTAATGGCGTCCGGCTCCTGCACCGTCACGACCACAGTCCCGGTTGCCCCGCTGTAGTCGCTCCCGCCCCCCGACGCCGTATGCGTCAGCGTCACCGTGGCATCATCCATGTCGTCCGCGTCCGCCATCGCCGACACCATCACCGTCTGCGCCGCGCTGTAATTGGCCGTTGTGAACGTCAGCGACGTCGGGCTCGGCGTGACGTCCGTGCCCGCATGGCCCGTGATCGCCACCGTCACCGTCGACGCCGGCGCCGTGTTGAGCCTGACCGTGTACGACCCGGCTTCCCCCTCCTCCAGGGACAGCGCGCCCGTGGAGATGACCATGCCCGGCGTGGTGTTCGTCACGTCCCACGGGCTGCCCCCCGTATTCGCAACCTGGTTGCCCGCCGCGTCGCGCAGCCTGTTGTTTGACGCGTTCGGTCTGGTGTACCCCACGGTGATGTCGCCGTCGCTCGCGACCACCGCCGAGCCCAGCGTCAGCGTCACCGTCGAGCCGGAAACGCTGGGCCCCGTCGTGCTGCTGAGGGCCACCGTCTCTTCCGATCCCCCCTGCGGCGTCTTCTTAACCACAAACGCCGAATTCGTCAGCCCGCCCCCCACCGCCGCCAGCGCCTCATCAAAATTGATGGTGAGCGTCGTGCCGTTCACCGCAGCCGACGAGACCGCCGGCGTGCGGTTGTCGACCGTGTAGCTCTCAGTGGTGCCTGTCGGAGTGAGGCTGGTCAGCGCGTTGCCCGCTGTGTCGGTGATGCTGTGGCTCGATTTCAGGCTGAGGCCCACCACACCGTTAAAGCTGGCCAGACCGCCGTCGCTGACGGTTACCGTGACGGTCGTCCCGATACGGGAGATGGAGATGGTTTCGCCGGTGAGGCCGCTGGCCTCGAAGTCCGCAAGCTGCACCCCGTTCGGGCGCTCGCTGAACTCAACCCGGAACTCCAGGGTGTCGGCGTTGGTGTGCTCCGCCGCGGCGTCCGGGCGGCGGATGTTTTCCACCACGGGAGCGGTGTTGTCAACCGTGTAGGTCTGGCCCGTCGGCCTGTCAGCGGTCAGTCCGTTGCCGGCCCGGTCCGTGATGCCGTGGCCCGAGGCGTCCAGCGTCAGGCCCACCGTGGCGTTGAGGTTGTTCAGGTTGGGCCCGCTCACGGTGACATCCCATTCAGACGCCGGGGCGGTCCCGGAGACTGCGACCGTGGCTGTCGTACCGGTCACCGCGAAATCAGCTGTGTCCACGCCGTTCACCGGCTCGCTGAACGTCACGCGGAACGTCAGCGAGTCGGCGTTGGTGCGCTCGCCGGACGGGGTCTGGCGGTTGATCGAGGTCACCGACGGCGCGGTGTTGTCAACCGTGTAGCTCTCAGGGGTGTCTGTCGGGGTGAGGCTGGTCAGCGGGGTGTTGCCGGCCGCGACCGCCGCGATGCCGTGGACGTGCGGCGAGGGCGTGAGCGCCAGACTCACCGTGCCGTCGAGGTTGTTCAGGTCGCCGGTCGTGCCGCTGATGGTCACGGTGTACACCGCCGTGTCAGCCGTCGCAGCGACCGTCGCTGGCGAAGTCGTCCCACTGACGGTGAAGTCCGCGTCGTCCACGCCGGTCACCCCTTCGCTGAACTGCACGCGGAACGTCAGCGAGTTGGCGTTGGTGTGCTCGTCGCCCGGGGGCTGGCGGTGGATGGAGGTCAGCTCCGGCGCCGTTACCTGCTGCGCGAACGCGGATTGCGGCAGCAGCGCGAGGGCTGCGGCGAAGAGGACCAGGCCCATGACGATGAACGGCAGGCGGTGTTTCATGGCATTGCCTGCCCTGTGAGACTCCCGACCGCGAGACTCAAGAATCGCTGTACTCGTTCAGCACACATGAGCCGGCAGAGTGCTACAGCGGAGAAACTGCCACCCTCGGATGGCATTCTGTCGACCGTTTCGGTGACCCTTGGGTGGGGTGGTGTCGGATTCGGCGGCAGCAACACCGGCGGCCGGACGAAGAGCGCGACGGCCAGGCCAATCAGTCCCAGCCCCGGCCCTAGGCGCGCCGGCCTGCCCGGCAAGCCCCCCCCCCCGACTCTTCTGGTAGAGAAACTGCACCGTTTTACTCCGCATGGC
>VXMU01000013.1 GCA_009840945.1 Chloroflexota bacterium | reverse complement strand
GGCGACATCGTCGCCTTCGACATCGACGGCCGCACGCTCGACCTCGAGGTGGACGCGGCGGAGGTCGCGCGTCGTCTCGAAGCGTGGACGCCGCCGCCGCCGCGCTGGGAGCGCGGAGTGTTCGCCAAGTACGCCCGCTCGGTGTCGAGCGCGGCGGAGGGCGCCGTTACGGGGTAGCAGCGGCTACTCGGCCTCCGGGTCCAGGATGGCGTTCCAGGCGGCGAGGCCGAACCCGCCGTCGAGGTGGATCGTCTGGCCGACGAGCATCGGCGCTTCATCGGAGCAGATCCACGCGACCGCTGCGGCGACGTCGTCGGGCGCGACGTTGCGCCCGGCCGGGACGTGTGGCCGCACGGCGTCGGAGACGTTGCCGCGGTAGGAGTGCTCACCCTCGGACGCCTCGACCCACCCGGCCGAGACGGCGTTGACGCGGATCCCGCGCGGTGCGAGCTCGACGGCGAGGTAGCGCGTCAGCGAGGCGAGCGCGGCCTTGCTCACCGCGACCGCCGAGTAGTCCGGCATGTACTGCCACGCCCCGGGCGACAGCAGGTTGACGATCGACCCGCCCCCGCGCTGCTCCATCAGCGGCACGGCTGCCTGCGCCGCCTGCCACGGCCCGAACAGGTTCACGTCCATCGTCTGGTGGAGGTGGTTGGGGCGCTGGCGGATCGCCGGCCTCGGGCGTTCGAGGCCGCGTGCGGCGTTGTTCACGAGCAGATCCACGCCGCCCCACGCCTCCGCGCGCTCGAACAGCGCGGCGAGGTCGTCGCGGTCACCTGCGTCGGCGCGCACGGCCTCGGCCTCGACGCCGTGCGCGCGGCACTCCGCGGCGGTCGCCTCGGCGGCCTCGGCGCTGCGGGCGTAGTTGACGAGCACGTGGCAGCCCTCGGCGGCGAGGCGCAGCGCGATCGCGCGGCCGATGCCGCGCGACCCGCCGACCACGACGGCGCGCTTGCCGGCCAGCGAGGGGTAGCGCGTGGCCTGCTCGTCGGTCACGGCGCGGCCGCCTCGTGCGGGCCGAACGGCCCCTTCGCGGGGTCGATGAGCACGCCGACCGCCCACTCGTAGCCGTCCGGGTCGCGCACCAGCGCCTCGCGCCAGCCGTGCCCCTTGTCGGTCGCGGGCGCGACGAGGTGTGCGCCGTGTGCCCGCGCGCGCTCCTCGACGGCGTCGGGATCGATGCCGAGGAGCCGGATCTGCGCGCCGACGCCACGCGTCGCGCCGCCCGCGAGGTCCTCGCTCCAGGGATGCTCGTCGTGGGTGTGGTCGGCGTGCAGCATCACCTCGGCGGGGCCGACGCGGACAGCCGCGAAGTCGATGTCGCGGTAGTGGACCTCGGCGTCCAGCACGTCGCGGTAGAACGCGGCGGCGCGCTCGGTGTCACGCACGATCAGGTTGAGGGCGAGCGGCGGCAGGAGTGCGCCGTAACGGAAGCCGGGCATCCACGGCATCGTCCCCTCGGGGCGCAGTCGGGTTCCCATCAGCGTGCCTCCCGCGGCGGCAACGCGCTCAGCGCCGCGACCTGCTCGGCGTGGTCGCGGTCGTGGTTGGTGAGGTGGTCGAGCATCGCCAGCACCGACATCTCGCGCCCCGGCGACGGTCGAGGCGCCGCGAGGTCGGCGTCCCCGGGGAGACCGGCGAGGAACGCGAGCGTGGCCGCCCGCTGCTCGTCGAGACTCGCGAGGAGGTGGCGTGGCCGGTTCAGCTCGGCGGGCCGCCGCACGCCGCGGAAGCGCGTGACGGCCTCGCCGCGCAGCGCGGCCTCGGCCCACTCGCGCCAGCAGCGCTCGCTGTCGGCGACGTGCCACAGCACCTCGCGGACCGACCAGCGCGCGTCGTGCTCGTCGTCCGGCTCATCGGGCCGCCGCACGAACTGCGCCTGCTCGATGCCGTCGAGGGCGTCGAGCAGCGCCCCTCGCGCCGCGGCGAGGGCGTCGATGCGCTCGGATAGCGCGGCGGTGGGGAAGGCGGTCTGGGCGTCCGGCACGTACGCAGGATACAGCCGTCGGGGCGGGGGAGCCCTCGCGACTGTCGCTCGCTCGGCTGGCGTCCTACGCTCGGAACGCGAGGTGGGACGATGCGCATCACCGTGCTTGCCGGCGGCGTGGGCGCCGCCCGGTTCCTCGAAGGGCTCTGCCGCGCCGCCGATCCGGCGGACATTACCGCGATCTGCAACGTCGGCGACGACTTCGCGTGGCACGGGCTGCACGTCTCGCCCGACATCGACACGGTCATCTACACGCTCGCGGGACTCGAGGGGGAGCTCGGCTGGGGCGTGCGCGGTGACTCCCTCGCGGCGCTCGGCGAGCTGGCGGAGCTGGGCGAGGAGCCGTGGTTCCAGATCGGCGACCGCGACCTCGCCACGCACGTCTGGCGCACCGAGCGCCTGCACGCCGGGCGCCCGCTCAGCGAGGTCACGGCCGACCTCGCGCGGCTGCGAGGGCTGGACCTGGCGCTGCTCCCCGTCACCGACGACCCGCATCCGACCGTCGTCGTGACGCCCGACGGCCCGCTCGATTTTCAGGACTACTTCGTGCGCGGACGCGCCTCGGCGGAGGTCGTGGGCGTCGAGTTCCCCGATGCGGCGTCGGCGAGCCCGGCGCCGGGTGTGCTCGACGCTCTCGCCACGCCCGACGTGGTCATCGTCGCGCCGAGCAACCCGTTCGTCTCGATCGAGCCGATTCTCGTCGTGCCGGGTGTGCGCGACGCGCTCCGTGACACCTCGGCCCCGGTCGTGGCGGTGAGCCCGATCGTGGGCGGCGAGGCGGTGAAGGGGCCGGCGGCGGCGATGATGCAGACGCTCGGCCACGAGGTCTCGGCACTCGGCGTCGCACGGCTGTACGAGGGGCTCGTCGACGTCTTCGTGCTCGACGAGGTCGACGGCGCGCTCGCCCCGGCGGTCGAGGCGCTCGGGATGCGGGCGGTCGTGACCGACACGATGATGACGAGCGCCGACCGCCGCCTCGCGCTCGCCTCGGCCGTGCTCGACGCCTCGGGTGCACGCTGATGGCGACCGTGCCGGGCGCGCCCTGCGTCATCGTGCCCGTGCAGGCGCTGGCGAGCGCGAAGTCGCGGCTCGCCGAGGTGCTCACGGATCGCGCCCGCGCCGACCTCGTGCTCGCGATGCTGGGCGATGTGCTTGAGGCCGTGCGGGCCGCGCACGATGGCCCGCTGCTCCTCGTGAGCCCCGACGAGCAGTACGAGCCAGCCGCCGCGCTTGTGCAGGCGACGCTGCTCGCGGACGCGGGGACGGGCTACAACGAGGCGGTCCGGTTCGCCCTCGTCTCGGCCGAGGTGGCGACGGCGGGCGCCGCGGTCGTGGTGCCCGCGGACCAGGCGCGGGCGCAGCCCGCCGATGTGCGCGCGGCGCTCGACGCGCTCGCGACGAAGGAGGTCGTCGTCGTCCCGTCACTGGACGCGGGGACGGGCCTGCTCGGGCTCCGCCCGCCCGACGCCATCGAGCCGGCGTACGGGCCGGACTCGGCCGTCGCGCACGAGGATGCCGCGCGAGCGGCCGGACGCAGCGTCGCGGTGCTGCGCCTAGCGTCGCTAGAGCGGGACGTGGATACCGTCGGCGACCTCGCCGACGCGGAGCCCCAGCTCGGGCCGCGCACGGCGGCGTTCGTCGCGGCCCGTCGCGAGTTGCTCGCCGGGTAGCGGCCGCCGCGCCCAGCCGGTGCTACGCTGGCGCGCGGCAAGCCGGTGAGGCGAGGCGGGAGGCTGTGCGATGTCCGAGGTGCGCAAGGTCGGGGTGCTCGGGTGTGGGCTCATGGGCGGCGGCATCGCCCAGGTCTGCGCGACCGCGGGCTTCGAGACCGTCGTCCGCGAGGCGGATTCCGGACCACTCGAGCGCGGCATGGCGTCGATCAACCGCTCGCTCGACGGCGCTGTCCGCCGCGAGCGCATCAGCGCCGAGGACCGCGAGGCGATCGGCGCGCGGCTGCACCCCACGACGAACCTCGAGGACCTCGCCGAGTGCGACATCGTGATCGAGGCGGTCACGGAGGACCTGGCGCTCAAGCAACAGGTCTGGGCCGACGTGGACGGCATCGTGCAGCCCGGCGCGATCTTCGCCTCGAACACCTCGAGCCTCACGATTGCGGCGATGGCGAGCTCGACCGGGCGCGCCGACCGTTTCGTCGGGCTGCACTTCTTCAACCCCGCGCCGGCGATGCGGCTCGTGGAGGTCGTGCGCACCGTGACCACCTCGGACGAGACGTTCGAGGGGACGATGGAGTTCGCGCGTGCGCTCGGCAAGGAGCCGATCGCGGCGAAGGACCACTCGGGGTTCATCGTGAACCTGCTGCTCATCCCGTACCTGCTCGACGCGATTCGGGCGGTCGAGCGCGGGGTGGCGAGCATCGAGGACATCGACGCGGGGATGCGGCTGGGCGCCGCGCACCCGATGGGGCCGCTCACGCTGGCCGACTTCATCGGCCTGGACACGCTGAACAGCATCGCCGAGAACCTGCTGGCCGAGCACCACGAGCCGCGCTACGGGTCGCCGCCGCTGCTGCGCCGGATGGTCCTCGCCGGTATGTACGGGCGGAAGTCGGGCATGGGCTTCTACGACTACTCGGCGGACCCGCCGACGGTGGCGCAACTCGGACTCTAGGTGCTGGGCTGAACGGCCCTCTGGGCTATCCTTAACCCATGACGACCGACAGCTCAGTATTCGAGACCGACCTGGCCACCCTGCGACGACTGCTTGGCCCGCCCCGCGAGGCGGAGGGCGGCTTCGTGCGCTGGACCAACGTGGAGCTGCTGGACGGGAGCAGCGGCGCGGCCGTTGCCGAGGCCTACGACACGCTCCACCACGAAGAGGTGCTGTACCACCACGATGCCGCGACCGGGCTGCGCACGATCATCGCGATCCACTCGACCGCGCTCGGCCCCGCGCTGGGCGGCACGCGCTGGTACCCCTACGAGGACGCCGAGGCGGCCCTGCGCGACGTGCTCCGCCTCTCGCTGGCGATGACCGCGAAGTCGGCGGTGGCCGGCCTCGACCTCGGCGGCGGCAAGGCGGCGGTCATCGGCAGCCCCGCCGACCGCACGCCCGGGCAGCTCGCCGCGTACGCCCGGGCCGTCAACCACCTCGCGGGCCGCTACATCACGACGACCGACGTCGGCACGACGACGGCAGACCTGGACGCGCTCTCCGAGTTCACGAGCCACATCGTGGGCACCTCGCCGGAGCGCGGTGGGAGCGGGGACACCTCGGCGCTCACCGCCGAGACGGTCATGCTCGGCATGCGCGCCGCGCTGCAGGTGGCGTTCGGTGACGAGTCGCTCGAGGGTCGCCGGGTGGTGGTCGTGGGCGTCGGCAAGGTCGGCGGCCGTGTCGCGCGCGCCGGCGCGGCCGCGGGCGCGAGCGTCGGCGTGGCCGACGTGTGGAGCGAGGGCGCGGAGCGGCTCGCCGCCGAGATCGGCGCCGACGTGCTCGACCCGGCCACCGCCTACACCGAGCCGTGCGACGTGCTCTCCCCGAACGCCCTCGGCGGCGTGCTCAACGAGCAGTCGATCCCGGAGCTGCGCTGCCGCGTGATCTGTGGCGCGGCCAACAACCAGCTCCTGCGCGACCCCGAGGACGCCGAGCTGCTCGGTGAGCACGGCATCCTCTACGCCCCCGACTACGTCGTGAGCGCCGGTGGAGTCATCAACGTCGCGGTCGAGCTGGACGGGTACAGCGAGGAGCGCGCCCGCGCCATCGCGGCGCGCGTCTACCCCACCACCCTCGAGATCCTGGAACTTTCGGAGCGGCTTGCGATCTCGACGGCGGATGCGGCGCTGCGCCGCGTCGAGCACCGGATCGCGGCGCAGGTGGTGTGACCTCACCGATCTACGACCGCATCGGCCGCGGCTACGCCACGACCCGGCGGCCGGACCCCCGCATCGCCCGACGCATCCTCGACGCCCTCGGCGGGGCCGGGAGCGTGCTCAACGTGGGCGCGGGCGCCGGGTCGTACGAGCCCGAGTCGGCGAGCGTCGTGGCCGTGGAGCCCTCGGGCGAGATGATCGCGCAGCGGGAATCCGCCGCGCCCGTGGTCCGCGCCACGGCCGACGCGCTGCCGTTCGCGCCCCGCTCGTTCGACGCCGCGATGGCGGTGCTCACGATCCACCACTGGGGCGACTGGCGCGCGGGTGTGGCGGAGATGCAGCGCGTGACGCGCTCACGGATCGTCTTCCTGACCTGGGACCCCGAGGCCGGCTCCGGCTTCTGGCTGCTCGACTACTTCCCCGGCATCCTCGAGCTCGACCGCCGCCGCTTCCCGCCCCTCGACGAGCTGGTGGCGGCGACGGGCGGGCGTTCGTACGAGCTGCCGGTGCCGCACGACTGCAGCGACGGCTTCCTCGGCGCGTGGTGGCGCGAGCCCGCCGCGTACCTCGACGCTCGCCTGCGCGCCGCCATGTCCGGCTTCGTGATGCTGCCCGACGACGAGGAGGAGCGCGGGCTCGCGCGCCTCGAGGCGGACATCGGCAGCGGCGCCTGGGAGCGCCGCCACGGCGCGCTGCGCGAGCGCGAGGCGATAGACCTCGGGTATCGCCTGGTCGTGGCGGACGTGGCGTGACGGGCGCAGGAGGCTGAGGAGGTTGGTAGCAGGGGCCGGATTCGAACCGGCGACCGACGGCTTATGAGTCCGCTGCTCTGCCTCTGAGCTACCCTGCCACCACCCATTTCAAACGAACGCGCACGCGCTGTCCACTCCCTCCCCTTCCATAACCATGTATGATCGCCCTATGGATCGATCCGCACTGTTGATTGATGCAGGATATTTGCTCCTCGGGGCCGGGGGGGTGGTGCTCGGCGCCGACCGCCGCGAGGACATCGACTGCGACTACGCCGCGGTGCACGACGCCCTCAGCGACTACGTCGAGGACCACTCGGGACTCCCCAAGCTCCGCACCTACTAGTACGACGGCGCGCCCGGACCCCACGGGGAGCCGACGGCCGACCACCGCCGCATCGGCTCACTCCCGAGGCTGAAGCTGCGCCTCGGCCGCGTCATCCAGGGGCAGCAGAAGGGCGTCGACACCCTCATCACGCTCGACCTCCTCACGCTGGCGCGGGAGCGCGCCATCGCGACGGCCTACCTCCTGACGGGCGACGAGGACCTGCGCGAGGCCGTCCTTGCGGCGCAGTCGCTCGGCATCCAGGTCGTCCTGCTCGGCACGCCGCCCATCGAGGGCAGCCGGCAGTCGTTCGCGCTCATCGACGAGTGCGACGAGCACATCGTGCTCGACGAGGAGTTCTGGGAGCCGTACTTCAGCCCGGTCCAGCACATGCCGCGGCCGTACGTCCCGCCCTCGGACGATGACGACGAGGACTGGGACGCTCCCGAGGAGGAGCGCGCCCGCCGCTTCGGCACGCGCTACTGCGAGCTGTGGCTGAGCGAGGCGTACCCGGACCAGGTCCACCAGGTCACCGAGCGGCTCCCCGGCATCCCCGTCGAGGTCGACGCGCCCATGCTCCGCGCCGCCGAGGTGGAGTTCGGCCCGCTGCGGGAGCGCGAGGACCTGCGTCGCGCAGTGCGGCAGGGCTTCTCGTCGTACTTCGTCTCGGTGGTGCTGCCGGACACCGAGTAGCCCCGATCAGGAAGACCCCGTCGGGCAGGCTCGCTCAGACCTGCGCCTCCCCGAGCCGCGCCTCCAGCGCCATCGCGCAGCGCGCGCCCTCGCCCAGCAGCACGTCCACCAGCACGCGCCGCAGGCGCAGCCGGCCCCACGGCGTCTCGTGCTCCTCGCCCAGCCTCGACTCGAGCGTGCGGGCCAGCGAGGCGACGAGTCGCCGGTCCTGGTCGACGCGCGCGAGGAGCGCCGCGACCGAGGGCGCGGCGTACATCACCGCCGCCACCATCGCGGGATGACGGTCGATGCGCGGCACCGTCGCAGGCGCTCCCGCCGCGACCGCGCCGAGGACGAGCCCGGCCAGCTCGAGCGTCGCGGCGAGCGAGGCGACCTCGCGGCGCGGCGTAATCCCGTCGGCGTCCGGCGTGTCGGCGCGTGGCTCGCCGATCGCGCGCAGCGAGGCGGCGATACGGCGGTGCAGCTCGCCCGCGGCCTCCTCGATCTCCGCGAGCGTGAGTGCGTCCAGGGCCGGATCGTGTGCGGGCATGGCGTCCTGTACGCTGACGAGGCGACCCGGAGGCCACCGTGGGGCTGTGGCGTCATCTTCTCGTCTTCGGCGCGCTCGTCGTCAACCTGTGGGTCGGCGGCGACCTCGTCGAGGCGTTCGCCGGCGGCATGGCGCGCGTGGGGTTCGAGGCGGTCCTGATCCTCGGCTACCTGTGGTTCGTGATCGGGCTGGGCGGACTGCTGCGCGGCGAGCCCGACGACCCGCGGCCCGGCGACGGGCCTCGTTGACCCCTCGATCCCGCAGTGCCTAGCATCGAGAGGTCGCCGCGAGGTGATCGCGGCGGGCGCGGGGGCGATTAGCTCAGGTGGCTAGAGCGTCCGGTTTACACCCGGGAGGCCGAAGGTTCGAGTCCTTCATCGCCCACCAAGTGCCTGGACGGACGAGGCTGCGGCCACGTCCAGGCGGCATCGTGTGGTCTCTCGTCGTCACGTCTGCATGATCTGGATCAGGTTGCCGCAGGTGTCGTCGAAGACCGCGATAGTGACGTCGGCCATTTCTGTGGGCTCCATCACGAACGCTACGCCCAGTGACTTCAGCTTCTCATACTCTGCGCGGACGTCCGCAGCGCTAAAGGACGCTGCTGGAATGCCCTGGTCGAATATCCCGTTCTGATATTCCTGTGCTACCGGGTTGTCATTCGGCTCAAGCAGCAGCTCGGTGCCATCCGGGTCATCGGGCGAGACGACGGTCAGCCACTTGAACTCCCCCACGGGCACGTCATGCTTCTTCACAAAGCCGAGGGTTTCCGTGTAGAACCTCAGAGCTTCGTCCTGATCACTGACGAAGACACTGGTGAGCGTGATACGCATGGCTTTCCCCCTTTGTGCCGTGTCACTTGAGCCATCTATCCATGATGTCCGTGAGAGGTTCGTCGTTGAAGACCAGCATCCGATACTTGCCATGCTTCTCTGAGCTCACGAGCCCTGCTCGTTCCAGCAGGTCAATGTGCTTGGCGAGCGCCTGTCGGGAGATGGCGACTTCATGCCGCATGATCAAGCGCGCCGTGAGCTCATAGAGCGTCTGTTCGTTGCGCTCGGAGAGCTCGTCCAGCATCAACCTCCGCGTCGGGTCCGCGAGAGCCTTGAAGACCAGGTCCTGGTCCATGGGCGCGTACGATAAGCAACCACAGGGTTGCATGTCAACGGACTCATGCAGTACGTGTAGGCCCACCCAGCCTCGACAGATACGCGACGCGCCCTCCGAAGACGTCAGCTATGCGTCAAAGGCGGGCGATCATCGATCGATCGCCGTGCATCCCGTATAGAGTGAGGGCGATCCGCCGTCGAGCCCTCCCGAGTCGGGTCCAGCTTGGCCGCGGGCAGCGAGGGCTCACGTGAGGCGCTGGGCCGGCGACCGGGGACAGTAGACACCGTAAGGAGCGGCAGCATGGAAGCCTCCGCCGGGGCTGATCACCCGCACGGCGAGCAGTCCGATACACACGGCGACCTCCTGATGGCGCCGGAGCAGATGCTGGACCTCGCGCGAAGGGCCGCGGAGCTGCTGGTCGAGCGCAACGAGAGCCTGTCGGCGGACGACGCCTGGGACGGCGAGTTCCGCGAGGGCCTCGCACCCGTGCTCGCGGGGGAGCCGCCGGAGGAGGGCCGGCCCGCGGCGGAGGTGCTGGAGCGTGCGGCACGCGAGATTCTCCCGTACGCCGCGCGGCTCGACCACCCTCGGTCGTTCGGCTTCGTCCCCACGTCCCCGACCTGGCCGGGCGTCCTCGCCGACTTCATGGCTGCCGGCTACACCATCAACGTGGCGACGTGGCTGACGGCGAGCGGCCCCAGCCAGGTGGAGCTGGCCGTGATCGACTGGTTCCGCCGCTGGCTCGGCTACCCCGAGGAGGCTGCCGGGCTCTTCACCAGCGGCGGGTCGGCGGCCAGCGTCGACGCCTTCGTCGCAGGGCGGGAAGCGGCCGGCAATCCCGAGCGCGCGACGGTGTACATGAGCGACCAGTCCCACGTCGCGCTCAGGCGCGCGGCGATGATCATCGGCGTGCCGCCCGAGAGCGTGCGCACGATCCCGACCGACGACGAGTTCCGCCTGGACATGGACGCGCTGCGGCGCGCGGTGGCCGACGACCGCGCCGCCGGCTTCAACCCCATCATCGTCTCCGCGAACGCGGGAGCGACGGCCACGGGCGCCATCGACCCCCTCGAGGCGATGGCGGACTACTGCGAGTCGGAGGGGATCTGGCTGCACGTGGACGCGGCGTACGGTGGCTTCGCGGTCGTGACCGAGGAGGGGAGCGGGCTCCTGCGCGGGATCGAGCGGGCCGACTCCATCGGGCTCGACGCGCACAAGTGGTTCTTCCAGCCGTACGAGGCCGGATGCCTGCTGGTGAAGGACGCGAGCACGCTGCAGGACGTCTTCGGGATCCGGCCCGACATCCTCCAGGACACGATCTGGGGCGCGAACCACCCGAACTTCGCCGACCGCGGGATCCAGATCAGCCGCTCGTTCCGGGCGTTGAAGGTCTGGATGTCGGTGCAGGTGTTCGGGATGGCGGCCTTCCGGCGGGCAGTCTCGAGGGGTATGGAGCTGGCCACCCGCGCCGAGGCGTACGTGCGCGCCAGCCCGGTGCTGGAAGTGATGAGCCCCGCGTCGCTGGGAGTCATCTGCTTCCGCGTGAAGCCCGAGGACTCCGCGATGACCGAGGAGGCCATCGAACAGGCCAACAGGAACGTGCTCGCCCGCGTCTTCTGGGAGGAGCCGGCCCTGATGTCGTCGACGATGCTGCGCGGCACGTTCTCGCTCAGGCTCTGCATCCTCAACCACACGACGACGTGGGACGACGTGCGCGAGACCCTGGAGGCTATCGAGCGCTTCGGCCGGGAGGCGATCGCCGCGCCGTGAGCCCGCGCCGCTGACGCCTGGTCGGTACAGGATCACGCTTCAGCGCCGGCTGTACTGATTACACACCCGCAACACCTCCCGCGAGGAGGCGAGCGGTGCAGTACGTACAGACCACCAGCACATCGCGCCGTACCCTGACACTCCGCGGTAGCAGGGTGCGGAGAGGCGGTCGCGGTGAGAGCGCTGGTCTTCGTCCTGACGGTCGTCATGATGCTTGCGGTTTCGGGCTGCGAGGACTGTGAGTGTCCGGACGCGCCGCAGCCAACAGCCGCCGCAGTGGCCACATCGACGCCCGAGCCAACAGCCACCGCGGCCACCGAGCCGACGGCCACATCGACACCCACGCCACCGGCCACCGCGTCCCCCGAGCCAGCGGCCGAGGCGCGCGGCTTTGCCGACCTAGACGTGGACGAACTCGACATTCCGCTCCTCAGCGACAGCGAGCTGGAAGCGAACTTGCGCAGCGTCCCCGGTGTGGCGCCTGCAGTGACGGTCGAGGGCTCGTCCATCGTGTACTCCGGCGGTATGCACCCGGACGGCTACGACGCTCTTGTGCAACTCGGCGAAAGGGGCGAGGTCTCCGAACTGGTCATCTCCTCGCTTGGCGGCGAGGTGTACTGGGGCATGAAAATCGGCGAGGTGGTTCACGAGAACGGCTGGGACGTGCGAGTGCGAGGTCTGTGCTTCTCCTCGTGCGCCAACTACATCTTCCCGGCGGGGCAGCAGAAGGTCATCGAGGAGGGCGCGGTTGTCGGCTGGCACGGCTCGGCCCGGCAGAGTCAGTTCTTCGCCGAACAGCAGGGAACCAGTGGCCGTCAGCAGATCGCTGACTCAATCTCGCTCGCCCTCCAGCAGGCGGGAGGGAATCTGACGCAGGAAGCCCTGACCGAGGCGGTCATACATAACATCGCCCTCAGTGAGACCCGCATCGAGCTTGAGCGCGCTTTCTACGAGCGTATCGGGGTGGACTCCGATATCTCGGTCTACGGGTTCTTTCCGCAGCACCTTGGCTCGCTCGCGGGCGCGGGCGGCTGGACGTTCATCCTCGAGGATATGGCGAAGTTTGGACTGGACGACGTGATCTACGAGGGCAGCGAAGTCTACCCATCGGAGGGCGGGCGTGCCCTGCTCGACCTCGCGCTGATCCGGGTCGATGACCGGTAGCCGACGCACCGAACGGGGTGGGGCGGGTGCTACGCCTCCCTGCGCTCCGCGTCCCACGCCTGCGCGTCGATCGTCTCGCCGGTGACCTCGGCGGCCTCGTCCGAGGCGAGCCAGAGGGCGAGGCGGCCCGCGGGCTCGGCGCTCACGAACTGCACGCCGCGGCGCGCGTCGCCCTCGAGCTCGGGGAAGCCGCGCGAGGCGATGCGGCCGGGCTGGATCGCGTTGACCGTCACGCCGAAGCGCGAGAGCTCGAGCGCAAGGTTGCGGGTCATGCCCTCGACGCCGGCCTTCGAGGATGCGTAGGCGATGCCGCCACGGAGCGGGCGGTCGGTGGCCGCGCCGCCGCCGGTCATGTTGATGATGCGCCCCGCGCCGCGCTCGATCATGCCGGGGATCACGTACTTCGAGCAGAGGAACGCGCCCCAGAGGTTGATGCGCAGCACCTCCAGGAACTCGTGCGGCTCGACGTTCTGCGCGAAGGCGACGGGCCCAGGAATGCCGGCGTTGTTCACGAGTACGTCGATGGGTCCGAGCTCGGCTTCGGTCCGTTCGACCATCGCGCGCACGGCGTCGGGGTCGGTGACGTCGGTGGGGATGCCGAGGACCGTGCCGCCCTTGGCGGCGAGCTCGGCGCTGACGGTCGCGACGTCGTCGGCGTTGCGGGCGTTCACGACGACGGACCAGCCGGCCGCGGCGAACTCCCCGGCGATAGCGCGGCCGATGCCGACCGTGCTGCCGGTGACGATGACGACGCCCTGTCCTGACTCGGCCATCCCGTGCCTGCCTTCCCGCGCTGCTTGGCATGCTTCGCGCGCCCAGTGTGCTCGCGAATCACGCGACGCGCGACGGAGCCGCGGTCGCGCCCCGCGGGGCCGCCTCGCGCGTTGCTTCCCGACAGGCCGCTGCCTACACTCGCCGTGCTGCTCGCGGGGCGACCGAGGGACGGTCGCCGGCGACGCGCGGGCGGCGGGGGGTCGCCGTGGCCAGCAACAGCGAACACGAGTGGCGAGAGAGCACGTACGCGCGCGCGACCGCGCGCAACAAGGAGCGCCAGCCGCGCTTCGAGTCGTCCTCGGGCGCCGAGGTCGACCCGCTCTACGCGCCCGAACACATGGCGGAGTGGAACTACCACGAGAAGCTCGGCTACCCGGGTGAGTACCCGTACACGCGCGGCGTCCAGCCGACGATGTACCGCGGCCGGCTGTGGACCATGCGCCAGTACGCCGGCTTCGCCGACGCCGAGGAGTCCAACCGCCGCTACAAGTTCTTGCTGGAGCAGGGCCAGACCGGCCTCTCGGTCGCCTTCGACCTGCCGACGCAGATCGGCTACGACTCGGACGACCCGGTCGTGACCGGCGAGGTGGGCAAGGTCGGTGTGGCGATCTCGTCGCTGCAGGACATGGAGACGCTCACCGACGGCATCCCGCTGGAGCAGGTCACCACGTCGATGACGATCAACTCGACGGGCCCGATCCTGCTCGCGCTCTACGTCGCCGCGGCGAAGAAGCAGGGCGCCGACCTCTCGAAGATCGGCGGGACGACGCAGAACGACATCCTCAAGGAGTACATCGCGCGCGGCACGTACATCTTCCCGCCGCGCCCGTCGCTGCGGATGATCACGGACACCTTCGCGTGGTGCACCGACGAGTTGCCCTCGTGGAACACGATCTCGATCTCCGGCTACCACATGCGCGAGGCCGGCTGCACCGCCGCCCAGGAGCTGGCCTTCACCTTCGCCGACGCGATCGAGTACGTCGACGCGGCGATCGAGGCGGGCATGGAGTTCGACGCCTTCGCGCCGCGGCTCTCGTTCTTCTGGGCGTGCCACTCGAACTTCCTGGAGGAGATCGCCAAGTTCCGCGCCTCGCGGCGGATCTGGGCGAAGATCGCGACTGAGCGCTACGGCTCGACGAACCCGCGCTCGCAGATGCTGCGCTTCCACACGCAGACCGGCGGCGCGACCCTGACGGCTCAGCAGCCGATCAACAACGTCATCCGCACCGCACTGCAGGCGCTCTCCGGCGTCCTCGGCGGCACACAGTCGCTGCACACCAACTCGTGGGACGAGGCGCTCGCGCTGCCGACGGAGGAGTCGGTGGAGACCGCGCTGCGCACCCAGCAGGTCATCGGCTACGAGTCCGGCGTCGCCGACGTGATCGACCCGCTCGCCGGCTCCTACTACATCGAGGCCCTGACCGACCGCGTCGAGGAGGAGGCCAACGCCTACCTCGCGCGCATCGAGGACATCGGCGGGGCGCTCACGGGCATCGAGCAGGGCTTCCAGCAGCGCGAGATTCAGGAGAGCGCGTACCGCCTCCAGCGCATGCAGGAGGAGGGCGACCGCGTGGTCGTCGGGGTCAACCGCTTCGAGACCGAGGAGCTCGAGGTGCCGCCGATCGCCGGGCACGACCGCACGGTCGAGACGCGGCAGGCGGAGCGGCTGGCGAAGCTGCGCGCGGAGCGCGACAACGCTGCCGTCGACGCCGCACTCGGCGCGATCCGTACCGCGGCCAACAACGACGAGAACATGATGCCACTGCTCATCGACGCCGTGGAGGCGTACGCCACCATCGGCGAGATCTGCGGCGTGCTCCGCGAAGAGTGGGGCGAGTACCAGGAAGCGGTCACCATCTGATGGACGTCGCCACGCACGCGCGGACGGGACACCCGTCGTGACCGAGGCGCTCGAAGCAATCATCGAAGAGAACGAGCAGGCGCGCGCCGAGCTGCTGGACGCGCTCGACGCGCTGCCCGCGGACCGGCGCGTCGAGGGCTGGTTCGGGCCGGAGGCATGGTCGGCGAAGGACATCCTCGCCCACATCGCGCGCTGGCAGGCCGGCTGGGCGCACGCGCTCGGCCTCGTCGCCAGCGGTGAGCGCCCAGCGATCCCGGAGTTCGAGCCCAACCGCGACGACCCGGATGCGGCCGACAACGCGTTCAACGCCGAGTCCGTAGCACGCTCCGGCGACCAGAGCTGGGAGCAGGTGCTCGCGCACCTGCGCGAGGCGCGCGAGCGGCACAACGAGGCGATCCGGGGCCTCGACGCCCTCGAGCCGGACCGTTACGCCGAGGGGCGTACGCCGTACCGGCTCGCGGCCGTCGCGGGGCATGACCGGGAACACGCGGAAGCAATCCTCGCCTGGCGCGGCGAGCAGGGAGTGTAGGCACGCATGATCGACCGTCTCCATCATGTCGGCATCGTCGTCCACAGCGCGGACGACGCCCTCGGCTTCTACCGCGACATCATGGGCCTGGAAGTGGCCGTCGATGAGGTCGTCGAGGAGCAGGGCGTGCGCGGCGTGCTGCTCCCGCTGGGCGAGAACGAGATCGAACTGCTCGAGCCCGTGCAGCCGGACACCGGCGTGGCGCGCTACCTCGAGACCCGCGGGCAGACGCTGCACCACTTCTGCTTCAGCACGGACGACATCCGCACCGAGCTCGCGCGCGTACGCGACCTGGGCATCGAGCTGATCGACCAGGAGCCGCGTTACGGGCTGGCGGGCGAGATTGCGTTCCTGCACCCGCGCTCGATGCACGGCGTGCTCGTCGAGCTGGCGCAGCCGCGCCCCGACGCGCACCACTCCGACGCCAAGGGCATCGACCACCTCGCCGTGCGCGTCGCCGACTATGAGGCGGCGAAGGCGCGCTGGAACGAGGTCGTCGGCGTCGAGGAGTCGAACCGATTCGACGTGGAGGCGGCGGAGATCATCATCGGGCAGTTCCCGATCAGCCAGACCGTCATCGAGCTGATCGCGCCGGCAAGCCCCGACGCACCGCTGGCGAAGATCATCGAGGAGCAGCGCGAGGGCGCGTTCCCCGTCGCGGCAGTCGAGGTCGCCGACCTCGACACCGAGATCGCGCGATACCGCGCGGCCGGCCTCGACGTGCCGGACGCCGAGGTGGGCACGCTGCCGGGCACGCGGCGCTCGACGATCAGCGCCGAGCAGTCGTTCGGGCTCGGCATCCAGCTCCTGGAGTACGTGTAGGCACGCACGCTCGCGCGGCAGCGCGAGGCTGGCTAGACTCGCCAGCGGTAACGGCGCGAGTAGCGCGACGAGGAGACTCCCCATGGCCGACGAACAAGCGATCCGCGTACTGATCGCCAAGCCGGGCCTCGACGGCCACGACCGCGGCGCCAAAGTCGTCGCGCGCGCGCTGCGCGACGCCGGCATGGAGGTCATCTACACCGGCATCCGCCAGACGCCCGACATGATCGCCGAGGCCGCGCTCCAGGAGGATGCACAGGTCGTCGGGCTCTCGATCCTCTCCGGCGCGCACCTCGAGCTGTTCCCGCGCGTCATTGCGGCGCTCGAGGAGCGCGAGGTGAGCGACGTGCTGCTCTTCTGCGGCGGCATCATCCCGGAGGCCGACATCCCGGCCGTCGAGGAGATGGGGTTCCGTGGCGTCTTCGGTCCGGGCACCAGCACGCAGGACATCATCGAGTTCGTCCGCGAGCACGCGCCGACGTACGCGAACTAGCCGGCGAGCGCTGAGCCCGTGGACGCGAGCGAGCTTGCCGAACGCGTCCTCGCGGGCGACCGTCGCGCGCTCTCCCGCACCATCACCCACGTCGAGGCCGACACCGAGACCGGCCGCGCCGTCCTCGCCGCGCTGTACCCGCGCACCGGTCGTGCGCAGACCGTCGGCGTGACCGGCTCGGCGGGCGTCGGGAAGTCGACGCTCGTGGGCGGGCTGGCGCGCGCGGAGCGTGCGCTCGGGCGTACGGTCGGCATCGTGGCGGTCGACCCCTCGTCGCCGTTTTCACACGGCGCGATCCTCGGCGACCGCATCCGCATGCAGGATCTCACCGCCGACTCCGGCGTCTTCCTGCGCTCGATGGCGTCGAGGGGGAGCCTCGGCGGCCTCGCCGAGACCGCCTCGGGCGTGGTCGACGTGATGGACGCGGCGGGCTACGACGTGGTGATCGTCGAGACGGTCGGCGCGGGGCAGGACGAGGTCGAGGTCGCCGCCGCGACGCAGACGACGGTCCTGGTGACGATGCCCGCCGGCGGCGACGACGTGCAGTCGATGAAGGCCGGCCTGATGGAGGTCGCGCAGGTGATGGTCGTGAACAAGGCCGACCTCGCCGGCGCCGACACGGCCGTCGGCCAGCTCCGCGGCCTCCTCGCCATCGCCCCGGATCGGGCGTGGAAGCCGCCCATCCTCAAGTGCGTCGCCCGCGACCAGGAGGGCCTCGAGGAACTCGTCGCCGCGATCGACGACCACCAGGACCACGTCCGCTCCTCCGAGCACGCCGACGAGGAGCGCCGCGAGCACGTGCGCGAGCAGATCGTCTCGCTCACCCGCGCGGCCATGCAGCGCGAGTCGCTGGAGGCAGCCGCCCACGCGGGCGTCCTCGGCGACCTCGTCGGCGAGGTGGCCGAGCGCCGCCGCGACCCCCGCTCCGCCGCAACTGCGCTGCTTGAGGCGGTCAAGGCGGGCTGGGCGAAGGACTGATTCTCCCCGCACCCATCCGTCTCTGATCCCCTCGCCCCCGTCTGCGGGGG
>VXMU01000017.1 GCA_009840945.1 Chloroflexota bacterium | reverse complement strand
GGGAGAGGGCGAGGGTGAGGGGGGGTCCGCGGGGTGGGACCGACCATCGAGGAGCCCAGTCGGACCGTCGCCCCAACCCTCTCCCGCCCCGCGGGGTATCCCCGCGTCGAGGAGGGCCGGGGGCCTGCCCTTGGCTCTCCGACTGGCCATACAGCGGGAGAGGGGGCCGGATCGGATCCCCTCGCGCCCGCCCGAAGCCGGGGACGTACAGAGCAGGGCAGGTCGGAAAGGAAGTGGGCGGCTAGATGCCGTCGGACTTGAGCATCGTGAGAAACTCGGAGTTGGACTCGGTCCTCGCCACGCGCTCGATCACCGTCTCGGTGGCGTCGGTGCCCTGGTCGCCGACCATCGCGGCCATGCGACGCAGCAGCCACACCTGGCGCAGCTGCTCCTCGGTGAACAGCAGGTCCTCGCGACGCGTCGAGGAGGCGAAGATGTCGATCGCCGGGTAGATGCGCTTCTCCGCCAGGCGGCGGTCGAGGCGGATCTCCATGTTCCCGGTGCCCTTGAACTCCTCGAAGATCACGTCGTCCATGCGCGAGCCGGTCTCGATCAGACACGTCGCGATGATCGTCAGCGACCCGCCGTCCTCGATGTTGCGCGCCGAGCCGAAGAAGCGCTTCGGCGGGTAGAGCGCGATCGGGTCGATGCCACCCGAGAGCGTGCGACCGCTGGTCGGCACCGCGAGGTTGTACGCCCGCGCGAGCCGCGTGATCGAGTCGAGCAGGATCACGACGTCGCGCCCGGTCTCGACCAGCCGGCGCGCGCGCTCGATGGCGATCTCGGCGACGCGCGTGTGGTCCTCGACCGGCTCGTCGAACGTCGAGGCGATGACCTCGCCACGGACGGAGCGGCGCATGTCCGTGACCTCCTCCGGGCGCTCGCCGACGAGCAGCACCATGAGGTCCACTTCCGGGTTGTTCTGCGTGATGCCGTGCGCGATCGACTTGAGCAGCATCGTCTTGCCGGCCTTCGGCGGCGAGACGATGAGCCCTCGCTGCCCGCGCCCGACGGGCGCGAAGAGATCCACGAGACGCTGGCTGAGCTCGATGCTGTCGGTCTCCAGTTCGAGCATCTCGTCGGGGAAGATCGGCGTCAGCTCCTCGAAGTTGGGGCGACGCTTGGCGGTCTCGGGGTCGACGCCGTTGATGGCCTCGACGCGGAGTAGGCCGTAGTACTTCTCGGAGTCCTTGGGCTGGCGAACCTGGCCGGTGACGTAGTCGCCGTTGCGGAGCGCGAAGCGCCGGATCTGCGACTGCGAGACGTAGACGTCGTTCGGCCCGGGCACGAGGCGGTCCCCGCGCAGGAACCCGAAGCCGTCGTCGACCACGGAGAGGACGCCGCCGGAGAAGATCGTGCCCTGGCGCTCGGCCTGATCGTGGAGGATGCGGTAGAGGAGGTCCTGCCGCGCGTACCCCTCGGGGTTGTCGATGCCGTGCTCGACGGCGACCTCGAGCAGCGCCTCGCGAGGCTTGGCCTCGAGTTCGGCGATGTTGAGGCTGGGGGGCGCGGGGCCCTCGACGCGCGGAGCGCGGGCGCGGCCGTTGCCGCCGTCGCGCCGATCCTCGCGCCGTTGTTCGTCTGCTACTCGTGCGGAGCCGTCTCGGCGTCCCCGTGCGGGCGTACGTGCCATGAGCCTACTTGGTGTCGCATCAGATGCGCGCTGGAGGGGATGGGTGTGGACAAGTGGTGTCCGGCCCCGAGTGTAACGCACCGATCCCGAGGTGAACACCCCCCGGCGTCGCCACAGCCGCGCAGTTGCCGTAACGCCTCGATCGCATCGCGGGTGGTCGCCTCGCAGCCGCTAGACCGGGGTGTACTTCGCGGCGTCGGCGAGGAAGCGCTGGATGCCCACGTCGGTGAGCGGGTGGTGGATGAGCTGGAACAGCACCTTCGGCGGCAGCGTGGCGATGTGGGCGCCGGCGATCGCGGCCTCCGTCACGTGCCGCGTGTGGCGCACCGAGGCGGCGAGGATCTGACTTGGCAGGTGGTACGTCTCCATGATCTGCACGGACTCGCGCACCACCTCCATGCCGTCCTGGCCCGCGTCGTCGATGCGGCCGATGAACGGCGAGATGAGCGTCGCGCCGGCTCGGGTGGCGAGCAGCGCCTGGTTCGCCGAGAACACCAGCGTGCAGTTGGTGCTGATGCCCTCCGCCGATAACCGGCTGATGGCCGCCAGCCCCGCCTCGGACATCGCCACCTTCACCACGACGTTCTCGTGCCACGAGGCGATACGGCGGCCCTCCTCGACGATCTCGTCGGCGGTCTCCGAGATCGTCTCGGCCGAGATGGGGCCGTCCACGACGTCGCAGATCTCGAGCACGCGGTCGCGGTACTCGACGCCCTCGGCGGCGACGAGCGAGGGGTTGGTGGTGACCCCATCGACGACGCCCATGGCGGCGCCGCGGCGGATGTCATCGATGTTCGCGGTATCCAGGAAGATGCGCATTCTCGGGGGCTCCTCGGTGTGCTACGCGCAGTCTCGCATGCCCGGCGCCGACGGTCGCGAGGGCTCCCGCGGCGCCGTCGGACGGGCCAACAGACAGGCCATCAGAACGGCTTCGCGATCGCGAGCCACGTCATCACCGGCACGCTGATCACCATCAGCGTCCCGAAGACCACCGGCACGCGGTCGTTGAGCGCGTCCTGCAGCTCCTCGCTCATCTCGCCGCGCTTGCGCGCCTGCAACGCGAGCAGGCGCACGCGGCGCAGGCCGACGCCCATGAGCGGCAGGAAGATAAAGACATTCACGATGAACACCACCTCCAGGGCCAGCAGCCACCCCGTGGTGATCAGGTTCGTGTTGTCCGAGGCGGCCCACGCGAAGCCCGTGAGGCCGGTGGCCAGCAGGCCGGAGAGCAGCCAGCGCGTCTCCGCCTGCGCCGCCTCGGTGAGCATGACCGCGCGGGTCTCGAGGTCCTCGGCGCTCCACGCACGCCAGATCGGCACCATGACCGCGCCGAGGCCGGCCATCATCCAGAAGAGCGCGAGGACGTGGAGCAAGCGGAACAGGTCCATCGGCTACCGTTCTTGACCCTTCACACTCTTCCGGACGCCTCGCGTCTACGCGCTCCCTGAGAGTCTGGCTCCCTCTCCCGCAATGCGGGAGAGGGCGGGGGGGTGAGGGTCCGCGCGCGCCTGGCCTCCCGACTGCCTGTCCCCGGCCGGGGGCGGAACCGGAATCCCCTCACCCTAGCCCTCTCCCCTGGGGAGAGGGGACCGGATAGGCGCCCCTCAGGCCGAGGCCGCCTCGACTGCCTCGGCGCGGCGCTCGTGCTCGGCCACGGCCGCGCCGACGAAGTCGCGGAACAGCGGCTGCGGCCGGTGCGGGCGCGAGGTGAACTCGGGGTGGAACTGCGTCCCCACCATCCACGGGTGGTCGGTCAGCTCCATGATCTCGACGAGCTGGCCGTCCATCGTCCAGCCGGACGGCACCAGCCCGTGCTCCTCGAAGGCCGGCAGGTAGGCGTTGTTGACCTCGTAGCGGTGGCGGTGGCGCTCACGCGCGGCCCCGCCGCCGTAGGCCGCGGCGGTCTTCGTGTCCGGCACCAGCCGGCAGTCGTAGCCGCCGAGGCGCATGGTGCCGCCGTAGTCGTGGACGCCGCGCTGCTCGGTCAGCAGCGAGATCACCGGGAACGGCGTCGAGGTGTCGACCTCGGTGGTGTTCGCCTCGGGCATCCCGGCGACGTTGCGTGCGAACTCGCAGACCATCATCTGCAGGCCCAGGCAGACGCCGAGGAAGGGGATGCGCTGCTCGCGCGCGTAGCGGACCGCCTCGATCTTGCCTTCCAGCCCGCGGTCGCCGAAGCCGGGGCAGAGCACGATGCCGTCGACCTCGCCGATGACCTCCTCGGGCGGGCGATCCTCGAGGTGCTCGGAGTGCACCCAGTCGAGGTCGAGCCGCGCGCCGTGGAAGACCGAGGAGTGGATCAGCGCCTCCTTGATCGAGAGGTAGGCGTCGTGCAGCTCGACGTACTTGCCCACGACGGCGATGCGCACCTCGCGCCGGGGGTTCTGGAGCCGCTCGACGAACTCGCGCCACTCGTTGAGCTCGGCGCTGCCGCTGAGCCCGGCCCTGCGGGCGACGATCTCCGGCAGTCCGCGCGCCTCGAGCAGCAGCGGCACCTCGTAGATCGAGTCGGCGGTCTCCAGCGGGACCACCGCCTCGCGCTCGACGTTGCAGAAGAGGCCGATCTTCTCGCGCAGGGCCTCGGGGACGGGGTAGTCGGAGCGCGTCACGATCACGTCGGGCTGGATGCCGAAGGAGCGCAGCTCGCGCACGGAGTGCTGCGTGGGCTTGGTCTTCAGCTCGCCCGTCGAGCCGATGTACGGCAGCAGCGTGACGTGGATGGCGACGGTGTCCTCTAGCCCGTAGGTGTGGCGCATCTGGCTGATGGCTTCGAGGAACGGCTGCCCCTCGATGTCGCCGACCGTGCCGCCGACCTCGACGAGCACCACGTCGGCGTCGAGCGCCTGGCCCGCGGCGACGATGCGCTTGCGGATCTCGCCGGTGACGTGGGGGATGGGCTGGATGGTGCCGCCCAGGAAGTCGCCGCGGCGTTCCTTGCGGATCACCTCCTCGTAGATCTGGCCGGAGGAGGTGGAGTTGGCCTTCGTGAAGTTCTCGTCGAGGAAGCGCTCGTAGTGGCCGAGGTCGAGGTCGGTCTCTGCGCCGTCGTCGGTGACGAAGACCTCGCCGTGCTGGTAGGGCGACATGGTGCCGGGGTCGACGTTGATGTAGGGGTCGAGCTTGAGGACGGAGACACGGAGGCCGCGGGCCTTGAGGTCACGCCCGAGCGAGGCGGTGACGATGCCTTTCCCAACGGAACTGACTACGCCACCGGTCACGAAGATGTACTTCGTCATCGCTCCTCGGCCCATTGGGGAGGACACGGCTCATATTCGGCGCGGGCCCGGAGTGTGTCAACGCGGAACGGCTCGCGCCTCTCCCGGCGCGCCGTGGAAGAGTCCGGCCCCCTCTCCCTGGGGAGAGGGTTGGGGGGAGGGGTTCGGCGGACTCGTCGATGGCTCGTAGCACCTCGCGGACTCCGGAAGTCTCGCCCTCTCCACCGACGGGGCAGAAGGAACCGGATGGCAATACGGTCTGCTGGCACGTTCCCTCAACAGAGACTTCGTCTCTATCTTGCTGGCGACACCCCGCCCTCGTACGCTGACTTAACCCGCGCAGGCATCACCTCGCGACGAGGGGAGCACCCATGCCGGCCGCCGACGCGATCCAGCCCCAGGTCAGCACGCTCGATAACGGGCTGCGCGTCGTCACCACCTCGATCCCCACGGCGCAGTCGGCGAGCACCGCGTTCTTCGTCGGCGTGGGCTCGCGCGGCGAGGATCGCCGCACCAACGGCGTCTCCCACTACCTGGAACACATGCTCTTCAAGGGCACCACACGCCGCCCCACCGCCCCGGAGATCAGCCAGGCCATCGAGGGCGCCGGGGGCGCGCTCAACGCCTACACCACCCGCGAGCTCACCTGCTACTGGAACAACCTCCCCTTCGAGCGCGCCGAGACCGGCATCGAGGTCGTCGCCGACATGCTCCAGCACTCGCTCCTCGCCGCCGAGGAGATCGACCGCGAGCGCACCGTCGTGCAGCAGGAGATCCGGCGCGGGCACGACACGCCCGCGGCGCGCACCGCCGAGCTGATGATCCAGGCCGTCTACGGCGACCAGCCCATCGGCTGGCCCGTCACCGGCTCCCTCGAGAGCGTCGGGGCGCTGGAGCGCGATGACTTCGTCACGCACGTCGAGCAGTACTACACGGCCAACAACTCCGTGCTGTCCGTCGCCGGCAACGTCGAGCACGAGTGGGTGGTCGAGACCGCCGCGCGACACTTCGAGGACCTGCGCGGCGGCGACCCGGCCGACCAGTCTGGCGCGAGGCACGGGCTGCCCGAGGAGCGCGTGATCGTCGAGGAGCGCGAGATCGAGCAGACGAACCTCGCACTGTCCGTGCAGGCCCTGGCGCGCCGCGACCCGGAGCGCTACGCGCTGGAGCTGCTGCACACCGTCCTCGGCCGTGGCATGTCGTCGCGGCTCTTCAAGGAGGTGCGCGAGCGCCGCGGCCTCGCCTACTCGGTGGGTTCGAGGGTCGGGCGACACCTCGACATCGGCACGTTCTCCGTCTCCGCCGGGGTCACGGCCGACCACCAGGAAGAGGCGCTGGAGGTCATCGTCCGCGAGCTGCACCAGGCTGCGGACGAGCCCGTCACCGACGAGGAGCTGCGCCGCGCCCTCGACTTCACCACCGGAACGTTCCGGCTCGCCCTCGAGACCCCGATGTCGCTGGGCCAGCGCTTCGGCGAGCAGCTGCTCCAGGACGGCGAGCTGGAGCTGCCGACCGAGACCGTCGCACGCCTGCAGGCGGTGACCGCCGGGGAGATCCAGGCGGTCGCGCGGCGCATCTTCTCCGAGCGCGCCTTCGCGCTCGCCGTCGTGGGCCCCTCGGCATCGACCGAGCGGCTCGAAGCGCTGCTGGCGGCCTGAGCGAGCCCCGCGCACACCATGCCCGCAGCCCGCACGAACCTGATCCTGCTCCCGCTCTTCGCGGTCGGCCGCACGCGCGCCGACGCCGTCACGGCGGGCGTGGAGAACGTGGCCACCGCCTCCGCGACGGGCGTCGACGTGCATGTGCGCGTCGCGAACCCTCGCGCGGAGCGGCCCCGTGACGACCTCGAGACCGCCGTCGGCGCGGGCTGCGCGGCGATCCTCCTCGCCGAGACGCTGCTCCCGCAGGACCTGCGCGACGCCGATGTGGAGCTGCGACGCCAGGAGCTGCACCACGACCTCGTCCCCGGCCAAGTCGGGCTGATCCCCGAGATCGGCAGCGCCGCCGCGCTCGCGCAGCTGCCGCAGCTACTCGCCGCCGTCGACCGGCTGGTGAGCGTCGCCGTCGACCTCGAGGCAGTCGCGAACGACCTCGGCGCCCCCAACCCGGCGGCGGCCGCGGTGCACTGGCCGCTGCTCGGACAGGTCGCCGTCGCTGCGACCGCCGCGGGGCTGCCGTGGACCGTCGGCGCGATGGGGTTCACGGCGGGGCAGCGCGCCGCACTCGCTTCGCGCGCCCGCGCCTTCGGGGCCGCCGGCGTCTACGTGTCGAGCGAGGCCGAGGTCGCCGGGATGAACGCGCTCTTCGGGCGTCGCCGGTAACGCCCTCGGGCGCTCGCGCGGCCGGCTACGCCGGCAGGCGTCCCAGCCTCGTCAGCAGCCAGCGGATGTCGCGCACGATGCGGCCGTGGCCCTGCTCCAGCGTGCGACGGGAGCGTACGACGTAAGCGGCGTCGGCGCTGGTGAGCAGGCCGCTCTCGACGGCCTCCGTCACCTCGTCCTCGTCCTCCCAGCGCGGCACGCCGCCCTCGACGACGAGGTCGAGCAGCAGGTCGCGGAAGCGCACCTCGCCGTCGGTGATCTCGATGTCGCGTGCGACGTCGAAGCGCGTGACGATCTCGCGGCCCACGTCGAGCGCAGTGTCGGGTCGCACCATGTGGTAGCAGACGTAGGTACGGTCGGCCCAGTAGCAGCCGTACGAGTCGACGGGCCCCCACGGCGAGTCAGGCATGCGGTACAGCACGACGAGCGCGCCGCGCGCGCGGTACACCAGCTCGGTCTCGAAGCGCTCCTCGCGGCCGTCGAGGTGGCGCTTCACCTCGGTGACCGTCTGCGATGGGTCCGCTTCGGTCACTCCAGCACCACGAGCCAGGCGATCACGAGCGCTTCGCTCCCGTCCGCCGCGGGGTCGACGGCGACCGCGACCTCCGCGTCGCCGACGGCCTCGGCGACCAGGCGCAGGTCGGCGGTGGTCGGGCTCAGGCCGGGGCCGGAGTAGCGGGAGCCGGGCGAGGCGTTGACCCGCACCGTCCCCTCGGGGGTTGCGATGTCGATGTAATGGCGCGTGCCGTCGACGATCGTGCCGGTGATCAGCCGCTCGCCCACCCAGCGCACCACGCGGCCCTCCGCGTCGCCGTGGGCGCGGTGCAGCCCGCCGTAGCCGTCCTGGAACACCGCGCGGAAGCCGGGCACGAGCGCCTGCGTGCAGAACACGCCCGGCGCCTCCACGCCCAGGCACCCGTCGGACCACACGACCGACTCGCTCTCCACGACCTCGAAGTGCGTCACGTCCCAGCCAAGCCAACCCGACACGAGCTGGATCGCATTGCCGACCAGGGCCTCGAGCACTTCCGGCGAGGGTCCGCCTTCGGACGACGCGGGCGCCTGCGTGGCCACGGGCGGCTGGGTCACGGTGGGGGACGGGTCCGGCGGCGGCGGTGTCGGCGTCGCCGCGGTCGCGTCGGACGCGGCGTCGGGTGTCGCGCCGAGCGGGCTGCGGGGCGGCGGCTCATCGTTCGACGTGCAGGCCGCGGCGGCCGCGACGGCGACGGCAACCAGGCCGACCCGGGCAATGGCGATCAGGTATGCGCGCATCTCAATCCCGTCCAGCCGGGACTCGTCCGTCCGTCGGGCCACGCGGGGAACAAGTGCGCGACCTGCGGTATCATGTCCCGGGCTCCCACGCTCCGAGGATACGACCGAGCGCCCACGGGCGCGCGACCCGAGGTGACCAGCGACGTGCCTGCCACGGTGATCATCGGCGGACAGTGGGGCGACGAAGGCAAGGGCCGCGTCGTCGACTTCCTGTCCCGCAACTGCTCCGTCATCGCCCGCTACTCCGCCGGCAGCAACGCCGGTCACACCATCGTGAACGACCTCGGCCGCTTCGGCCTGCACCTCGTGCCGGCGGGCATCTTCAACCCCAACACCACCTGCATCGTCGGCAACGGCGTGGTGATCAACCCGAAGTCGCTGCTCGACGAGCTGGCGATGCTCAACGAGCGCGGCGTCGACACCTCGCGCGTGCGAGTGAGCGACCGCGCCCACATCGTCATGCCGTGGCACCTCGCCATCGACGAGCTCGACGAGAAGATGCGCGGCGAGCACGCCATCGGCACCACCGGCACGGGCACCGGCCCGGCCTTCACCGACAAGACGGGACGCCTCGGCGTGCGCGTGACCGACCTCGTGCAGCCTGAGTCGCTCGACCAGCTGCTGAGCTTCATCCTGCCCTACAAGAACCGCATCATCACCGAGCTCTACGGCGGCGACCCCCTGGACGGCGACGAGATCCGCGCGGAGTACCAGGAGTACGGCCGCCAGCTCCGCCCCTACGTCGCCGACACCTCGCGCCTGGTGCAGGACGCCCACGACCGCGGCGAGCAGATCCTGCTCGAGGGCGCGCAGGGCACACTGCTGGACCTCGACAACGGCACCTACCCGTACGTCACCTCCTCGGTGCCCTCGTCGATGGCGGCCGGTGCGTGTCTCGGCGTCGGCCTCGGGCCGACGGCGGTGGACCGCGTGGTGGGGGTGTACAAGGCCTACCAGACGCGCGTCGGCGACGGCCCGTTCCCGACCGAGCTGTTCGGCGAGGAGGCCGCCGCGCTCCGCGACCACGGCATCGAGCAGGGCACCGGCGAGTACGGCACCACCACCGGGCGCCCGCGCCGCTGCGGCTGGTTCGACGGGGTCCTCGCGCGGCACACGGCCAAGCTCAACGGCGTCAACTCGATCGCCCTCACCCGCCTCGACGTGCTCGCGCAGTTCGACGCGGTGCACGTCTGCGTGGCCTACGAGCTCAACGGCAAGCGCATCGACGCGCTGCCCGCCTCGCTGCACGAGGCGAACGCCGTGCGCCCCGTCTACGAGGAGCTGCCCGGCTGGAAGCAAGAGGTCTCCGACGTGCGCCACTTCCCGGACCTGCCGCCGGAGGCGCGTGCCTTCGTGCGACGCATCGAGGACCTCGTCGACGCGCCCGTGGACATGATCTCGGTCGGGCCGGCGCGCGAGCAGGCAATCGTCACGCGCGACATCTTCGGCGGGACGCTGTAGGCCGGACGCCCGGACGAATCGAACCGGAGGCAAACCATGGAGCACCTGCTGCCCGGACTGCACGTCCTCTTCGCGGCGATGCTCGTCGGTGGCGAGATCCTGCTCTTCTTCGCCGTCGTCCCGTCGACGTGGCTGATCGACGACGAGGGCCTGCGCCGCCAGGTCACGCTCGTGGTGGCGCGGCGCTTTACGGCGATCGTCGGCGTGTCCGTCGTCGGGCTGCTCGTGACCGGGCTCGCGATGTTCTACACGGACATCTTCGTCCCGCCGGGGGTGCGCGAGGACATCATGGGCTTCCACTTCGGCCGCGTCTTCGTGGCGAAGATGACGCTCTTCCTGGTGCTGCTCGCGATGATCGGCATCCACGGCGCGGTCTTCGGGCGACGCATCGCGCGCATCTCGGACGCCGTCGAGGCGGGGGAGATGGAGCCGGGCGAGCTGGAGCAGGCGCGGCGCAACTCGTTCCTGTTCTCGGCGTTCATGGTGCTGGTCGCGGTCGTGCTGCTCTTCCTGGGCGCGAGCCTCGGCAACCACGCCTACTCCCACGACCCGCTGTAGCGTGCCCGCCGCCCGCCCCGCGGACGTACCCGCACCGCAAGCCGGGGGCGTCCGCACGCTGCCCGACCTGCTCCGGCCCGGGCTCGACCTCGTCTTCGTGGGCATCAACCCCGGCGAGCGCTCGGCGCAGCTCGGCCACTACTACGGCCATCGCGGCAACGCCTTCTGGCGCGCCCTCTCCGAGAGCGGCCTCGTCGCCCACAGGGTCGGCTCGGACGACGACCGCGCGCTGCTCGACTGCGGCATCGGCTTCACCGACGTGGTGAAGCGCGTCCAGACCGACTCGACGCAGGTCACGGCCGCCGAGTTGCGCACGGCCGCGCCGTCCTTCCGACGCCGCATCGCGTACGCCTCGCCGCGCGCGGTGTGCTTCACCACCACCCGCGCGTTCGACGTGCTGTTCCCGCGCGTCCGTGCGTCGGGCACGTGGGGTCGCCAGCCGGTCGAGATCGCCGGCGCCGAGGTCTGGGTGATGCCCTCGACGTCCGGGCGCGCCGCGGGCTACCACGAGGAGGGCCGGCGCGTGCTCGCCGAGCTCGCATGCGCCCTCGGACGCGGCGGACCGCGATGACCGCCGAGGGCGGCGAGCGCCGCTACGTCCCCGACGACGACTGTCCGCTGTTCAGCGAGCGGCTCGAGGAGCAGCTGCTGGCCGTCACGAGCGGCACGGCGCCGAACGCCGGGCGCTTCTGCGGCCACTGCTACACGCCGCTCGGCGAGCGGACGTCGGTCTGCCCGCATTGCGAGATGGAGACCTCCGACCGCCGGCCCGTGGGCCGCGTCCCCGAGGTCGTGATCGAGATGCTGCAGACGCAGCGCAGGACCGAGAGCCGGATCGTCAACGGCTTCGCCTACCTCGGCCTCACGCTCGCGGTGGTGGGCGGGCTCGTGCTGGTCCTTGGCGTCCCGTACCTGCGCGAGCACCTCATCTGGGCGACGATCGTCTACGCGGCCGTGCTCATCGTCGGGGGCCGCGTACTGGCGGGGGTCCTCGGCGGCTACTACGGCGACCGCATCGCCTACGACCGCGCGCGCGGACGGCTCCGCGAGGAGTGGGCGGAGTGGGTCGAGGTGCGGGACGAGGGGTAGCGCCTCCTCGTCCCGCCGGTCCGAGCGGCCTTAGACAGCCACCGTCACGTCGATCGCGTGCTTCGCGAGCTCCTCGCGGATCGCGGCCTGCGAGGCCTCCGAGGGCGGAACGAGTGGCAGCCGCAGCGTGCCGGCGCGCACGCCGACCTCGTTGAGCGCGAACTTCACCGGGATCGGGTTCGACTCGATGAACAGGGCGTCGACGAACGGGACCAGGCGCTCGTGGATCGCGCGCGCCTCGTCCAGTCGACCCTCGGCCGCCCCGTAGACCATCTCGCGGATCTGGCGTGCGACGAGGTGGCCCGCGACGGAGATCACGCCGTAGCCGCCCATCTCGACCATCTGCTCGGTGTCGTTGTCGTTCCCCGACCACATCCGGAAGCCCTCGGGCGCGCCACCCAGGATCGCCTCGATCTGGTCGAAGTCCCCGCTCGCCTCCTTGATGCCGATGATGTTCGGCACCTCGGCCAGCCGCAGCGTGGTCTCGGGCGTCATGTTCAGCGACGTGCGCGACGGCACGTTGTAGAGGATGCACGGCAGCGGGGTCGCCTCGGCGAGCGTCGTGAAGTGCTGGAACAGGCCCTCCTGCGGCGGCTTGTTGTAGTACGGCACCGTCAGCATCACCGCGTCCATGCCCGCGTCGACGCAGGCCCGCACCAACGGGAGCGACTCGTTGGTCGCGTTCGTCGAGGCGCCGCCCACGAGCGGCACGTCAGGACCGACGGCCTCGCGCACGGTGCGCCAGACGCTGATCTGCTCCTCGTTGGTGAGCGAGGGCGCCTCACCGGTGGTGCCGGTCACGACGAGTCCGTCGTTGCCGGAGGCGATGAGCGCGCGGGCGAGCTCGCCGACGGCGGCGTAGTCGACGGCCCCGTCGGCGTCGAAGGGCGTGACCATGGCTGTGAGCACGCGGCCGATCTCGTTGGTCATTGGAGCGCCTCCCCCGTGCGGCGCGCCGGGAACGTCCAGGCGGCGCGCTGTGTGCCCTACAGTTTGCCTCGCCGGATCAACTCCTCGGCGATCTGGATGGCGTTTGTGGCCGCGCCCTTGCGCAGATTGTCCGTCACGCACCAGAACACGGCGCCGTGTTCGACCGACGTATCGGCGCGCAGCCGGCCCACGAAGGTGCGGTCGTCGCCGGCCGTGTTGAGGGGCGTCGGGTAGCTCGCGGCCGCCGGGTCGTCCATCAGCTCGATGCCCTCGTGGGCCTCGAGGGCTGCACGCAGCTCGCCGATGGGCGCCTGGTCCGAGAACTCGACGTGCACTGCCTCGGCGTGGCCGATCATGGTCGGGACGCGCGCGCAGGTCGACGAGAACGGCAGGTCGGGGAGGTGGAGGATCTTGCGCGTCTCGTTGCGCATCTTCAGCTCCTCGCGCGTATAGCCGTCCTCCTCGAAGGCGTCGACGTGCGGGAGCACGTTGAGCGCGATCTGGTGGGGGAACTGCTCCGGCGCCGGGAGATCCTCGCCGCGCCCGTGGGCGGCCAGCTGCGCGTCGAGCTCCGCGGCCGCGGCGGCGCCCGCGCCGGTCACGGCCTGGTAGGTCGCGGCGGTCACGCGCCTCAGCGGGGCGACGGTGCGCATCGCGTGCAGCACGAGGGCGAGCGGGGTGGTGGTGCAGTTGGGGATCGAGATGATGCCCTCGTGCCACTCGACGTCCTCGCCGTTCACCTCGGGCACGACGAGCGGGACGTTCGGCTCCATGCGGAACGCCGAGCCGTCGTCAATGAGGATGCCGCCGGCGTCGGCGATGCGCGGGCCCCACTGCCTGGAGGCGGCGGCCGTGGCGGAGCAGAAGACGAGGTCGGCGCCGTCGAGGGCCTCCTCGGACGTCTCGCGGACGGTGATGGTCTGGTCGCGGTAGTGCAGCTCGCGGCCGGCGGAACGCGCGGTGGCGAGGAGGCGGAGGTTGCCGACGGGGAGGTCGCGCTCGGCGGCGACGTCGAGGAAGACTGCGCCGACGGCCCCCGTGGCGCCGATGACGGCGATGTCGAGTCCGTTGGTGTTGCTCATGGCTAACAATCGTAAGCCCACCACGCGTCTGCGTCGCGCGACCCGCGAGGGCTCGTCGCCGACACGCGACGCCGGTATCGATCGCTACACAGAAGTGCTAAAGTGCGCACACCCACCACCGATAATGCCCGAGGTGTCGGAGGCTGGGTGTGATCGACTACCACAGTGAGCCCGTCCCGGAGATCTGCGATGTCTGCAAGTACGCGGTC
The DNA here is from genome assembly GCA_009840945.1 of Chloroflexota bacterium. Lineage (GTDB taxonomy): Bacteria > Chloroflexota > Dehalococcoidia > UBA2979 > UBA2979 > VXMT01. The sequence continues at coordinate 4,699 of VXMU01000017.1, read as the reverse complement.
TAGCACGATCTCGACTGCGGCTACGAGCACGGGCGCACGAACATCGCGATGGGCTGGTTGGTACAAGCTCTCGAGGAGGCCGGCGAGTCTCTGCGCCTGAGCGCCGTCGCTGTCTCCGCGGCGGGCATTGAGCCAGGCCCCGTGCATGTCCTCGAACCACGTCACTGGTTCTGGGCGATATTCCACGACCCGAGCATCCGCATCTCGCTGAGGAGGCAGTAGTCATGACTGACACCCCAAGGATCCGCGACATGTACCACGAGTACCTCGAGGGCCGCGTCACGTTCGAGCATCTCGTGGAGACGGCTACGCGCTTTCTTGAGCGTCGGGAGGCGGAGCAGGCCGCCCGTGCGGCTCAGAGAACAGAGTCGCGAGGAACCAGGCCGGGCTCGTAGGACGCACTGCCTTGACAGGCGAGACGCGCAGGATCCGCGACCTCTACCACGAGTACCTGCAGGGCCGCGTCACGTTCGAACACCTCGTCGAGACTGCGAACCAGCGCCTCGCGCGATGGGAGGCGGGCAGGGCGGCCACCGAAGCGGACGCTACGGAGTCCGCGGTGGACCCGACGGATCCCTAATCGACGGAGCGGAGCCTACGCCCCCGCGCCCTGCCCCAGCGTCACCATCCGCCGGTTCAGCTCGAACAGCATCTGCCGCGCCGGGTCGCCCGAGGGGTCGATGAGGACGCCCGCCCACCCCGCGTCCAGCGAGGCGTCGATGTGGCGCGCGCTGTCGTCGAAGTAGAGGATGCGGCGGCCCATGAGGCCCGCGGCCTCCATCACCGCGTCGAACACCGCGCGCTCGGGCTTGACCGCGCCGAGGACGTGACTCGGGAAGTGGCGGCCGATGCGGCGCACGGACGGGTAGCGGTCCGCCTCGGCCTCGTCGACGAGCTGGGTGTGCCAGTGCCACGCGTCGGTGTTGGTGAGGATCGCCGTCTCGACGTCCGCCGCGTGCACCGCGTCGATGACCTCGCCCACGCCGGGGTACTCGCCGATCATCCAAGCCCGGTGGATCGCCGCCACCTCGTGGGGGCCGTACGCGCCGCCCGAGACGTCGGCGACGAGGTGGCAGTACTCCTCGGCGCCGATCTCGCCGCGTTGGCGCCGCTCACTCAGCTCGATGCGGCGCTGCTCGAATCGTGGATCGTCGGGCGGCTCGCCCTCGACGCCGGCGCGCGCGTGCCCGTCCGCCCACGAGTCGACCACCCGGACGAGCACGCCGCTCAGGTCGAAGACGACGAGGTCGTAGGGCTTCGGCAGCCGCACTACGCCAGGCCGATGAGCGCGTCGAGGCCGTAGACGAGGCCCTCGCGACCCATCACCTCGCGCACCGCGAGCAGCACGCCGGGCATGAACGAGTCGCGGCCCGTCGAGTCGTGACGGAGCGTGAGCGTCTGGCCGAGGCCGCCGAACACGACCTCCTGGTGCGCGACCAGGCCGGGCAACCGCACGGAATGCAGCCCCACGCCGCCAAACTGCGCGCCCCGCGCGCCCTCGACGTGCTCGATCTGCGACTCGGGGTGGGCGAGGTCCTCGCCGCGCGCCTCGCGGATGAGCTGCGCGGTGGCGACGGCCGTGCCGGACGGGGAGTCGACCTTGCCGTCGTGGTGCAGCTCAATCACCTCGGCGGCGTCGAAGTGCGGCGCGGCCACCTTCGCGAGGTGCATCAGCACCACCGCGCCGAGCGCGAAGTTCGGAGCGATCACGCCCCCGAGGCCTGCCTCGGCCAGTCCCGACCGCGCTCGCTCGACGACCTCATCGGGGATGCTCGACGTGCCGATCACGGGCCGCACGCCGCTTGCGATCGCGGCGTCGAGGAGCGTCGCGGTGAACGAGGCGTTCGTGAAGTCGACGACGACGTCGGGGCTGACCGCCTGGAAGAGCGCGGCCGGGTCTGCATGCAGGGGGTAGGTGGCGCCGCTCGGGCCGGTGACTTCGCCCGGCCCCTCGCCGAGCGGCTCGATGACGCCGACGGGTTCGAGGTCGTCCTGGGCCTCGACCGTGCCGAGGACCTGGCTGCCCATGTTGCCGCTGCCGCTGACGACGACCCTGATCACGGTGCACCCCCTCGCTGATGCCGCGCCGTCGCAAGCAGCACGACGCCCCACCTGAGGCGGGGCGTCAGTGTACCGGCTCGCGACCGGCTCACGCGGGGCGCGGGCTACCAGCGGCGGCCTCCGCCGCCACCCTCACCGCGGCCTCCGCCGCCCTCGCGGCGCCTGCCGCCGCCACCACCCTCGCCGCGGCCTCCGCCGCCACGCGGGCCTCGGCCACGCCCACCGCCGTCGCGATCGCCGCCGCCGCCACGCGGGCCACGGCCTCCGCCGCCCCCGCGTCCGCCGCGACCACGACCGCCACCGTTGCCGCCCCGGCCGCGGCCTCCGCCGCCGCCACCGCGCGGTCCGCGGTCGCCGGCCATGGCGGGCTCGCGGCCCGCGGCCTCGGCCGCCTCGTCGGAGAGGCCGACGCGCTCGGAGCCGTCCTCACCGTCGCGCAGGCGCGTGAGGTTGATGCGCCCGAGGTTGTCGATCTCGATGACCTGGACGCGCAGCGTCTCGCCCTCGCTCACCTCGTCTTCCACGCGGTTCACGTGGTAGTCGGCGAGGTCGGAGATGTGCACGAGGCCGTCCTTGCCCGGCAGGATCTCGACGAAGGCGCCGAAGTCCAGGATGCGGACCACGGAGCCTTCGTAGATCTCGCCGACCTCGATCTCCTTGGTGAGGCCGCGGATCATGTCCATGGCCTTGCGCACGCCTTCGGCGTCGGTGCCGCTGACCAGCACGGTGCCGTCGTCCTCGACGTTGATGTTCGCGCCGGTCTCCTCCTGCATGGCGTTGATGACGCGGCCGCCGGGGCCGATCACCGCGCCGATCTTCTCGCGGTCGATCTGCAGCGCCTCGACGCGCGGGGCGTACTGGGAGAGCTCCTCGCGCGGCTCGGAGATGGCGTCGAGCATCACCTCGAGGATCTGGAGGCGCGCCACGCGCGCGCGCTCGAACACCGTCTCGAGCAGGCCGTCGGGAAGCGACTGCAGCTTGATGTCGAGCTGCACGGCGGTGACGCCCTGTTCGGTGCCGGCGACCTTGAAGTCCATGTCGCCGAGGCCGTCCTCGACGCCCGCGATGTCCGTGAGCACGCGGTACTCGTCGCCGTCGCCGGTGATGAGGCCCATCGCCACGCCGGCCACCGGCGCCGTGATCGGCACACCGGCGTCCATGAGCGCGAGCGTGGACCCGCAGACCGAGCCCATCGACGTCGAGCCGTTGGACATCAGCGCCTCGGAGACGACGCGCAGCGCGTACGGGAAGTCGTCGGCCGAGGGGAGCACGGGCAGCAGCGCGCGCTCGGCGAGCAGGCCGTGGCCGATCTCGCGGCGGCCGGGGCCGCGCAGCGGGCGCGCCTCGCCCACCGAGAACGGCGGGAAGTTGTAGTGGTGCATGTAGCGCTTGAACTGCGTCGGCGACAGCGTGTCCAGGCGCTGGCGGTCGGCCAGCGGGCCGAGCGTGGCGATCGAGAGGATCTGGGTGCCGCCGCGGCGGAACAGCCCGGCGCCGTGCGCCCGCGGGATCACGCCCACGCGGCTGAACAGCCCGCGGATCTCATCCTCGGCGCGGTCGTCCGGCCGCATGTTGTCTTCGATGATGCGCCGGCGCACCAGCGCCTTGACCTCGTCCTCGACGGCGGCGCGGACCGTGCTGCGAGTGAGCGAGTCGTCATCCTCGCCGCCGAGGCGCTGCCAGACGTCGAGCCCGAGCTGGTCGACGCCGCGGAAGCCCTCGTCCTGCACGGCGCCGAGCAGGTCGGCGTCGTCGATGTCCTCGAGGTCGGCGGCGACGCGAGCCTGCAGCTCCACGTCCTTCGCCTGCGGCTCGTACGGGGTCTTCTCGTCGCCGACGGCGTCGATGACCTCGCGCTGGAGCGCGTTGAGCTGGGCGATGATGCCCTCCGCGTAGCGAACGGCCTCGATCACCTCGGCTTCCGGCACCTGGTCGGCGCCGGCCTCGATCATGACGATCGAGTCCTCGGTGCCGGCGACGATGAGGTCGAGGTCGGACGCCTCGATCTCCTCGTAGGTGGGGAAGGCCTTGTACTCGCCGTCGACGCGGCCGATGCGGACCGACGAGACGGGGCCCTCGAACGGGACGTGCGACATGCCGAGCGTGGTCGAGGCGCCGAGGACGCCGAAGATGTCGGAAGGGTTCTCGCGGTCCGAGGACAGCGTCAGCAGCACGAGCTGGATCTCGCGGCGGTAGCCCTTGGGGAAGAGCGGGCGGATCGGCCGGTCGGTCATGCGCGCGGCCAGCGTGGCCTCGTTGCCGGGGCGGCCCTCGCGGCGGAAGAAGGAGCCGGGGATCTTGCCGATGGCGTACATCCGCTCCTCGAAGTCCACGGTGAGCGGGAAGAAGTCGATGCCGGCGCGCGGCTCGCCATCGGTGAGGGTGGCGAGGAGCACGGTGTCGCCGTAGCGGATGGTGCAGGCGGCGGTGGCGTTCTGGGCGAGCAGCCCGACGCCGATCTCGAGGGTCTTGCCCTCGATCTCCGTGGAGAAGGTCTGTTCCTCAACCTCGAGTCGCGGGGCCGCGGCTACATCGGTCATGGGGGTCTGGGTCATCTGGCTATCGCCTCTCCGGGGCGGTCTCTTATAAAAATCTAACAGCCCACGAGACAAGAAGCAAGGAAGGATGAAGGGAGAAT
>VXMU01000077.1 GCA_009840945.1 Chloroflexota bacterium | reverse complement strand
AACGGGGCGGCATACTTGCCGCGCTTCGCGGCGCTACGGTACGATGGGCGTGCTCTCGGCAGTGGCTTCGGCCGGCTGCTCGTCGTCGTCACCCCCGCAGGCGCCGATCACGAGTGCGGTGGCGGCGAGCAGCGCTATCGCGGCGCCGACGCGCACCGATGGCCAGGAGAAACGGATCAGGCGCATAGGCGGCTCACCATTCGAGCACGCCCATCGTACCGTAGCGCCGCGAAGCGCGGCAAGTATGCCGCCCCGTTATCCGCCCGGCTCCGCCAGCAGCTCGCGCAGCAGCTCCGTGGAGACCTCGAGGAGGATCGCAAGGTCCTCGCGGAACACGGTGTCGATGGTGTCCAGGGAGGTATGGATGAACTCGGAGCCCCCGCTGTGCACGGTGATCGCGGGGACGCCTGCCTCCTCGAAGCTCACGTGGTCCGAGGCGGCCCCGAACGGGAAGTCGCCGGGGAAGATGCCGTAGCCGAGCCGGTCGGCCACAGCGGCGCCGCGCTGGGAGAGCTCGGCGGTGGCGGGGATGAAGCGGGCGCCGTCCATCGCGCGCTGCCCGATCCGCGCCACCATGTCGAAGTTCAGCAGGAACAGCGCGTCCGAGACGTCGTGCGCGTCGACGAAGGCGCGCGAGCCGTGCAGGCCGACCTCCTCCGCGCCGAACGCGATCACGCACAGCCCCTCGACGCGGTGGGTGCGCGCCAGCTCGATGATGAGCGCGGTGCCGGAGGCGTTGTCGTTCGCGCCCGGGCCGTAGGGGACGGAGTCGTAGTGCGCGCCGAGGTACCCGCGGCAGTCGCCGTTGCGGCCGACCACGTTCTGTGAGGTGACGGACTGCTGCCCCACGTCGGCGGTCACTGTGACGGTCGTGCCGTCCTCGGCGAGCGTCCGCAGCGCCTCGCGCGCGCGCCCGGCGACGCCGATCACCGGGATCGTCACGCCGGACAACTCGCCGAGCGTGCCGCCGAAGAGCCCCGGCTCGCTGTTGACGATGACGACGCCGATGGCGCCGGCGCGCTGCGCTTCGACGGCCTTGTCGCGGAACGGGATCAGCCCTCGGTCGAGGAGCGCGATCGCGCCGTCCACGTCGACGTCGCGGAAGGCCTCGGGCGACCCGAGGCCCGCACGTACGAGTGCGCCGCTCGCCGTGCCGTTGCGCGACCCGGCCAGCGCGAGCGCCTGCACCGCCGGGCCCTCGCCCGCCGCGGCGAGCGTGGAGCTGTCGCCGCGATAGGTGGTCTCGAACTCCTCGAGGGCCACGACATAACCGGCGTCACGTAGCTGCGAGGCGACGTACTCGGCCGCTTCGCGCTCGTCAGCCGTGCCGGCGGGGCGGATGCCGATGTCCACCGCGAGCACGCGCATGTCCTCGTACGCGCGGTCGACGTCGGGGTCGGTGAGTTCAAGCACGGCGAAGGCCGCGGGGGCGGGCTGCTCGGGCGTCTCCGTAGGGGTGGCGGCAGCCGGCGTCGGCGTGGCCGTCGCGGTCGGGGTCGTCGCGGGCGAGGTGACCGCCGGTGTGTCGTCGCCGCCCGTGCACGCGGCGAGGAGCAGCGCGGCGAGCGCGAGGGGCAGCCACCGGCGTGCGAAGTGCGTCATCTCACCCTCGGCGGGCACGGGGTGCGCGTGGTTGGTGGTGGGAGAGAGCGACGGGGGGTGACCGCCGCTACTGCCTTCGATCGTACGACAGAACGGGCGCCATGTGCCCCTCGTGGGACCGGGACGGTCGGCCTACCGCGGCTTGCGGGAGCCGAACCAGCGGCGGAGGCGCGTCGCGAGGGTCTCGGAGCTGTACGAGATCGTGCGCCCTCGCCACTGCTGGGTACGCTCGCCGGAGCCCTTGCCGCCGCCGAAGAGCAGCAGCGCGCCGCTGGCGACGAGCAACGCCACGCCGGCGAAGAGCACCCACTGCCCGAGCCCGAACCCGCGGAAGAAGAAGGATCCGAGGATCAGCAGGAAGCTCAGCAGCAGCAGCTGCGAGAGCGACACCCGCGACAGCTCGCGCGCGATGGCTCGCTGCCGCGCCGAGACCACGTCGCCGACGCGCCGCAGGTGGCGGCGCACGGCGCGGTTGCGGCGTCGTTCGGGTGTCGGGAACTGCTCGATCTTGTCGAGGATCTCGTTGATCTCGCGCTCGAGCCGGTCCTTGTCGTCGGGCATCGGCGAAGTCCCCGTCGCGGCATCCATTGTAGCAGTCGCCCGAGCGCGGGCGAGCGCCGCGGCCCGGGTCGTCAAACCGCGTGCACAGCGCGGCTCGACTCAACGCGGGGAGACCCCGCAGTTCATTTCAGCGCGAGGATACCCCGCCGGTCATTTCAACGCGGGGATACCCCGCCGGGCTCCATACTCCCCCACCCGCCGCCGCCCGGCGTCTCGACACGCACGCGGTCGCCAGCGTCCACCTCGACCTGCGCCCGCGCGGGCAGTTCCTCGGTCGTGCCGTCGGCGCGCACGAGGACGTTGCGGCCCGGCTCGCCGTCCTCGCCGCCGGCGAGGCCCCACGGGGCGAAGGCGCGCCGCTCCGTTACGAGCGTGACGGTCGCACGGTCGTGGAAGGCGTACTCGCGGACCAGCCCGTCGCCGCCGCGGCGCCGCCCGCCGCCGCCGGAGCCCTCTCGCACCTCGTAGCGCTCGACGGTGAACGGGTACGCGAGCGGGAGCGCCTCGATGGGCGTGTTCATGGTGTTCGTCATGTGCGTGTGGACGGCGGGCCGCCCATCACGCCGAGGCCCGGCCCCGGCGCCCCCGGCGATCGTCTCGTAGTACGCGTACGGGCGGCTGCGCGCGCGGTCGTAGCCGCCGATGGTGACGTTGTTCATCGTGCCCTGCGAGGCGGCGGGGATGCGCTCGGGCAGCGCGGGCGCGAGCGCCCCGAGCGCCACGTCCGTGATGCGCTGCGAGGCCTCGACGTTGCCCGCGGAGACCGCGCGCGGCGGCCCGGCCGCGACGACCGAGCGCTCCGGCAGCGTGAATCGCACCGGCCGGTAGCAGCCCTCGTTGGTCGGGACGTCGGGGCCGGCGAGGCAGCGGATCACGTAGTAGCAGGCGGAGCGCGTCACGGCGGCGACGGCGTTCAGCGAGGAGCGGTCACTCTCCGGGTCGGTGCCGGTGAAGTCGAAGTGGACGCCGTCGCCCTCGACGGTGAGCGCGAGGCGCAGGTACAGCGCGTCGGCGCCCGGCGGCGGGTCCTCCATGCGGTCCTCGAAGTGGTACGTGCCGTCCGGGATGCCCGCGATGACGGCGCGGATGCTGCGCTCCCCGTGGTCGAGGAGGGCCGCGTAGCGCTGCGCGAGGCCGTCCTCGCCGAAGCGCTCGGCCGCCGCCTGCACGCGCCGGGCGCCGAGCGCCGTGGCCGCGAGCTGCGCGCGGAGGTCGCCGCGTCGCTCGTCCGGGGCGCGCGAGTTGCGCACGAACAGCGCGAGCGCGGACTCCTCGGGCGTCCCGGCTCGCACGAGCCGGATCGGCGGGACGACGAGCCCCTCCTGCAGCAGCTCGGTCGCGACGGGCATCGAGCCGGGCGCCATCCCGCCGATGTCCGCGTGGTGCGCGCGTGTGGCGACGAAGCCGATCAGCGCGCCCGACGCCCCGAAGACCGGCGCGACGGTCGTGAGGTCCGGGAGGTGCGTCCCGCCCAGGAACGGGTCGTTGACCGCGCAGACGTCGCCCTCCTCGAACGGCCCGAGCTCCATCACCGCGAGCACCGAGGCGGGCATGGAGCCGAGGTGCACGGGCATGTGCGCCGCCTGCGCGACCATCGCGCCCTCGGGGTCGAAGACCGCGCACGAGAAGTCGCGGCGCTCCTTGATGTTCGGCGAGTAGGCCGTCCGCCCGAGCGCCTCGCCCATCTCCTCGGCGATCGAGGACAGCACCGCGTCCGCGATCGCGAGGTCTGCGGCGGACAGCCCAGGGAGGTCGCGCGGCGTGGTCATCGTCGCTCCAGCACCAGGTTGCCCTGCGCGTCCACGGTTGCGGCCCAGCCGGGCGCGATCACCGTCGTCGAGTCGAGCTGGGAGACGAGCGCGGGGCCGTCGAGGTGGTCGCCGGGCCGCAGCGACGCGCGCTCGACGAGCAGCGCCTGCCGTGCCTCGCCGTCGAACCACGCCTCCACGCTGACCGCGTCGACGGGCTCGCCGCCGAACGACGGCTCGGGCGCGGTCGCGCCCGTGGCGGCGCGCGCCGTCGCGCGCACGTTGACGACCTCGAGCGGCGCGGCGTCGTCGCGGTGCGCGAACCGCGCCTCGTGGAGCGCGTGGAAGTCGGCGGCGGCGCGGCCGAACGACTCGTCCGAGTCGATGCCGTCGAGCTCGACAGTCAGCTCATACGACTGTCCGAGGTAGCGCACGTCGAGCGCCCACTGGACCTCGGCGCCCGGCCGGTCGAGCTGTGCCGCGGCCTCGCGGCCCGCGTCGGCGAGGGCGTCGCGCAGCGCGGCGTTCGAGGAGACCTCAAGCGGCAGCAGCACGGAACGCGCGAACGTCGCGGTGAGGTCGCTGCCCGCCGCGCCGAGGGCGGCGATCACGCCGGGTGCCATCGGCACCAGCACCCGAGGCACGTCGACGGCCTCGGCGAGCGCGCAGGCGTGGAGCGGCCCCGCGCCGCCGAAGGCGACGAGCGTGAACTCGCGCGGGTCGAAGCCGCGCTGCACGGAGACCACGCGCAGCGCGCGCTCCATGTTCGCCACGGCCACGTCGAGCACGGCCCGCGCGGCCTGCTCGACGTCCCCGCCGAACGCGCTCGCGACGCTCTCAGCCGCGCGGCGCGAGCGGGCGGCGTCGAGCGCCATCGCGCCGCCGAGGAGGCCCGCGGGCGGCAGGCGCCCGAGCACCAGGTTCGCGTCGGTGATGGTGAAGTCCTCGCCGCGGCCGTAGGCGGCCGGGCCGGGGTCGGCGCCGGCGGACTGCGGACCGACGTGGAGCGCGCCCCCGGCGTCCAGCCGCGCGATTGAGCCGCCGCCCGCGCCGACCGTGTGCACGTCGACGGCCGGCGTGCGTGCGGGCAGCCCGGCGACCTCGATGTCCGCGCGGGCGGGCAGCGCGCCGTCGCAGAGCGCGACGTCCGTGGACGTGCCGCCCATGTCGAAGGTGATGATGCGGTCGAAGCCCGCCTGCCGCGCGATCTGGAACGCGCCCGCGACGCCGGCGGCCGGGCCGGAGAGCAGCGTCGCCACCGGCAGCGCCGAGGCGCGTTGCGGCGTCGCCGAGCCGCCGTCGGACTGCACGACGCGCAGCGTCCCCGCGCCGCGCTCGGCAAGCCCGGCCTCGAGGCGCGCGAGGTAGGCGGACATGACCGGGCCGACGTAGGCGTTGAGCACGGTCGTCGCCGTCCGCTCCACCTCGCGGTACTCGGGCGAGACGCGCGAGGAGAGCGAGACGTAGAGCCCGGCCTCGGCGGCGAGGGCCTCGAAGCGTTGCTCGTGCTCGGCGTTCGCGTACGCGTAGAGCAGCGACACCGCCAGCGCATCGGCGCCGGCCTCGACCGCCGCCCGCACGAGCGCACGCACCTCGGCGTCCCCGGCGGGGCGCTCCACGGATCCGTCGGGCCGGAGCCGCGCGCTCAGCTCCAGGCGGCGCTCCGCGGGCACGAGCGGATCGGGCGTGACGGGTTCGAGGTCGTAGATGTCGGGCCGGGTCTGACGCCCGATGATGAGCAGGTCGCGCATGCCCTCGGTCGCCACGAGCGCGGTGCGCGCGCCGCGGCGCTGGATCACCGTGTTGGTGGCGACCGTCGAGCCGTGGACCACGAGGCCGGGCGCGACGCCCATCTCGTCGATGCCGGCGAGCACGGCGCGCGAGGGGTCGTCCGGCGTCGAGGGGCGCTTGTGGAGTTCGACGACGCCGTCGCGCCAGAGCACGAAGTCGGTGAAGGTGCCGCCGACGTCGACGCCCAGCAGGGCGGGGCCGTGCTCACCCATCGCGGCGGCGGGCGCGTCGAGGCGTCATGGACGCATCGTACCAGCGCGTGCGCGCACGTCGGAGTGCGGCAGTCGGGTGGCGCGTTCGGCGTGTGCGTCGTTGACTACCATGCGTAGGAGGCTGGCGACATGTTGCCGGAGCAGCGCATCCCGACCCACCCCGGCGAGATCCTGTCGGAGGAGTTCCTCAAGCCCCTCGACCTCACGCAGGTCGCGCTCGCGGAGCACATCGGCGTGCCCGTGCAACGCGTGAACGAGATCGTGCGCGGGAAGCGCGGGGTCACGGCGGAGACGGCCTGGCTGCTCTCGGGCGCGTTCGGGACCACGCCGGACTTCTGGATCAACCTCCAGGCGAGCTACGACCTCGCAACGAGGCGGCCTGACCGGCAAGTGGAACGGCTCGGCCTGAGCGGGTAGCACGTCGGAGCGGTCCTGCTCGGCTTGACCCTGCGAGCGGGGCACGCATAGCGTGGACTGCTGGCGCGCACGCGCCCCTCGACGCGACCACCAACTGGAGACCGGTTCGATGCCAGATCGATACTCAGTGACCGCGCGGTCCGTGCTCGGCAAGCGCACGAGGCAGCTGCGGGGCGACGGCATCCTGCCGGCGAACGTCTACGGGCGAGGCCTCGAGTCGGTCGCGGTGCAGCTCTCGTACCGCGGCGCGGAGAGCATCCTCTCCGAGCACGGCCTGAACTCGCTCATCGAGCTTGAGATCGAGGGCGAGTCGAGCGAGCGGCCGGTCGTGATCCGCTCCGTGCAGCGCCACCCGGTGACCCGCGAGCTACAACACTTCGACTTCTACCAGGTGGACCTCACCCGCGAGATGCAGGCGGACGTGCCGATCACCGTGACCGGCGAGGCGCCGGCCGTGCACACCTACCAGGGCGTCGTGATCACCGGCTCCGACCGCGTCTCCGTGCAGGCCCTCCCGGCCGACATCCCCTCGCACTTCGAGATCTCGATCGACGGCCTCGAAGAGATCGACCAGCAACTCACCGTCGCCGACCTCGAACTCCCGGCCGGCGTCACGGTGCTGACCGAGCCCGACATCATGCTCGTCCGCGTCCAGCCGCCTCGCAAGATCGAGGATGCCGTCGAGGAAGCCGAGCTGCTCGAGGGCGAAGAGGGCGAACTGGCCGAGGGCGAAGAGGGCGAGGGCGCTGCCGCCGAGGACTCCTCGGAGGACTCCGGCGAGTAGGGCGGCCGCCCGCGCTTCGTTACGCCGTCCCGGAGTCCACCACGCTCAGCCGCTGCGTTGTCCCGCCCGCGACCACGTCCGTGCGCAGTTGTCCGCACGCCGCGGCGATCTCCACGCCGCGCTCGATCCGCACCGTCGCGTTGACCCCCGCGGCCTGTAGCTCGCGCTGGAACGCGCGCACGCGGGCCGTCGAGGGCCGGCGCATGCCCTCGCCCGCCGTGGGGTTGTAGGGGATGAGGTTCACGTGGGCGCGCATCCCGCGCACGCGCTCAGCCAGGCGGCGCGCCTGCGCGGGCTCGTCGTTGACGCCTTCGAGCAGCGCGTAGGCAAACGTCACGCGCCGCCCCGTCCGCTCGACGTACTCGCGTGAGGCGTCGAGGAGCCCCTCGATGGTCACACCGCCGGCGGTGGGGATGAGCCGTCGCCGCAGGCCGTCGTCGGGTGCGTGCAGCGAGACGGTGAGGCCGACCTGGAGCCCCTCGGCGGCGAGGCGGCGGATCGGCGCTTCGAGGCCGACGGTCGAGATCGTGACCCCGCGCGCGCGCATGTCGAGCCCGTGCGGGTCGATGAGCCAGCGGACGGCGCGCAGCGTTGGGCCGTAGTTGGCGAGCGGCTCGCCCATCCCCATGAAGACGACGTTCGAGACGCGCGACCCGGCTTCGCCCCGGGTGAAGTGCAGCACCTGCGCGAGGATCTCCGAGGTGGTGAGGTTGCGCGTGAAGCCCTGCTGGCCGGTGGCGCAGAAGACGCAGCCCATCGCGCAGCCCGCCTGCGTCGAGACGCAGACGGTGGAGCGGCCACGCGTGCCCGCGGCGTGCGGCGGGCGGTCCGGGTCGTAGTCCATCCGCACCGCCTCGACCGCGTCGAAGCCCGGAGCGCCCGGCTCGGAGCCGCCGAGGTCCAGCAGCACCTTCGTCGTGAGCCCGTCGTCGGCCGCCGTGCGCGCGAGCTCGGCGGGCGGCGCCAGCGTGTAGGTCTCGGCGAGCCGAGCCCGCAGCGCGGCGGGCAGGTCCGTCATCGCGTCGAACGAGGTGACGCCCTCACGCAGCGCCCAGCGTGCGACCTGGCGCGCGCGGTAGGCGGGCTCGCCCCACGCGTCGAGGCAGGCTTCGATCTCTGCGAGCGAGTCGTCGAGGAGGTGTGCGGGCACGCGTCGAGTCTAGCAGTCGGGCCGGTTAGTCCCCGCCGAGCCGTGCGCCGATGAGGTCGCGGTCACCGTTGAGGTAGTCCTCGATCGCCAGCGCGCGCCGGCCTGCCCGCTGCACGCGCAGCAGCGCGAGCCCGCCCTCGCCGCACGCCACGACGGCCCGGGCGGCGCGGCCCGGCAGCAGGTCGCCCAGCGGCGCGCCGTCGCCCGCGCGCACCTCGCCGGGAGCGGCGTCCGAGGGGGCGTCGACGGGCCACGCCTCGTGGATCGTGAAGGGCGCGTCGCGGTACGTCGTGGTCGCCTGGGGCCAGGGCTGCATCGCGCGCACGCGCCGCCACAGCTCCTCGGCGGGCCGCGCCCAGTCGAGCGCGCCGTCGGCCTTCGCCAGCGTCGGCGCGTACGTCACCAGCGACTCGTCCTGCGGCGTCGCCTCGACCTCGCCCGCGACCCACGGCCCGAGGAGCTCGACCAGCCGCGCCGCACCCAGCTCGGCGATGCGGTCCGTGAGCGTCGCGGTGGTGTCGAGCGGCTCGATGGGTGTGGTGACCGTGCCGAGCACGGGGCCGGCGTCGAGCTCCCGCACGATCTGCATGATCGTCGCGCCGGCCTCGGTGTCGCCGGCGAGGATCGCCGCCGCCCCGGGCGACGCGCCGCGGTGCCGCGGCAGCAGCGAGGCGTGGACGTTGAGGACCCCGTGCGAGAAGGCCTCGAGCAGGTGGGTGGGGAGGATGTGCGCCGAGGCTGCGAGGACGCCGACGTCCGCACCGTACACGGCGATCGTGGCGGTCTGCTCGCGGCGGATGCGCTCCGGCGTCAGCACCGGCACACCCGCCTCCTCGGCCAGGCGCTTCACCGGGGTGGGCGCCGCCCGCCCCGAGCGGCCCCGCGGTCGGTCCGGCTGCGTCACGGCCGCCACCACATCCACCTCGGGCGCGTCGAGGAGCCCTCGCAGCGTGGGGAGGGCGTAGTCGGGCGAGCCGAAGAAGACGACGCGCATCAGCGGAACCGTAGCAGCGTGGTGGTCGCGGGCGTCAGGTGACGGTCACCGCCCACAGCGCGAAGCCGATGAAGACGATGACGACGACGATGGTGAGGCGGTGCAGCGACTTCTGGATCCCTCGGCGCGTGCGGAAGCTCTGGTCGGCCCCGCCGAGCGCCGCGCCGAAGCCTGTGCCCTTCACCTGCATGAGCACGATGGTGATGAGGACGATCGCGACGAGGATCTGCGCGATGTGCAGAAAGTCGGTCAGTTCCATGGTCGTTCGAGGCTAGCCGCCGCTGACGGCGTGGGCAAACCGCGATCAGGCCCCGGCCGTCGTCGAGGGCGCCTGGATGCGCAGGTCGCGCTCGTAGTACTGGCGCATGACCGCCGCCGCCAGCCGGTCGGAGTCGTGCCGGTAGCGGTGCTCGGGGTCCACGAGGTCGGCGAGGACGAGCCGCGCGTCGCCGTAGTCGGCGTCGCCGGGCGCGAGCACCGCCTCGGACTGCCACTCTGCCGGGAGCGGGTCGGCCGGCAAGTTGCTGTTCGCGAGCACCACGTCGGCGACGTCGCTGCCGAGGTGGCGGCGGATCGCGGCGTAGTGGTCGGCGGCGTTGAAGCCGTCCGTCTCGCCGCGCTGTGTCGCGACGTTCGAGACGAAGACCTTGTGCGCCCGGGACGCCTCGACCGCGTCGGCCAGCCCCGGCACCAGCAGGTTCGGCAGCACCGAGGTGTAGAGCGAGCCGGGCCCCATCACGATCAGGTCGGCGTCGAGCAGGGCCGCGACGACCTCGGCGTTCACGGGAGCATCGGCGGGCTCGATGAAGACCTGCTCGATCGGCGAACCCGCCTCGGGCAGCACGGACTCGCCGTGGATCGTCGCGCCGTCGGCGAGGCGTGCGCCCAGCGTGATGTTGGCGAGCGTCGCCGGCAGGATGCGGCCGCGCACGGCGAGCACGCGCGAGGTCTCCCGGATCGCGACCTCCATGTTCCCGGTCACCTCGGACATCGCGACGATGAAGAGGTTGCCGAAGGAGTGCCCTGCGATGCCGTGCCCGGCGTCGTCGCCGAAGCGGTACTGGAACAGCCGCGTCACGAGCGGCTCGGCGTCGGCGAGCGCGGCGATGCAGTTGCGGATGTCGCCCGGCGGAATCACGTTGAGGTCGCGGCGCAGCACCCCGCTCGATCCGCCATCGTCGGCCACGGTGACGATGGCGCTGATGTTGCCGGTGTAGCTCTTCAGTCCGCGCAGGAGCGTAGAGAGGCCGGTGCCGCCGCCGATGACGGCGACCTTCGGGCCGCGGTCCTGCGTGCGCTGCTGCCAGATCCGGCTGACCAGGTCCTCGCCTTCGTTGAGCGGGACGACGGCGCCGACGAGCGAGCGGTTGAGCTTCCACGTCGCGAACACCGTGATGATGGTGGCCGAGGAGATGAAGAGCAGTCCTCGCAGCCAGCGGGGGAGGAACTGCAGGGTCGCCGTGCCGACCCAGTCCGGGAATGCGTAAGAGACGTAGACCTCGCGCAGCAGGTAGGCGATGCCGAGCGCCATGAGCACGACGCCGAGCAGGATCAGCAGCAGCCAGCGCTTGATGTGGAGGCCCACGTAGAGCCACTTGGCGAAGTTGGCACGGCTCACGCGAGCTCCCGACCACCCCGCCTTGGCATCATCGTGCCGTCGGAAGGGCCATCGATCAACCCACGACTGCAGCAGCCGGTCCATGGTCAGGCGTCGAGGACGGCGCGCAGCGCCGCCTGCGCCTCGTTCGGGTCGGCGCGACCGCGCGTCTCGCGCATGACCTGGCCGACGAGGAACTTGATGGCGCTGTCCTTGCCGCCGCGGTAGTCGGCGACCGGCTTCGGGTTCGCCTCGATCACCCCGGCGGCGATGCGCGCGATCTCCGCGTCGTCGCGCACCTGCCCGAGCCCGCGCGCCTCGACGATCGCGTCCGGCATCTCGCCCGACTCGAACGCCGCGGCGAGCACCTCCTTGGCTGTCGCCGCCGTGATCGTGCCGGCGTCGGTCAGCCGCACGAGCCCCGCAACGTGGCCCGGCGTGAGCTTCGTCTCGGACAGCTCGGCGTCGCCGCCGATCTCGTTCAGCAGCGCCGCCACGTCGCCGATGAACCACCGCGCCACCGCCCGCGCGCGCCCGGCGCGCTGCGCGTCGTCGTCACCGGCGAGGGCGACGGCGGCCTCGTAGGCGTCGGCGCGGGCCCGCGTCTCGACGAGGATCCGGGCTTCGTCCGGCGACAGTCCGTACTCGGCCTCGAAGCGCGCTCGGCGGGCGTCCGGCAGCTCCGGGAGCAGAGCGCGGAGCGCCGCGGTCCGGTCGGCCGTGATCGACAGCGGCGGGAGGTCGGGCTCGGGGAAGTAGCGGTAGTCGTGCGCCTCCTCCTTGGAGCGCTGGCTCGCGGTCTGCCCGGTGGCGTCGACGTAGCCTCGCGTCTCCTGCTCGATGCTCCCGCCCGCGTCGAGGATCGCCGCCTGGCGGACGACCTCGAACTCGATGGCGCGCTGGACGGCGCGGAACGAGTTCATGTTCTTGATCTCGACCTTCGAGCCGAGTGGGTCGCCTGGCTTCCGCAGCGAGATGTTCGCGTCGCAGCGGAACGAGCCCTTCTCCATGTCGGCGTCCGAGACCTCGAGGTACCGCAGCGTCTGGCGCAGCTTGCGGAGGTACGCCACCGCCTGGGTCGCCGAGCGGATGTCCGGCTGAGAGACGATCTCCATCAGCGGCACGCCCGAGCGGTTCACGTCGAGCAGCGAGTAGCCGCCGTCGTCTTCGCGGTGGAGCAGGCGCGCCGTGTCCTCCTCGAGGTGGATACGCTCGAGCCGCACCTCGTGCTCCTCGTCGGCGGCTTCGATGTGGACCGAGCCGCCGACGCACAGGGGCTGGTCGTACTGCGAGATCTGGTAGCCCTTCATCAGGTCGGGGTAGGGGTAGTTCTTGCGGTCGAACTTGGTGTGCTCGGGGATCTCCGAGCCGAAGGCGAGGCCGGTCAGGATCGTGCGGTCGACCGCGGCGCGGTTGATGACGGGCAGCACGCCGGGCATGCCGAGGCATACCGCGCACACGCGGGTGTTGGGCGCCGCGGCGAAGTAGTCGCTGGCGCAGTCGCAGAACATCTTCGAGCGCGTGCGCAGCTGCGCGTGCACCTCGAGGCCGACGACGACCTCGTAGCCGGCGACTTCAGTGGAGCCGGGTGCGGCGGTGGTCATGGGCGCTCCATTCGGCGGCGCGGCGCTCCAGGGCGCGAGTAGACATGGTACGTGAGATGCAGTATCGTGACCGCCACTGAGCGATACCAAGTATCAATACTGCTGAATGAAAGGGTGACAAGCGGACGATCGAGTGTCCGCAATCACAGGATCCGACTTCCGGCCGGCTGCGTCCGAGGCTCTCTCCGGGACGCGTCGGGCGGTGACGGATAAGCGTGCGGGTTGCCGTGCGCCCGGTGTCCACGGGCCCACACGTTACGTGCAGGCCCGGGGCGCACGGCAATACCGCCATGCTTGTGCTCGATGGGGATCGAGCGGACGGTGCGGCTACGACGCCTCGGCTTCCTCGGGGTTCAGATACCTCTCGGGGTTGCCGATGAAGCGGTTCCGGCAGCCGATGTCTTCGAAGCGGTACCACTTCCCGTCGCTGTGGAACCAGCGGAAGTTGTTCTGGTCGTCGTCGGTGACCTCAGCGCCGCAGACGATGCAGTCAGCCATAGCGGACTCCCTTCGTAACCTAGAGCGATGCTCTCTCTTGGCGCGACGATACACCCCTCGCGTGAGCCCTGTGAAGGGGTCGCGCCGCGAGGCTGCGATCACTCCGTGGCGAGGGGGCCTCACTCGATAGTGAACGGGGCCCGCATCCCGAGCTGGTAGTGCGCCGGGATGTTGCAGATCAGCGCGTAGTTCCCGGGTTCGAGAACGACCGTGAGGCTCACGGTCGTGCCCGCGTCGGTTTCCAGGACCTTGTCGATCACCTCGTGTGCGCCGCCGGTCACGGCGACGCCGCCCTCGACCGGAAGCTGGTCGTAGGCGAGGTCCGTGCGTACGACCCAGAGGTCGTGGACGACCGCGCCTTCGTTGAGCATCTCGAAGGTCACCTCGCCCGCGGAGGCGGAGGCCAGCGCGGTCCCGAAGGCCCACTCGATGCCCACGACGATCACGACGCCATCCGGCGCTTGCGCCTGGAGCTCCTCGGCCCGCGTGTTGGCTGCTTCCACCGCGTCCCCGCTCGCCGGGGTGGCGGTCGCCGGCGGGGCGATCGGGGTCGCGGCCGGGGGCGGCGTCGCGGTCGGCGTGCGCGTCGGGCTCGCCGCTGTGTCGTCCGAGCCGCCGCAGCCCGCGACGAGCGCCGCGGCCGCAAGCACACCGAGGATCGTGAGATGGCCTGGCCATCGCTGCATGATGTCTCCCCACCACTCGCGCGGTCGCCCGACCGCCCCTGCCAGCGTACGAGGCGTCGCTCTGTACGCCAGCGGCATCGACTGCGCGGGCTTGTTGGTACGATGTAGCCACGGGGAGGGGCCGCGATGGTTGCGTCCGCACGCCACGGCACGGTGCATCAGCTCAACGTCTCGGGCGGCGGCGTGCCCAAGCTGCCCGTCGAGGAGGCGCGTGTCCGCCTCGGCGGGATGGACGGCGACGCGCAGGCCGACCGCCGCCACCACGGCGGCCCCGAGCGCGCGCTCTGCCTCTTCGCCCTCGAACGCATCGAGGAGTTCCAGGCGGAGGGCCACCCCATCGCGCCGGGCAGCGCGGGCGAGAACGTGACGGTGGCCGGCCTCGACTGGTCGCGCGTCGTCCCGGGCGCGCGACTGCGGCTCGGCGACGAGGTGCTGGTCGAGGTCAGCTCCTACACGGCCCCCTGCAACAAGAACGCGCAGTGGTTCGCGGGCGGTGATTTCAACCGCATGAACCACCAGACGCACCCCGGGTGCAGCCGCGTCTACGCGCGCGTGCTCGAAGAGGGCACCGTGCGCAGCGGCGACGTCGTCGAGCTCATCGAGGAGCGCGCCGCGGACCGCGTGTGGCGGGCGCAGCCCACCACGTACCGGTGGTCGCCTCCGGGCGAGTAGGCTGCTGGAAGGAGGCCCGGGATGACTGAGTCCGAGATCCTGCGTCGACTCGAGGACGTCGGGACGCTGCACAAGCCGCTGCTGGTGGCGTCATTCGTGCGCAAGAACGGGATCAACACCACGGCCGCGGCGGCGCTCATGCACCGCATCCGCTCCCACGACCTCCAGCCCATCGCGCAGTTCGACCCGGAGCAGTTCTTCGACTTCACGCAGTCGCGCCCCCAGGTACGGAACGAAGACGGGGGGCGCGTCATCGAGTTCCCGCGCAACCGCGTGCACCTCGAGCGCGCCACCGAGGGCGGACGCGACGCGCTCATCGTCTCGGGCATCGAGCCGCACCTGCGATGGCGGCACTTCAGCGAGGAGCTCACGAGCTTCGCGCGGTCCGTCGACGTGGAGGCGGTGCTGATCCTGCGCTCGTTCCCGGCGAACGTGCCGCACACGCGGCCGGTGCTCCTGCGCCTCACCACCACCAGCGAGGAGCTCTCCGGCGAGCTCGGCCTGCCGCAGCTCCAGCCCTCCTACGAGGGGCCGATCGACATCGGCGAGGTGGTCGCGAGCGAGCTCGCCGCGAGCGGCGTGGCGATCGGCGGCATGACGGTGCTCGTGCCCAACTACCTCGGCGTCGTCCCGAACCCCATGGCCGTGCTCGGCGTCACGCGCACGCTCGACCGGCTGATCGGCGCCGAGACGCCGACCGGCCAGTACGAGGAGGCAGCCGACAACGTCCGCGCCCAGGCCGACGAGCAGATGCAGGCCTCCGCCGAGGTCCGCGAGGCCGTCGAGGCGATGGAGGAGCAGTACGAGTCCATCGCCGGCGGCGGGGGCGACGAAGACGACTCGGGCCTCCCGTCCGTCAGCGACCTGCTCGAAGACGTCGAGCGCTTCCTCTCGAACGAGGGCGACCGGCCTTCCTGACCTTCGCGCTTCACCTCCGCTGTCACACGGGCGCCCTCCTCGACAGGCCCTCCGAGGGCGCACGCGCCTCCGGGACGGTGCGCGGCCTCCCTGCTAGCATGGACTTCCGCTGACAGGCGGGAGTAGCTCAGGGGTAGAGCATCTGCTTCCCAAGCAGAGGGTCGTGGGTTCGAATCCCATCTCCCGCTCCACACACCATCACCCGATGGACCTCGCGACCGGGCAGGAGCGCGTGACGTGACGCGCGAGGTGGGCCTGGTGCTCATCGTCGCGGGCGCGGCCATTGCAGCCCTCGGCCTGCTCGTGGTCAGCGGCGCATTCGGCTGGTTCGGCAGCCTGCCCGGCGACATCCGCTACGAGCGCGGCGACGGCAGCGTGCGCGTCTACGTGCCGCTGGCCTCGATACTCGTGGTCTCGGTCGCGGTGTCGCTGGCGGTGACACTGCTACGTCGCCTCTTTTGAGCTTCCGCCTCTGATCCCCTCGCCCCCGTCTGCGGGGGAGAGGGTGAGGGTGAGGGGGTCTGCCCATTCCGGACGCTCGCAACCCGCCCATGCCGTCGTCTGGCTGGCGCGGGTGGGGTGCAGGGCGTCAGGCGGCGGGCTGGAACGTCGCGCCGCGCGGCCGTCGCGTGATCGCCACGAAGACCAGCGCGAGGAGGTTCGAGACGCCGAGCGCCGCGAACGCCGGCTCGTAGCTGCCGGTCCAGTCCCGGATCCCGGCGACGACGATGGGGCCCAGCACCACGCTGGCCGTCGCCACGGGGGTCATCAGCCCGCGGATCGTCGCGAACCACTCGCGGCCGAAGTAGTCGGCCTGGATGGCCGGGATGAGCGGCAGCACGCCCGAGTACGTCGGTGAGTAGAGGATGAGGAAGAAGAGGATGCCGATGTTCCCGCCCAGCGCCGTGAAGCCAATGATGCCGACCGACTGGAAGGCGAAGCAGAAGCCGATCACCAGGCGCTTGTCGTAGCGGTCGCCCAGCCACGCGAAGCCGACGCGACCCGGCGTCCCGATCAGCGCCATCAGGCTCAGCACCCCGGCTGCGTCGGCCAGCGACATCCCGCGCTCCTCGAGCAGCGGGATCAGGAACAGCGCCACCGAGCCGGTCACGAAGTGCCGCGCCGAGAACATGAGCGCGATGCTCCAGAACGCCAGCGTCTTCATCGCCTCCCACGGCGAGTACTCCGCTTCCTCGGGCGCCTGGGCACCCGGAAAGTCGCCTTCGGCCGTGCGCTCCGCGGGATCGTCGCCGTCCGGGAGGTAGCCGTAGTCCTCGGGCCGGTGTCTGATCACGAACGAGAGCGGGATGCCGACGACCCAGATCGTCGCCCCGGCAAAGACGAGCGCCTGGCGCCACCCCCACGCCTCGATGATCCAGGCCAGCGGCAGCGCGAGGATGCCGCCGAAGCTCAGCCCCAGGTTCATCACCCCGTGCGCGGTGGCGCGGCGCCGGTAGAACCAGTTCGTCACCGCGGCCATGGGCGCGTTGCCCATCCCGGCGCTGACCCCGCCCTGCACCAGGAACACGAAGATGATGTAGAAGTAGACGACGGACATCGTCTGGCCCAGGAGGATGAAGCCGAGCCCGCTCAGCACCACGCCAATCAGCACGAGCTTCTGCGAGCCGTACCTGTCGATGAGGAAGCCGACCCCCGGCGCGAGGACGCCACCCTGGATCCTCGCGAGCGACAACGCGGCGCCGAGCGCGGCGGCGCTCCACCCGAGGTCGTCCTTGATCGAGTTGAAGAAGACGCCCATCCCGTAGTACGAGAAGGCGCCCATCAGGGCCATGATCGCGGTACCCGAGAGCACCACCCACCAGCCGTAGAAGATGACCGGGCGGCGCTTGAGCAGGAACCGCCGGCGCGGCGGCTCCGGCCCGCCCGCTCCGCCCGCCCCGTCCGTGGGCGTCGAACCGTCCGATCCGGCGTCTCCGCCGGTCGCGGCGGTCGGTCGTTCGGCCGGTTCGTTCGCGCTCATCGCGCGAGCCCGCCTCGAGTCGTCCCGATCACGCGCTGTTCGGCAGCAGCCAGGTCGAGCGTTGCTGGAACTCGCGCGCCTTGCGAAGCGCGACCGCGCCGCGCTCCATGCTCAGGAAGCACGGCAGCCCGGCCTCGAAGAACTCGCGTGCCACGCCCTGGATGTCGACGCCCTCGACGTACGGGATGTCGGTGCTCAGCACCGTCACGATCGGCTTGTCCGGCTGCTCGTCGCGGACCTGCTGCAGCACCTCGATGCGCTCGGCGAGCGCGTTGTCGTCCTGCTTCACCGCGCCCGCCCCGAACTCCGCGACGAGCAAGTCGAAGTTGTCGTCGCGCGCGAGTACGCCGAGGGTCCGCCCGAGGCGCTCGGGACCGCGCGCGCTGGGGCCTTCGATGGGGTTACTGAAGCTGCCGCCCTCGATCTCGGCGTAGGAGGCGATCTCCTCGATCGACTCGGGACTCGGCGCGGGGATGTGGAAGCCCTGCTGGCCGAACACGTCGGCGATCTTGCCCGAGTGTCCGCCCGACACCGCGATGAGGGCGGCGTTGACGCCGGGGTCACCGACGACGCGGAGCGCCATCGCCGTCTCCAGCATCTCCTCGATGCTCGAGACCTTGATTGCGCCGCACACCGTGAGCATGGCGTCCCACAGCTCGGAGGGCACCGCCTCGCTGCGCGTGTGCGCGAAGCCCGCGCGCGCCGACTCGGTGGTGCTGCCCACCTTCCACACGAGCACCGGCTTGCGGGCCGCCGCTTCGCGCAGCGCCTCGAAGAACGCCGGACCGTCGTTCACGCCCTCGAGGTACATACCGATCACCTCGGTCGCCTCGTCGGCCGCGTAGTAGCGCAGGTAGTCGGTCGCGTCGACGACCGTGCCGTTACCGAAGCTCACGCCCTTCGAGACGGCGATGCCGTTCGCGGGCGCCCCGGAGGCGATGCTCATCGCCGTCGTGCCGCTCTGCGAGAGGAAACTGAAGTACCCGTCGGTCTCGCCGTACGGCACGTCGCGGCCCGGCCGGATGCCGAGCGCGGGGTTGTAGAGGCCCATGCCGTTGGGGCCGATCACCAGGAAGTCGCCCTCCGTGGCGATCTGGTAGACCGCGTCCTCGAGCTGCTGGCCCTGCTCGGTGCCGGTCTCGGCGAAGCCGGCGGCGAAGATGTGCGCGCCGCCCACGCCCTTCGTCGCGCAATCCTGCAGCACCCGCGGCACGACGACGTTCGGCACCGAGATGGCGACGTAGTCCACCGGCTCGGGGATGTCGAGGATGCTCGAGACGTTCTGGAACCCGAGCTCCTCGGCGCCCGGCCACTCACGCTCGTCGATGTTGACGTGGTAGACCTTGCCGCCGAACTCCTTGAACGGGCCGTGCGCCCGCAGCCACATATAGTCGTTGTCCTGCTTCGCCCCGACGACCGCCACCACCTTCGGGTGGAAGGCGCGCTCAAGCCCGGCCTGGATATCCATGGTTGCCCCCCGGCGTTGCGTGCGGCGCATTCCCCCTGCGCCGCACACGGCCCTGAGGGGAGTTATACACCGGGGACGTTATAACAACGGCGAGCCCCCCAGACAAAACGCCAGAGGGGGGAGTGG